>CAZOIK010000436.1:0-23930 GCA_964579765.1 uncultured Bifidobacteriaceae bacterium
GGCGCAGCGCTACAAGGATCTCGGCGCGCGCGACATCGCCACGACGGAACAGCTCGAGACGGCCGCCTCCAGCTCCGCCGCGCTCGACGCGACCGTTGAGGCCGATCGCGCCGCGGTCGAGAACGCCAAGGTGCAGCTCCAGTACGCGACGATCGCGTCCCCGATTGCGGGACGCACCGGGGCGCTCATGGTGCACGAAGGCAACCTGGTGCGCGCGGCGGACACCACGCCGCTCGTCGTCATCAACCAGGTGACGCCGATCTACGTCTCGTTCGCGATTCCCGAGTCGCGGCTGCCCGAGTTGAAGCGCTTCATGGCGCTCGGCCCGCTGTCGGTCGATGCCGCGCCGCCCAACTCGGACGCGACGTCGCGCGGCCGCATCACGTTCGTGGACAACAGCGTCGATCAGACGACCGGCACGATCAGGGTCAAAGCGACGTTCTCGAACGAGGACCGCCGCCTCTGGCCCGGACAGTTCGTCAACGTCGTCGTCGCGTTGACGAAAGACCCGTCGGCCGTCGTCGTGCCGACGTCGGCTGTGCAGGTCGGCCAGCAGGGCCAGTACGCGTACGTCGTCAAGGCCGATCGCACGGTCGAGTACCGCCCGCTCGCGGTCGAGCGCACCGCGGGCGACGAGTCGGTGGTCAAGACCGGCCTGAAGCCAGGGGAGACCGTCGTCACGGACGGACAACTCAGGCTCGTGGCCGGCAGCCACGTGAGCATCAAGGGGCAGGAGTCGCAGGTGACGCCATGAATCTCTCCGAACTCTTCATCAAGCGCCCGGTCACCACGACCCTGCTGATGCTGGGGATCCTGGTGTTCGGCACGATGGCGTACCGATCGCTGCCCGTCTCCGACCTCCCGACCGTTGACTTCCCCACCATTCAGGTCAACGCCTCGCTGCCTGGCGCGAGCCCGGAGACCATGGCCGCGACCGTCGCGCTGCCGCTCGAGAAGCAGTTCGCCGCGATCGCGGGCCTGACCAACATCAACTCGGTCAGCCAGCAGGGCCAGACCAACATCACGCTGCAGTTCGACCTCAGCCGCAACATCGACGCCGCGGCCCAGGACGTGCAGTCGATGATCGGCCGGACCGCGCGCCAGCTGCCGCCGCAGATGCCGGCGCCGCCGTCCTACTCGAAGGCCAACCCGGGCGACCAGTCGATCATCCTGCTCGTCCTCCGCTCGCCGACGCTCCCCCTGTCCATGGTGGACGAATACGCGCAGCAGACGATCGCGCAGCGGCTCTCGATGGTTGACGGCGTCGCCCAGGTGGATGTCTTCGGCTCGCAGAAGTACGCGGTCCGCATCGACGTCGATCCACGCGAGCTCGCCGCCAAGAAGATCGGCATCGACGAGGTGGCCAACGCGGTCGCCGCGGCGAACTCGAACGTGCCGACCGGCACGATCTACGGCGAGAAGACGTTCGTCGTGCAGACGAACGGCCAGCTGATGAAGGCCGCGGGGTACGCGCCGACGATCGTCACGTACCGGAACGGCAATCCCGTGCGGCTCGACGAGGTCGCGCACGTGTACGACGGCGTCGAAAACGACAAGTCGGCGGCCTGGCAGAAGGGCGAGCGCTGCGTGATGATCTCGATCCGCAAGCAGCCCGGCACGAACGTCGTGGACGTGGTCGATCGTATCAAAGCGCTGCTGCCGAGCATCGAAGAGCAGCTGCCGGCCGCGATGACGCTGGAAATCAGGAACGATCGATCCGCCACGATCCGCGACTCGGTCCGCGACGTGAAGATGACGCTCCTCGCGACGATCGTGCTCGTCATCCTCGTCATCTTCCTGTTCCTGCGGAACGTGTCGGCGACGCTCATCCCCAGCCTCGCGCTCCCGGCGTCGCTCGTGGGCACGTTCACGGTGATGTACCTGCTCGACTACAGCCTCGACAACCTGTCGCTGATGGCGCTCACGCTGTCGGTCGGGTTCGTCGTGGACGACGCGATCGTCATGCTCGAGAACATCGTCCGCCACATGGAGATGGGCAAGCAGCCCATGCAGGCGGCCTACGACGCGTCGAAGGAAATCGCCTTCACGATTCTTTCGATGACGATTTCGCTGGCGGCGGTGTTCATCCCCGTCCTCTTCATGGGCGGCATCGTCGGCCGGCTGCTGCACGAGTTCTCGGTCACGATCGGCGTCGCGATCCTGGTGTCGGGCTTCGTCTCGATCAGCCTCACGCCGATGCTCTGCAGCCGGTTCCTGCGTCCGCCGCAGTCGGAGCACCACGGCCGTTTCTACAACGCGTTCGAGCGCATGTTCGATTCGTGGCTGAAGGCGTACGACGTGACGCTTCGCCTGTGCCTGCGGCACCGCGCGCTGATCATGGCCGTCTCGATCGCGCTGCTCGTCGGCACGGGGTATCTGTTCGTCATCGTGCCCAAAGGCTTCCTTCCGAGCGAGGATCAGGGCCGCTTCATGGTCAACACCGAGGCGGCGCAGGGCATCAGCTACCCGGACATGGCGCGGCATCAGCAGGAGGTCGCCGCCATCCTCAACAGCGATCCGAACGTGAGCACGACCAACGTGATGGTCGGCGCCATCGGCAGCAACGGCGGCGCGCTGAACTCAGGCCGCGTCTGGGTCGAGCTGAAACCCCGCGACCAGCGCACCAAGTCGGTGGACGAAGTGATTGCGAGCCTGCGGCCCAAGGTCGCGCAGGTGCCAGGCATCCGCGCCTTCATGACCAACCAGCCGCCGATCAACCTCGGCGCCGGGCAGGGCGGGCAGCGCGCGCTCTACCAGTTCACGCTCCAGGACACCGACACCGCCGAGCTCTACAAGTACGCGCCGCTGATGGAAGACAAGATTCGGGCCATTGGAGGCCTCGAGGACGTGAGCAGCGACCTGCAGCTCCGCAATCCGCAGGTCACCGTCGAGATGGATCGCAACAAGGTCTCGACGCTCGGCCTGACCGTGAACCAGGTCGAGAACGCGCTCTTCAACGCCTACGGCACCCGGCAGGTGTCGCAGATCTACGCGCCGAACAACCAATACCAGGTGATCCTGCAGGTCGCGCCGGAGTTCCAGCAGGATCCGGCGGCGATGTCGCTGCTCTACGTCCGCTCGAGCACGGGCGCGCTGATCCCGCTCGACTCGGTCGCGCGCCTGAAGACCGATGTCGGGCCGATGTCGGTCAGCCACTACGGGCAGCTCCCGGCCGTGACGATCTCGTTCAACCTGAAGCCCGGCTTCGCGCTCGGCGACGCCGTCGATCAGATCAAGACGCTGGCCGCCTCGAACATGCCGTCCACGATCTCGACGAGCTTCCAGGGTGCCGCGCAGGCCTTCCAGGATTCGTTGCAGGGGCTCGGCCTCATCCTGCTGATGGCGATCGTCGTCATCTACATCGTGCTGGGCGTGCTGTACGAGAGCTTCACGCACCCGCTGACGATTCTCTCCGGTCTGCCGTCAGCCGGATTCGGCGCGCTGCTGACGCTGCTGATCTTCAAGACCGAGCTGAGTCTGTACGCCTTCGTCGGCGTCATCATGCTCGTCGGGCTCGTGAAGAAGAACGGCATCATGATGGTGGACTTCGCCGTCGAGGCGCAGAAGGACGGCAAGACGCCGGCCGAGGCGATTCACGAAGCGTGTCTGGTGCGCTTCCGCCCGATCATGATGACGACGATGGCCGCGCTCGTCGGCACGTTGCCGATTGCGCTCGGCCTCGGCGCCGGCCGCTCGGCCTGGCCGTCGTCGGCGGCCTGATCGTCTCGCAGCTCCTGACGCTCTACATCACGCCGGTCTACTACGTCTACATCGAGAACATGCGGATGTGGATCGCCGGCCGGAAGACCTCGCCGGTGCCGGTGCCGGTCGGCGCGAAGCACGCGCACGTCACGGCCCCGGTCACCATGCGCAAGGTTGAAGGCGACGCCCGCGCGTAGAACGCGCGGACCCGCCGGCACTACCCCACGACGTTCGCGAGCAGGTCGGCGACCGTCGATCCGGTGATCGGATCGACGAGCGCCGGCGCGATTTCCGCCAGCGGCTCCAGCACAAACCGGCGCTCCCGGAACCGCGGATGCGGAATGGCGAGCCCCGGTTCCTCGACGACACGGTCTCCAAACAGAATCAGATCGAGATCGAGCGTCCTCGCCGCATTCGGATAGGGACGCTCGCGGCCGCGCTCACGCTCGATGGCCATGAGCGTGTCGAGCACGGCGCGCGGCGCCGCGTCGGTGTCGGCGACAGCGGCGGCGTTGAGGAACAGCGGTTGCCCGGCAGGCACGCCGACCGGGGCTGTTTCGTAGTAGCGCGAGACAATCAGGCTGGGAAAGACGGACGCGAGACGTGTGGCGGCGAAGTCGAGGTGCGCGCGCCGATCGCCGAGGTTGCTGCCGAGGGCGATCGCTACTCGAGCCATCGCGACGGCAGCACGGCGCCGCGCGCCGGCCCCGCGGCTTTCGCGCGGCGGCCGAGCAGGTCGGTGCGGCCGGCGAGCGCCTGCTCGAAGAACCGCTGCTGTTCGCGCGTCTCGCCGAGGACGACGCGCAGCATGCCGCGATGACGCGCGTTCTCCATCGTCTCGACGCGCGGACGCCAGCGATCCAGAAACGCCTGCGCGCGGCGGATGTCGTCCTCGAACAGCGCGTGGGCGTCCTTCGCCGCCGGCGCCGAGACTGACGCGGCCGACTCGGGCACCGCGCCGCCCCCGTCCGCAATCGCCTTCGCGAGCCAGCTGAGCTGCAGTTCCTCGCGGTTGATCACGTATTGATACGTGTTGTTCGCGTCGTACTGCGTCACAAGGCGCGCGTGCGCCTGGTGCTGGACGAGCGACGCGAACTTGTCGGCGTAGAACTCCGTCAGCAGCGCGAGCGTCTCGGGGCCGGCGGTCACGCGTTCTGCTTTTCCTTGCAGGTGATGCACACGCGGGTCCACGGAATCGCGTTGAGGCGCGCTTCCGCGATCGGCTCGCCGCAGTCGCGGCAGACGCCGTACGTGCCCTTGTCGATGCGCCAGAGCGCCTCTTCAATCGCCTGCAGAATTTTCGCGTCGGTCTGCTTCAGCTTGAGCTGGATGTGGACCTCGTTGTTGCCACTGGCCTGATCGGCCATGTCGCCCTGGCGGGTGTTGTTCTCCATCGACGCCTGGAGAGGCTTGATCCCGCCGGTGCCGAGAATCTCCGTGCGCTTCCTGAGAAGCGCGTCCTTGAAGTGCTGCACGTCCATCGGCGCTGGAAACTCCTCGAGGGTGAACAGTCGATGATAGCACGCTCGCGCGGCCGGCCGATTTCTTCACTCGGCGCGCAGTGTCGCCAGCGGCTTGTTGCGGAGGACGTCGAGACTTGACACCACGCCAATCGCCGCCACGAGCGCCGCCGTCAACCCGACGCCGGCGAGATGCTCGGACGGAAACACGCGCCACGGAATGTCGAGCGCGTACCGGCTCACGCCCCACGTCAGGGCGACCGCGCCGGCCGAGCCCACGGCCCCCGCCAGAAGCCCCAGCACGCCGTACTCGAACAGCAGCATCCGCGCAATCGTGCCGGTGTTGGCGCCGAGCGTCTTGAACACCGCCGCTTCGTAGACGCGCTGGAATTTCGTCATCGCCACCGCGCCGACGAGAATCAGCGCGCCGCTGAACAGCACCAGGCCGCCGACCACGCTGATGGCCAGCGTGACCTTCGACATCACGTCGCGCACCGTCGCGAGGATCTCGTGGAAGTCGATGACCGAGACGTTCGGGAACTTCGCGACCAGGTCGTGCTGGAACTTCGCGCGGGCCGCCGCGTCGTCCGGCCCCTTGATCGGCGCGATGAACGTCTGCGGCGCCGAGTCGAGCACGCCCGGCCTGAACACGAACACGAACCCGCCCGCGCGCGCGTCCTTGAAGTCCACGTCGCGGATGCTCGTGACGCGCGCGTTGATCGTCCGGCCGAGGATGTCGAACCGCACCACGTCGCCGACGTTGACGGCAAAGCGCTCGTGCAGCCCCTGCTCCACCGAGACTTCGGGATCGGGCGACGGCCCTTTCCAGAACGCTCCGTCGATGACGTGCTCGTTCGCCTCGAGATGATCCCGGTAGGTGACGGTGTACTCGCGCGCCAGCGATCCGCGCGCCCGCACGTCGTCGAAGCTGTCGAGCGTGGTGACGCGCCCGCTGACGCCCGTAATCCGGGCGCGCAGCACGGGAATCAGACGCGACGTGCCGACGCCGTTGGCTGGATCGGCGAAGAACTGCCGTATGCCGTCTACTTGCCCGCGCTGGATGTCGAGCAGAAACATGTCGGCCGAGTCCGACGCGACCTGAATCGAAAACTCGTCGAGCAGGCTCGCCTGCAGCGACCGGATGCCGACGATGAAGAACGCGCCGAGGCCGACGGCGAGCAGGATGACGCGCGTCTGGTTGCCCGGCCGCGACAGGTGCAGCACGGCGTGCCGGAGCGGGAAGGAGGGCGCGCCCGCCAGCGGCGAAACGGCTGTCACCAGCAGCCGGCCGGCCGCGAGCAGGACGAGCGCCAGCGCCGCGAACCCGACGCAGACGACGACGCCCGCGCGCAGCGAGGCGGCCTGCCACGCCGCGACGGCGATGAGCGCGCCCGAGACGAAGATCATCGCGGCGATTCGCGCCGGGTCGCGCCGCTCGGCGCGCGTCTCGTCGCGCAGGAGCAGCGACGGCTTGACCAGCCGGACGTCGAGCAGCGGCACGAGCGAGAACAGGAGCGAGATCAGCACGCCAATCGCGATGCCCTGCGCCGCAATCCGCCACGGAATCGTGTAGTGGACGTCGGCCAGGAGCGACGTGGACGAGGGGCCCAGCGCGGCGGGGATCGCCGCGAGTGCGGCGCGCGCGATGGCGACGCCGAGCACGCTGCCCGCGAAGCCGAGCGACACGACCTGCAGCAGGTAGACCCCCATGATCTGTCTGGTCGTCGCGCCGAGGCACTTGAGCACGGCGATGCTGCGAATCTTCTGCAGGATGAACACGCGCGTGACGCTCGACACCGCGATGCCCCCGAGGATCACGATGATCAGGCCGACCAGGCTGAGGTAGTTTTCCGCGCGGTCGAAGTCGCGGCCGATCGCGTCGTCCGTCGCATGGTACGAGCGGGCGCTGACGTAGCTCTCGCTCAGGTCCTGGTTGATCGCGTCGATCATCCCGTCGAGGGTCTCGTCGGGCACGCGGGCGAGGACGACGCGGCGGGCGCGGCTGCCGAACGTGAGGAGGCCCGTGGACGGCACGTCGTCGAAGTCCACGAACACGCGCGGGCCGAGCGAGAAGGCGCCGAGGTTCCGTCCCGGCTCGTTCGCGACGACGCCGCGGATGACGAACGTGGACGTGCCGATCGCAATCGAGTCGCCGACCTTCACGCCGAGCGCCGCCAGCAGTTCGGGCCGCACCAGCGCGCCGTGGTGCTCGAGGAGCGCGTGCGAGTACGGCCGGCCGCTCTCGAGCGTCATCTCGCCGTAGAGCGGGAACCCCGGCTGCACCGCCTTCAGCTCCACCATCCGCGCGGCCACGCGCGCCGGATCGGCGGGACGCACCATCGTGGGCGTCTCGACGGTTTCGGTCCTGGCCGTCGCGCCGGCCTCCTGCAGGTGACGGTCGATCGACGCGCGCGCCTCCGGCGTCCACTCGCGCGTGGTCGAGACGAGCGCGTCGGCCGCGATGAGCGTCCGCGCTTCGCCGCCGAGCACGTCGCGCACGCTGCGGATGACCGACCGCAGGGCCACGATGGCCGCCACGCCGACCGCGATGCAGACGAAGAAGAAAACGAGCCGCTGCCACGAGGCGCGCGTCTCGCGCACGACCATCGCCAGCACGAACCTCATGTGTGCTCGACCACCCGGCCGTCACGGAGGACGAGGCGCGAATCCGCGATCGCGGCCAGCTCGGCGTCGTGCGTCACGAGGACGATCGTGGTCCCGCGCGAGCCGTGGATGTCGCGGACCAGTTCCATGATGTGCCGCCCGTTCGCGCTGTCGAGGTTGCCGGTCGGCTCGTCGGCGAGCAGGATCGGCGGGTTGTTCGCCAGCGCGCGCGCGAGCGCGACCCGCTGCTGCTCGCCGCCTGAGAGCTGCGACGGATAGTGATGCGCCCGTCCGGACAGACCCACCTCGTCGAGCAGCGTCTGCGCGCGCGGACCCGCGTCGCGCGCGCCGGCAATTTCCATCGGCACGGCGATGTTCTCGAACGCGGTGAGCGACGGAATCAGGTGAAAGAACTGAAAGACGACGCCGATCTTCTCGCCGCGCAGCTTCGCCAGGGCGTCCTCGCTCAGGTGCGTGATGTTGACGCCGTCGATCAAGACGTCGCCGGAGGTCGGCGCGTCGAGGCCGGCGATGAGGCCGAGCAGCGTGGACTTGCCGCTTCCCGACGGCCCGACGATCGCGACGAATTCGCCGCGCGCGATCTCGAGCGAGAGCGGATGCAGAATCGTCAACGGCTCCGTACCGCTGACAACCGTCTTCGAGACCTCGCGCAGCGCGATCATGAACCCGCGGCGGCGAGGACCGGCTTGAGCACCGTCCAGACGTTGGCCGCGACGATGCGCGCGCCCTCCGCCGTCGGATGGATGCCGTCGGGTTGATTCAGCCGGCCGATGCCGGCGACGTCCTGCAGCAGGAACGGGATCAGCGCGACGTGATACTTCCTGGCGAGCTCAGGGTAGACGCGGTGAAACTGCACGTCGTAGTCGCGGCCGAAATTCGGCGGCGCTTCCATGCCCGCGAGGACGACGGTGACATGGCGCGCCTGCGCGCGCTCGATGATGTTCGAAAGATTCTGGCGCAGTTCCGCGGCCGGCAACGCACGCAGGCCGTCATTGCCGCCGAGCGCGACGACCAACACCCGCACGTCGCCGTCGAGCGCCCAGTCGAGCCTCGAAAGGCCCCCGGCGGAGGTGTCGCCCGACACGCCGGCGTTCACGACGTCGTACGTCAGCCCCGCCTCGTCGATCTTCTGCTGCAGCAGCGACGGATAGGCCTGCTGCTCCGGCAACCCGAGGCCCGCCGTCAAGCTGTCGCCGAGGATGACCACTCGCGGCCGCGGCGGTCTGGGCAGCGCCTCCGACGACGGCTGCGGCGCCGCGCTCGCGATGGCCGCTGCCCGGCGCGGCCGCGACTCAGATTGCCCGCACGCCGCCGCCAGCACGGCCGCGCACACGAGGACGCAGAGGCGCCTAGTCATGCGCGTTCAACTGGCGCTCCAGATCCGCGATGGCCTGCTCGAGCATACGCCGGTGCGTCGTCGAGGTCGCGACCGCGAGATCCGCCCGCGACCGGGCGAGCGCGAGCGCAATCGTATGCTTCCGTTCGAGATCGCGCGCGGCGCCCGCGCCAGGCGTCGGTCGCGCGGCACGCTCGCGATCGGCTTCCGCCTGCTGGTATTCGACATCCTTGCTCTCGAAGCCGCGCGCCATTCATTAATATGTTACCAGTGACGACCCTTCAGCTCTCGCTCGACCAGCTCGACGCAGACGTACGCTCCTCCGTTCCGCGCGCCGACCGCGCCGCCGCCGCGCTCTGGCGGCGCGACGCCTCACTCTGGAGCCCGGCGCCGGACGTCCAGGCGAAGATCGCGAACCGCCTCGGCTGGCTGGATTCGCCGCGCTTGATGGCACAGTCGCTCGACCGGCTCAGGTCGTTCGCGGCGTCGGTCAAGGACGCCGGCACCACGGACGTCGTCCTTCTCGGGATGGGCGGCTCCAGCCTCGCGCCCGAAGTGCTGCGATCGATTGTCGGCGTCGCGCCGGGGTGGCCGCGATTTCACATGCTCGACTCGACCGATCCCGCGGCCGTGCGCGCGGCCGCGACGCCGCCGCGCTCGACGCTGTACATCCTCGCGAGCAAGTCGGGAGGGACCATCGAGCCCAACTCGCTCGCGGCGCACTTCCAGGCGACGCTCGAATCCGCAGGCGTCGCCGCGTGGGCCGACCACTTCGTCGCGATTACCGACGAGGGCACGAGCCTGGCCACACGGGCGCGTGCCGAGCGGTTTCGCGACGTCTTCGTCAACCCGTCCGACATCGGCGGCCGCTACTCCGCGCTGTCGTTCTTCGGCATGGTGCCGGCCGCGCTGATGGGACAGGACGTCGGCGCGCTCGTGTCGCGCGGCCAGGAGATGCTGCAGGAGGCGTCGGCGAACGAACGCGCGCTCGACAACCCGGCCGTCGCGCTCGGCCTGGTCATGGCTGCCGCGGCGCGCGCGGGACGCGACAAGCTGACGCTGCTCCTGCCGCGGCCGTTCGAGGCGTTCGGCCTGTGGGTCGAGCAACTCGTGGCGGAAAGCACAGGCAAGAACGGCGTCGGCATCGTGCCGGTCGCGGGCGAGCCGGCCGGCGCGACGTCGGTGTACGGAGAGGATCGCCTGTTCGTCCAGGCCGGCACCTCGTCGTCTCCCGCGCTCGGGCCGACGGTCCACATCGACTGGACCGATCCGCTCTCGCTCGGGGCCGAGTTCGTTCGCTGGGAAATCGCGACGGCGATTGCGGGCGCGCTGCTCGACATCAACCCCTTCGACGAGCCGAACGTGCAGCAGGCCAAGGACGCGACGACGCGTCTGCTCGGCGCGTTCACGTCGCAGGGCGCGCTGCCCTCGACGCCCGCCGATCTCACGCTTGCCGGCGGCGTCGAGCTGCGGGCGACGGCGGCGCTGCGGACCGCGCTCGGCAGCCGTGACGCCGGCGCGCTGCTCGCGACGGTGCGGCCCGGCGACTACTTCGCGCAGCTCGCCTATGTCAGCCCGGCGTCAGATGTTCTTGCGGAGTGCGAGCGTCTGCGCGTGGCCGTCCGCGATCGTCTGCACGTCGCGACCACCTCGGGCGTCGGCCCGCGCTACCTGCACTCGACCGGCCAGCTCCACAAAGGCGGACCCAACACGGGCGTGTTTCTGCTGATCACGGCCGACGCCGCCGGCGACGTCACCGTCCCCGGCCAGCCGTACAGCTTCGCGACGCTCGAGCGCGCGCAGGCGCTCGGCGATTTCGCGTCGCTCGACGCGGCGCACCGGCGCGCGCTCCACGCGCACCTGCCTCGTCCGGATCGCGGGCTGGCGCGCGACCTCGCCGACGCGTTGCTCGGCGCGCGGTCGGCGTAAAATGGCGCCATGCGCTATCTAGTCACGGCGCGCGTCAAACCAGGACAGGAGCGGGCGCTGGCCGACGCCATCGACGACGGCACCCTGGGGCAGGGGTCGGTCGCCGGCGACGAGTACGACCGCAACATGCAGGACGCGCGCGCGCTCGACGACGGGCGCGTGCAGTGGGTCGAAGTCTGCTACTGCTACACGCCGCTCGCCGAAGAACGCGACTACTGGGAAGAGTACTTTCACCTCGACAAGGTGCAGGACGCGCACGCGCGCTCACGGTGCAAAGATCTGAACGGCACCGAAGCCTGGGCCTGCAACGACTGCGACTGTTCCGCGCGCCTCGAAGCCCGCCTCGCCACCAAGGGACGTCCGTTCCTCGACGCTCTGCGGTCGAAGCGGTAGATGCCCTCGAGCTCTCTGCAGGCGCTCCTCGCGCGCGCCGCCGCCGCACTCGAGCGCGGCCACGGCGCCGAGGCCGCGCAGATGCTCGCGCCGGTCCTGAAATCCACGCTGCCGCGAGACGACGAGCTGGCGCTGCGCGCGACGCTGGCTGAAGCGTGGCTGCAGCAGGACGACCTCGACCAGGCCGCGGCCGCGCTGGGCCGCACGCCGGACACGTTCCGCGACAACGTCGCGCCGGTCCGTCTCTCGACGCTCTGGCGCCTGCACGGACGGCTGACCTCCGCGCGCGGCGATCAGTCGCGCGCCATCGCGCTCCACGGCCGCGCGCTGAAGCAGGCGGAAGCCGCGCACGAGCCGCGCGCCATCGGCCTCGCCCACTACGAGCTGGCGCAGTGCTATCGCCAGGTCGGCGACACCGCCATCGTCCGCGAGCACATCTCGAAGGCCGCGTCGGCGCTGCTGGCGGCGGGCGACAAGCGCCATCTCGCGCTCGTACACTCGTTGTCGGGCATCCTGCTGGCGCAGGTCGGCGAGTACGACGAGGCGATGAGCGCGCTCCGCCAGGCCGAGCGGCTCGCCACGCTCGTCCACGCCAACGACGTGCTGGCGACGATCTGCGGAAATCAGGCCGGCGTCATGATGCTCGAGCACCGCTACGAGCAGGCGCTTGCGCTGGCCGAGCGCAGCGTGGCGTTGCAGGAGGCGCACGGCTCGGGTCACGGGCTCGCCGTTGCGCTGGCCAATCTCGGTCAGATCTCGGTCCGGCTGGGCGACCTCAATGGCGCCGAGCAGGTGCTGCATCGCGCGCTCGAGACGCGCAGCCCGATCCAGTTCCACGAGACCACGGGCGCCGTGTTCGACACGCTCGCCCAGATTCACATGATCCGCGGCAACTACGAGACCGCCCAGGATTTTCTCGCGCGGGCGGGCGACGCCTACGGCGCATACGGCCGGCAGACCAGCCGCTGGTACGAGTGGTCGGTGCGCGTGCTCGGCGCGCGGCTGGCGCTGCGCCGCGGCGCCGTCGACGACGCCGTGGCGAAGGCCGACGAAATCCTGCAGGCGGGCGCGCCGCCGTTCGACGCGCTCCAGGCGACGCTCATCGCCGCGGAGGCACTCACGGCCGCCGGGCGGCTGACCGACGCGGAACAGCGGCTTGCCGCCGCCGGTGACGCGCTCGATCCGACGGTGGCGCCGGCGACATGGGGCGAGTACCTGCGGCTGCGTGGCGGGCTGCACGCGAAAACCGGCAGCGCGGGCGACGCGTACCACACCTTCGCCCAGAGCGCGACGCTGCTCGACCTGCTGGGCGAACGCTATCAGGCGGCGCTCAGTCATCTCGCCCTGGGCCGGCTCGTCGCGCAGACCGGCGCGCGCTCGATTGCCGAGAAGCATCTCGCGCAGGCGCTCGGCGTCTTCGAGCAGCTCGGCGCGGCGCGCGACTCCAGCGACGCGCACGCCGCCCGCGGCCTGCTCACGACAATCGGCTCGGGCGAATACGTCATCTCGCCTGCCGACGCCGACGACGCGATCGTGCGGCGCATCGTTGACGCCGCGGCGCTGCCGGATCTGCTGGGACGCGAGACCGCGCTCGCGATGCTCGAAGGCGCTTCGGCCGACTCCGCGGTCGTGTTCGTGCGCATCCCCGGCGGCGACATCCGCATCGTCGCCGCGGCGGGCGTGGACGCGGACACGGCACGCACGATGGCGCGATCGGCGGCGAACGGACAGCCGTACGGGCGCGGTGTGCTGTTCGTCGATTCGCTCGGCCGCGACGCCGACGGCGAGCGGCTCGTGCTCGTCGCGTCGCCGCGGCCGATCGGGCATCCGATCATGCGGCGGCTGCGCATGATCGCCTCTGTGGCGCGGCAGGGGTTCGCGCTCTGCGCCGCACGCGATCGCTCGGTCAAGTCGGCCGTCGTCCCCAAAGACCGCGCGCTCGAGCCGCTGCTGCCCGGCTTCCTGACGGCCAGCGCGGCGATGACGCGGCTCGTCGAGCAGATCCAGCGTTTGCAGGGCAACGATCTGACGGTGTTGATTACCGGGGAGAGCGGCACCGGGAAAGAACTGGTCGCGCGCGCCATTCACGTCGGCTCGCAGCGCAGCGCCGGGATGTTCCTGCCCTACAACTGCACGACCACCGGACGCGACCTGGCCGACAGCCAGCTGTTCGGGCACCGGCGCGGCAGCTTCACCGGCGCGGTGTCCGATCAGCCGGGGCTCGTGCGATCGGCGTCGGGCGGGACGCTCTTCCTCGACGAAATCGGCGATCTGCCCATCGACGTCCAGCCCAAGCTGCTGCGGTTTCTCGAGCTGCAGGAGATCCTGCCGATCGGCGAGACGCGGCCGCAGCGCGTGGACGTCCGGGTGCTCGCGGCGACCAACGCCGACCTCGAGCAGCGCGTGGCCGAAGGCAAGTTTCGCGACGACCTCTACTATCGGCTCAGCGTCATCCGCATTCACGTGCCGCCGCTGCGCGACCGGCTCGAAGAGATCCCGCACCTGAGCGCGCTGTTCCTGCGCGACGCCTGCGAGCGCCTCGCCAAGCCCGACGTGCAGCTCAGCTCCGAGGCGCTCGACGCCTTCAGCCAGTATTGGTGGCCGGGCAACGTGCGGCAGTTGAAGAACGAAATTCAGCGCGCCGTCGCGATGAGCGCGCCGGGCGGCACGATCGAAGCGCACCACTTGTCGCCCGAGGTCGTCGCGACGCGCGCCCCGGCCCCCGCCGCACCGCACACGCCGCGCGCACCGCGCGCGGCGACCAACCTGGCCAGCGCGATTGAAGAAGTTGAACGCGAGCTGATTCAGGCGGCGCTCAACGGAACCGCCGGCAACATCTCTCAGGCGGCGCGGGTGCTCGGGCTCACTCGCCGCGGTCTCTACCTGAAGCTCCGCCGCCTCGGCCTCGACGTCGCCGCCGAGGCCAGCTAAGCCGCTCGAGGACTCCTACACGGGAACCATTTTGTCCTCATACGAGGACAGAATTGCGCCATCCGACGTCCGATTGCGCTGTGCACATGACCGATTGACACGTTACGAGCTGCTCGTAACCCAGTGCGAGCTCCGCGTAACCTCGTGCGAGCTGCCATTTGCCACGTGCGAGCTTCCGTGTGCCTCGTGCGGACGACCGGATGACCCGTGCGGACGACCGGATGATCCGTGCGGACGACGATCGTGCACGCGCGCTGCACTGGTTGTTCGTCTGCAGGGTGCCGATGCGCCCGTGCAGAGGACGCTCGCACGCTCGCAACGCACATTCGAACGGCCGCATCGCACATTCTGACGGTCGCACCGCGTCCTGCGGCCGTCGCGGCGCATGTTCTGCCAGGCGCAGTGCAGGTTTCGCCCGCCGTAGCGCGTATGTCGCCAGCTGCAAGTCAGATATCACCGTCTGCCGGTCAGAGATCCGTGGCCCCGATGGACTCGCGAGCGTTCTTCACGGCTGTACAGCGAGCCGACAGCCGCACTGGCTGACGCAATTCCGCCTATGCGCTCGGATACTTAGTATTCGAGCTTGAGGATAACTGGATACACAGTAATCAGTTTCACAGAAATCACAGCCACGACAACTCAGACTAAGTTACTGAAATAAAAGTCGTTAGGACACATGACCGTACGAGACTTGCACAATACTTCGAGTGGTCCACTACTTGATTACGCTTTCGCACCGAGTATTCGGGAGGATTCGTGAACAAGCACATCTGGACCGACGCGCCGACCCCATCGCCCGTGCGTGAGCAGCGCTCGTCCGAGCGGAAGACCATCAACGTGCCGGCGCGCCTGACATGGAAAGACCAGCGCGGCACCACGCGATTCGCCAGCGTCGTCACGCGCAACGTCAGCGAGTTCGGCGTGTACGTGGAGTGCCACTCCGCCGTCTCGATCCCGATGTTCCGCCTGGTGCAGTTCCAGCTCGAACGCGCGGTGCGCGAATGCGACGATCTCCCGATGTCGCTGCGCTCGGGGCGGGTGCTCTCCGCCGTCTACCGCGTCTCGCCCGCCACGGCGTCCGGACGTCCGCAGTGCCTGGCGCTGCGCCTGATGGTCGATCCGCGTCGGCGGACCATCGACGTCGCGCCGGCGATGGCGGCCACGACGCGGACGCCGGCCGCCGAGAGCGGCACGCGCGCTACGGCGTAGCGGCCTTCTTCCTCCAGTACCGCGCGAGGCCGCGCCAGTTCAGGTCGAAGCGGCCCGCCACTTCGTATGCGTGCGCGTCGGCGACGTTCATCCGGCGCGTGAGCTCGAGCCGCAGCTGATCCGCGTACCACTGCTCGCGATCGGCGTCGCTGCCGTCCCGCTCGAGCGACTGCCTCACGAGCGTCCCCGCGAGGCCGATGTGATCGCGCAGCGCGCTCAGATGCGCCGGCACCGGCGACGACGGCCCGAAATGCGTGAGCATGAGCGTGTCGGCGCGCCACCGCTCGATGCGTTCCAGGCTCCCCTGCCACGCCTCCAGGTCGATGTCCGGCGGGGGCGTCGGCGGCAGCACGACGCCACCCGGCATCAGGCAGACGCCGGCCGTGTCGCCGACGAAGGCGATCCCGGACTCGCGATCGAAATAGCTCACGAGATGCGACGCGTGGCCGGGCGTGTACTCGACGTCGAACATCCGGTTCGCGACCGCCATTCGTTCGCCGCCCTGCAGGACGACCATCGACGCCGCCGGCACCGGACGCACCTCTCCCCACAGCCGATCCATGTCGCCGCCGTAGAGGCGCGCGGCGCTCGCCAGCAGCTTCGTTGGATCCGCCATGTGAGGCGCGCCCTTCTCGTGCACGGAGACGCGCAGGCGGGGCAACTCGCGCACCAGCGTGCCCGTCGCGCCGGCGTGATCGAGGTGAATGTGCGTCAGCAGCACCGTCGTGATGTCGTGCATCGAGATGCCGGCGGCGGCGAGCGCCGCGCGCAGCCGCGGCAGCGTGCTCGACGGCCCGGGATCGACGAGCGCCACGCCGCCCGGGCCCTGCACGATCGCCGTCGCGATGATGCGCGGCAGCTGCATGAAATCCAGATCGAAATACGACAGGCCCGAGGCGAGTGTGATCATGGCGTCAGCGCGGCGTCTCCCGCGATCGCGCGAACGCAATCGCGGCGCCGATGGCAAGCACGGCGAGCAGGATCAGGCCGAGGTGTCCGATCCAGCGCTCGATGGCTTCCCAACTGTACCCCAGCAGGTAGCCGACGACGCCAAAGGTCCCCGCCCACGCGAGCGCGCCGGAGGCGTTGAAGAGAAGAAATCGATCCCACGGCAGCGTACTCGCGCCGGCCAGCACGGCGCAGACGACGCGCAGCCCGGTCACGAAGCGCGCGATGAAGACGGTCTTCGCGCCGTGCCTCGCGAAGAAGGCGTCGAACTGCGCGAGGCGCGCATGGCTCAGGCCGAACCGCCGGCCGCGCTCGAGCAGCGCCCGGCCGCCGCGCCGGCCGATGACGAAGCCGATGTTGTCGCCCAGCACGGCCCCGGCGATTGCGACGACGATCACCTTCCACAGCGCGAGATGGCCGAAGCGCGCCAGCGCCGCGCCCGCAAGCAGCATCGTCTCGCCCGGCACCGGCACGCCGGCATTTTCGAAGAGGATTCCAAAGAAGACGACGAAGTAGCCGTAGCGCGCGAAGAGATCGGTGAGCCAGCCGGGCACGGCGTGTGACCACAACTATAGCCCGACCCTTACGATCTTTTTCCGTCCCGATCCGAGAACGCGCCGCCGTCTGCCGATGGCAGCCGTGTTGCTCAACGGGCATCGGCGTCCACGTATCTAAGGAGCGACATGACGAAACGTGCGGCTGTGATTGCAGGAATGTGTGTGGCCCTGTCGGCCCTGTCCATATCGGGACCGGCCGCTGCACAAGATGACATCGTGCAGACGGATCAGCCGCTGACGGTCGCGTCGGCGACGCCGATCGCCGACATCCTCGCTGCCGAACGCACGTCGCTGGCGCTCGAGCCGCCCGACGCGCAGGGGCCGCGCCCCGTCGCGATCGAGTACTCCGAGGGGCACGAGACGCGCGCGACGATCCACAAATACGCGAGCTGGGCCACGCTCCCGCTCATCGGCGCCGAGTTCGCGCTTGGCGAGACGCTCTATCACGACCCGAACAGCCTGACGAGCACGGCGCGCGGCGTCCACGGCGCCGTCGGCGCCGGACTGATCGGCCTCTTCGCCGTCAACTCCGTCACGGGCGTGTGGAACCTGGTGGACAGCAATCAGGCGCCGGGCAGGGCGAAGCGGCTCGTCCACGGCATCCTGATGCTCGCCGCCGAAGGCGGCTTCGTCGCATCCGCCGCGTCCGCGCCCGGCCACAGCCGCAGCGCGCTCGTGAACTTCGACACGAACAAAGCGACGCATCGCGACATCGCCTTCGTCTCGATGGGTCTCGGCACGGCCGGCTACCTGGTGATGTTGCTGACGGGGGGCAGTCACTGACGCCGATGCTCGACGCGCTGAGGGCCGCGGCGGTTGACTGGGGCTCCTTCTACTCGAATCACGCCGTCGTCCGCACGTGCGTGACGTTCGCCCACGTCGGCGGGCTGGTCGCGGGCGGCGGCGCCGCGATCGCGGTGGATCGCGGCATCCTGACGGCGTGTCGTCGCGACGACGCGGAGCGCGGATTCGTGCTGCGGTCGGTGCGGGGCACGCACGCGATCGTGCTCGTCGGCCTGCTGGTCGTCCTTGTGAGCGGCGTGCTGCTCTTCGCCTCGGACCTCGACACGTACCTCGGCTCGTGGCTGTTCTGGACGAAGATGGCGCTGGTCGTCCTGCTGACGATCAACGGCGCCGTGTTGACGCGCGCGGAACGACGAGCCTCCTGGGAGACGTTACGGTGGACCGCACTCGCCAGTCTGACGCTCTGGTTTCTGACGACGTTCATCGGCACGGGCCTGCTGAACATCGGCTGACGGCGCGTGACTGCGCCGACGCCGCCGGACAGGGAGGCGGCCGGCCGGGCCGCCGCGACCGTCGCGCTGTCGCCTTACTGTCGTGCTTGAAACGGAGGCGCGTGTTTTCCGATGATTAGCGCATGCATTTCGCTGCCGCGCTGTGGGTCGGTGTCGGCGCAGTGGCGCTCGTCGTCATCGGTGGTGTCCTGCTGCTCCGCCACGGCCCGTCCGACAACCTCGGCGCGGTCAGCGATCAATGGGTGATGCACCACCGCGCGACGCCGAACGACGACACGACCCGATGACTCGCACGTTTTTCTCACGTCTGCTCGAACGACCGGCGCTGACGATGTCGCGCGTGCGCGGCGCGTACGCGATCGCCGTCGCGACCGATCTGCTCCAGCTCGCGCTCGGCCCGTTCGGCTGGGCCTTCGTGGACGAAGCGCTCGACGTCGTCGCGATGCTGGCCATCTCGCGCACGATCGGGTTTCACGTCGCGCTCCTGCCCACCTTCGCGCTCGAGTTCCTGCCCCTGACCGACATGCTGCCGACGTGGACGGCCGCCGTCGCGCTCGTCGTCGCGCTCCGCCGACGCGAGCAGATCGCCCATCCGCCGCCTCCGTCGCCCGGCCCCGTCATCGACGTCTGACACGCGGCCGCGCGGCTCGCGCTATCATGCGGCGCCGTGCCACAGCCGCCGTTCGAACCCAGCCCGCTCGCGCCGCGCCGATCGCCTGAAGAAGAAGCGCGCGATCGCGATCTCGGCTTCGGATCCGTCGTCAGCCGCGAAAGCCGTCACCGTCTGCTCAATCGCGACGGCTCGTTCAACGTCGTCCGCTCGGGACTCGGGTTCTTCGAGAGCTTCGCGCCCTATCATCTGCTGCTGACGACGTCGTGGACCGGCTTCTTCGCCGTCGTCGGCGCAAGCTATCTGGCCCTCAACCTGCTCTTCGCCGTGTCGTATCTCGCGTGCGGCCCCAACGCCCTCGTCGGCGCCGGACGGACGATGCTCGGCGGCCGGTTCGCGCAAGCGTTCTTCTTCAGCGTGCAGACGTTCGCGACGATTGGGTACGGCCAGATCGCGCCGAACGGCCTGCCGGCCAACGTGCTCGTCACGATCGAGGCGCTGGTCGGCCTGATGTATCAGGCGCTCGCGACGGGGCTGCTGTTCGCGCGCTTCACGCGCCCGAGGGCGGCGCTGCTCTTCAGCGATCACGCGATCGTCGGGCCGTACAACGGCGGCCTGGCGCTGATGTTCCGCCTCGTGAACCGCCGGCGCAACGAGATCATCCAGCTCGAGGCGCAGGTGCTGTTCAGCGCGGTCGAGCCGAACGACCGCGGCGTCGGCGTCCGGCGGTACACGCCGCTGGCGCTCGAACGGAACAAGGTGACGTTCTTCCCGCTCTCGTGGACGATCGTGCATCCGATCGACGCCGCGAGCCCGCTGGCCGGCCGCACGACGGACGAGCTTGCCCGCACGCAGGCGGAGATCCTGGTGCTGCTCTCGGGCATCGACGAAGCGGCCGAGCAGACCGTGCACGCACGCTCGTCGTACCGTGCGGATGAGATCGTCTGGAACGCGCGCTTCCAATCCATGTTCGTGGCGACGGACGACGGACAGTCACGCATTGCCGTCGATGTCAGCCGCGTGCATGAGTTCGACCGGCTGTCCTGACCCCGTGGCTCGGAAGACACCGCCCGCTGGTCATCACTCCGTCTACGTCGTGTACCTGCGCAACCCCAAGGGCGACGGGAAGGCCGGCTACTACGTGGGCATGACCGGCCTCACGCCGGAAGCACGCTTCCAGAACCACAAGAACGGCGTCAAGGCCGCACGCGTCGTCAGGAAATTCGGCGAGCGGCTGGTGCCGAAGCTCTACGCGCACCTCAATCCGATGCCGTATGAGAAGGCCGTACGCATGGAAGTGGCGCTGGCCGACAGCCTCCGCAAACGCGGCTTCGTCGTCTTCGGCGGGCACTAGCAGATCCGGGCATCACTCCTGCACGCTCGGTCCGCATGCCTACCACCGCGGACATCCTCATCGAGCGACTCATCAACTGGGGCGTTGACACGATCTTCGGATATCCCGGAGACGGCGTGAACGGCATCTTCGAGGCGCTCAGAACCCATCAGCAAGACATCCGGTTCGTCCAGGTGCGGCACGAGGAGGCCGCCGCGTTTGCCGCGTGCGCCTACGCGAAGTACACCGGCCGACTCGGCGTCTGCCTCGCAACGTCCGGTCCCGGCGGCATTCACCTTCTGAACGGGCTGTACGACGCCAAGTGCGACGGCCAGCCGGTGCTCGCGATCACCGGCCACACGTTCCACGACCTCATCGGCACGCAGTTCCAGCAGGACGTAGACCTCGCCAAGCTCTTCATGGACGTCGCGGCCTACAGCGAGCGCGTGATGGGGCCGGCGCACGTCCGCAGTGCCGTGGACGAAGCCATCAAGACCGCGTGCAGCCTGCGCACGGTGGCGCACATCACGATCCCGAAGGACATCCAGGACTGGAAAGAGAGCGACGACCAGCCGTCCGGCATGAACGTCGAGCAGCACAGCGGCGCGGGCTACGCGCCGGCGCACCCGCTGCCGACCCAGGCGGAGCTGCAGGCCGCGGCGGATCTCGTCAACAGAGGATCGAAGATCGCCATTCTGGCCGGCCGCGGCGCGCTGAACGCGCGCCAGCAGATTCTCGCGCTCGCCGATCGCGCGGGCGCGCCGATCGTCAAGGCGCTGCTCGGCAAGGCGGTCGTGCCCGACGACAGCCCGTTCACGACCGGGGGGCTCGGCCTGCTCGGCACCGCGCCGTCGCAGGACGTCATGACGGGCTGCGACGTCCTCGTCATTGCGGGCAGCGGCTTCCCCTATCTCGAGTTCTACCCGAAGCCCGGCGCGTGCAAGACGATCCAGATCGACGTGGACTCGCGGCGTATCGGGCTGCGCCATCCCGTGGACGTCGGGCTCGTCGGCGACTGCGCGCCGATTCTCGAGGCGCTGCTGCCGCTCGTGGACGCCAAAACCGACCGCTCGTTCCTGACGACCGCGCAGGCGTCGATGGGCAAATGGAACCGGCTGCTCGAACAACAGGGCACGCGCACCGACACGCCGCTCAAGCCGCAGGTCGTCGCCTTCGAGCTGAACAAACTGCTGCACGACGACGCGATCATCTGCTGCGACACCGGGACGCTGACGACGTGGGCCGCCCGCTATCTGCAGATTCGCGGGAACATGCAGTTCTCCGCCTCGGGGCTGCTGGCAACGATGGGCAACGGCCTGCCGTACGCCGTCGCCTGCGCGGTTGCGTATCCCGGACGCCAGGTGATCTGCGTCGTCGGCGACGGCGGACTGACGATGATGCTCGGCGAAGTCGCGACGCTGGTGAAGTACAAGCTGCCGGTCAAGGTCGTCGTCTTCAAGAACAACGTCCTCGGCGAAATCAAGTGGGAACAGCTCGTGCTCGAAGGCAACCCGCAGTTCGGCGTCGAGCTGCAGCCGATCGACTTTGCCGCGTACGCGCGCGCCTGCGGCGCGGCCGGCTTCTCGGTGACCGAACCGGCGCAGGTCGCGGGCGCGCTGCAGGACGCGATGGCCTACGACGGGCCCGCGCTCGTCGAGGCGCTCGTCGATCCCAACGAGCCGCCGATGCCCGGCAAGGTCACGATGGAACAGGCGTGGCACTTCGCCGAAGCGCTCGCGCGCGGCGAACGCGACCGCAGCGAGATCATCAAGACGATCGTCGAAGACAAAGTGCGGGAGGTGATCTGACGGCCCGCCACACCATGCCGTTGCCGCGGCGCGCGGCGCCGCCGATGGCGCTCGTGCGGCAGCACCTGCCGTCGGATCACATCGCCGACGTCCGGGGGGACGTGCAGCAGCGGCTGCTCGCCGCCGGGCTGCGCGAGAAGGTCAGGCCGGGCGCGCGCATTGCGATCACGGCCGGCAGCCGCGGGATCGGCGGGTTCGTGGATCTCCTCTCGGGGATTGCGGACGCCGTCAAGGCGGCCGGGGGATCGCCGGTGGTCGTGCCCGCGATGGGCAGCCACGGCGGTGCCGTCGAAGAGGGCCAGCGCGAGATCCTCCGGCGCCTCGGCGTCACGCCCGAGAGCGTCGGCGCCGCCGTCGAAGCGACGATGGAGACGATTCCGGTCGGCGAGACGCCGCACGGCGCCGTCGCGCACGTCGATCGGATTGCCGCGGCGTGCGACGGCATCATCGTCCTCGGCCGGACGAAAACGCATCCCGAATCCGCAGGCGAGCTCGCGTCGGGCCTGCTCAAGATGAGCACGATCGGCCTGGGCAAGCAGCGCGGCGCGGCGTCGGCGCACGGTCACGGCCTGTGGACGTCGGTCCGCGAGGTGCCGAAAATCCAGCTCGCACGCGCGCCCGTGCTCTTCGGCGTCGCGGTCGTGGAAAACGCGTTCCGCCAGCCGGTCGTCGTCGAGGTCGTGCCGGCGGCCTACGACGCGTTTCTCGAGAGCGATACGCGCCTGCTGAACATCGCGAAGGCCCATCTGGCGACGATCCCCTTCGGCGCCCTCGACGTGCTCGTCGTGGACGAGCTCGGCAAGACCGTGTCGGGGGCGGGCATGGACCCGAACGTCATCGGACGCTGGCGCAACAGCGACGCGCCGCACGTCCCCGACTTCCACCGCATCGTCGTCCTGTCGCTGACGCATGCGTCGCTTGGCAACGGTCTCGGCGCGGGCATGGCGGACTTCGTCACCGCGCGATTTGCCGACGCGTACGATCCGCTCGTCAGCTACGTCAACCTGCTGACGGCCACCGAGCCCGGCGGCAACACCCGCGAAGGCCCGCTGCCGATCGCGTTGCCGAGCGATCGCGACGCGATTGAAGTGGCTCTCTATTCGTCCCTGTGCGGCGACACGCCGCGCGTGTGCCGCATCCGCAACACCGCGTCGCTTGCCGAGCTGTGGGTCTCGCCGGCCCTCTTGCCCGACGTCGAGCAGAACCCGAAGCTCGAGATCGTCCACGCGCCCGCGCCGATGCGGTTCGACGAACGCGGCAATCTCCTTTCACCCGGCGAGGATACGACCCATGGCGACGGCTGACACCGGCAACGCAGCAGACACGCAGGTCATTCGCATTCAGATTCGGATTCCGCCCGGACACACGGAAGACGGCGACCATGTCGGCACGCCGGCGTGGCAGCGCGTCGATCGCGGCGCGCTCGAGCGCGAGCTCGCCGCCGCCGTACGCGGCGAGGTCAGGTTCGGCGGCGGCGACCGCGGGATGTACGCGTCGGACGCCGGCAACTACCGCATGGTGCCGCTCGGCGTCGTGCTGCCGCGCGACGCGGAAGACGTGGAGCGCGCGCTCGAGATCTGCCGACGGCGGCGCGTGCCGATCTTCGCGCGGGGCGGCGGCACCGGCATTCCCGGACAGACGGTGAACGACGGCCTGCTCTTCGACTTCTCGAAGTACATGGATCGCATCGTCGAGCTCGACGCCACCGCGCGGCGCGCGCGCGTGCAGCCGGGCGTCATTCTCGACAGCCTGCGGCACGCGGCGAATCGCTTCGGGTTGACGTTCGGTCCGGATCCGGCGACGCACAGCCGCTGCACCCTGGGCGGCATGATC
>CAZOIK010000437.1:0-3201 GCA_964579765.1 uncultured Bifidobacteriaceae bacterium
TAGTGGCGCTCGGTCGCGTTCATCGGCAGGTTCGGCACGCCCCACGACTCGTTGATCGGGACCCAGGCGATGATGCACGGGTGGCTGTAGTCACGTTCGATGGCCGCCGTCCACTCGCGCGCGACGCGCTGTACGGACTTCTCGCTGAACCGGTCCGCGCTCGGCATCTCCTCCCACACGAGCAGCCCGAGGCGATCGGCCCAGTAGAGATACCGGGGGTCTTCGAGCTTCTGGTGTTTGCGCACGCCGTTGAAGCCCATCGCCTTCGCGAGCTCGACGTCCCGGCGCAGCGCATCGTCGTCGGGCGCCGTGAGCCCGGAGGAGGGCCAGTAGCCCTGGTCGAGCACGAGGCGCAGCAGATACGGGCGGCCGTTGAGGGCGATCCTGTCGGCATCGACGTGAATCGCGCGGAGCGCGGTGTAGCTGGTCACCTCGTCGAGCAGCTCGTCGCGCCCGCCCCACAGCCGCAGCTCGACGTCGATGAGGACGGGCGCCGCCGGATTCCAGAGCAGGCCGTTGCGGTAGTCGTCGATGCCGGGATCGGACAGCGCGATGCGCCGATGGACTTCGCCCGAGATCACCTGATACGTGTCGTCGGCCAGCAGCAGGTCGCCGACGCGCATCTTCACCTCGAGGCGGAGCAAATCGCGCCGCTCGCCGTCCACCCACAGCTCGATGCCGAGCTCCCAGCGCTCGAGGTTGGGCGTCCAGCGCAGCCGGCTGATCCACGCCGGCGGCACGACCTCCATCCAGACCGTCTGCCAGATGCCGCTCGTCCGGTAGTACCAGATCGAGTGCGGGTGCAGCATCCAGTCCTGCTTGCCGCGCGGCTTCGAGAGCTCGACTGGATCGTCTTCGGCCTGGACGACGATGGTGACGGTCTTCTCGTTGTTGTGCGGCGTGATGTCGATCGTGAACGGCGTGTAGCCGCCCTCGTGCGTCCCCGCGAGCCAGTCGTTCACCCACACCGTGGCGCGATAGTCCACCGCGCCGAAGTGCAGGAGCAGCCGTTCGCCGGGCTTCAGCGGCGGGACGTCAACGGCACGGCGGTACCAGCAGGCGCGAAAGAACCCCGTGCAGTGAATGCCGCTCGCGCGCGTCTCCGGCGCGAACGGCACCTCGATCGTTTCATGCCAATGCACGGCCGACGGCCGCTGACACGTGCCCTCGGGATCGATGGCGAACTCCCACGGCCCGTTGAGAGAGATCCAGTCCTTGCGCACGAGCTGTGGACGCGGATATCCGCGTCCACTGATGAGTGGAGTGACGTCCGGTTGCGGCATCGTTCGACCGACACATGAGTCGCAAGATCCGATCCAGCGGCTGCGGTTTTGCTTGAGTGACAGCGATGAATGTCCTGGTGACAGGCGGAGCCGGCTACATCGGCAGTGTGATCACGGACCAGTTGATCGGCGACGGCCACACCGCGATCGTGCTCGACAACCTCGCGAAGGGACATCGCGATGCCGTCCCGGCCGCGGCTGAGTTTGTCGAAGCCGATCTGCTCGACGCGGACGCTCTCCGCGAGGCATTAGGGCATCACCCGATTGACGCCGTCATTCACATGGCCGCCTGGTCGCTCGTCGGCGAATCGATGAGCCAGCCGGGGAAGTACTACCGGAACAACTTCGGCGCGAGCGTGGCGCTGCTCGACGCAATGATTGCGGCCGGCATCAGGCGCATCGTCTTCTCGTCTACCGCAGCGGTCTACGGCGAGCCGGTGTCGCAGCCCATCGACGAGTCCGCCGCGACGCGGCCGACCAATCCCTACGGCGAGACCAAGCTGGCCGTGGAGCGGGCACTGCATTGGTATTCACTCGCCCACGATCTTCAATATGTTGCCCTGCGGTATTTCAACGCGGCAGGCGCGACCGACGCGCGGGGCGAGCGCCACGCGCCCGAGACGCATCTCATCCCGCTCGTGCTCGAGGCGGCCGCGGGCGCGCGGCCGGTGGCCGTGTTCGGCTCGGACTATCCGACGCCGGACGGCACGTGCGTGCGCGACTACATCCACGTGGCGGATCTCGCGCGCGCGCACGTGATGGCCCTCCATGCCCTGGTCGGCGGCCTGCGATCGGCGACCTACAACCTCGGGTGCGGACACGGCTATTCGGTGCGCGAGGTGATCGACGCCGCTTCGCGCGTCACCAGGCGATCGATCGCCATCGACGCGCAGCCGCGGCGCGCGGGCGATCCAGCCGTCCTCGTCGCCAGCTCGGCGCGCATCGAGCGCGAGCTCGGCTGGTCGCCGTCCTGCACGTCGCTCGACGAGATCGTGGGGTCGGCGTGGCGCTGGAGGCAGGCCAGGGAATCTCGTTATTCCGAGCCGCAGCCCGTTCGCTGAGCCGGGTGAGCCGCGAGGGCGCCCATGCGGAACTGCTTTGCCATCCGCTGTAGCTCCGCGCGCCGTCGCCGCCGTCGGTCGGGCGCGGCAGCAGCCGACCCGCGACGCCCGTCACGGTCGCCGTCGCAGGGCGGCGCGTCCGGCGCCAATCGACAGCAGCGGCAGCGATCCGGCAATCGCGAACCACGTGAACTCGTCGACGATAACGCCCGCTCGGCCTGCGCGGGCGACGAGAGATCGCTCGTCACGGTCGTGACGGCGACCCCGCGCACCTCGAGATCCGCTCTGGCCCGCCCCAGTTCCCGCTCGTCGCGCGCGACGAGCACCACGCGCTTCGCATGATCGACGCGGCGCCGGCGACGACGCTGCACGCCGCAACCGCCCATGTCGTGCCGTTCAGCCGTGATGTCATGGCAGGAGCGCCTGCAAAGAGCGGTGCATCGGCACCGGCCTTGCACCCCGTCGGCAGCGTCCTGAGAGATACCCATTCCCCAAGGAGACGCACATGGCCGAGACGCAGACGCTCCACGATGCCTTTCTCGAAGAACTGAGGGACGCGTACGACGCGGAGAAACAGCTGGTCAAGGCGCTGCCGAAGCTCGCCAAGGCGGCGACGTCCACCGAGCTCAGGCAGGCGTTCACGGATCACCTCGCCGAGACCAAAGGCCACGTGGACAAGATCGAGCAGGTGTTCACGAGTCTCGACGAGCGCGCCAAGGGCAAACACTGCGACGGCATGGCCGGCATCATCGACGAAGGCAGCGACGTGATGGACGAGGACTACGAGGACGCGCTCATGGACGCGTGTCTCATCGCGTCGGCGCAGCGCGCCGAGCACTACGAGATGGCGGCGTACG
>CAZOIK010000438.1:0-7637 GCA_964579765.1 uncultured Bifidobacteriaceae bacterium
CCCTTTCCGGGCCGCCGAGGCGGGGCTGAAAGTCCCGCCCTACGGATGAATGCGCAGGACCCTACGATGAAGATGTCGATTTTTGGCCTCGGATACATCGGCAGCGTGACCGGCGCGGCGTTCGCGGCCGACGGCCACGAAGTGATCGGCGTTGACGCGAACCCGGACAAGGTGGCGCTCGTCAACGCCGGGCGCAGCCCCGTCGTCGAGCCCGGACTCGACGAACTGCTCGGCAGGACCGTCGCGGCGGGCTCGTTCCGCGCGACGACCGACGCGGCCGAGGCCGTGCGCGCCTCCGAGCTCTCGCTGATTTGCGTCGGCACGCCGAGCCAGCGCAACGGCAGCCTGAATCTCGAGTACCTGGAGCGCGTCACCGAGCAGATCGGCCGGGCGATCGCCGACGTCGATCACTACCACGTCGTCGTCGTGCGGAGCACGGTGCTGCCGGGGACGACGCATCGCATGGTCATTCCGTCGCTCGAGCGGCATTCCGGAAAAGCGTACGGCGAGGGATTCGGCGTCGCGGTGAACCCGGAGTTCCTGCGCGAAGGGACGGCGCTCAAGGACTTCCGGAAGCCGCCGCTGACGCTCGTCGGACACAACCACGCGGCGGACGCGTCGCCGGCGGTGCGGCTCTACGCGACGACCGACGCGCCGTTCATCGACACGAGCATTCGCGTCGCCGAGATGGTGAAGTACACGTGCAACGTGTGGCACGCGCTGAAGGTGTGCTTCGCGAACGAAATCGGCACGTTGTGCAAGCGGCTCGATGTGGACAGCCACGAGCTGATGGACATCTTCTGCGCCGACACGACGCTGAACCTGTCGCCGTACTACCTGAAGCCCGGGTTCGCGTTCGGCGGATCGTGCCTGCCGAAGGACGTCCGCGCGATGCAGTACCGCGCCAAGGAGCTCGACGTCGAGATGCCGGTGCTTTCGGCGATCCTGCCGAGCAACCGCCTGCAGGTCGAGCGTGCGTTCGACGCGATCCTCGAGACCGGACGCAAGCGCGTCGGCCTGCTCGGGTTCAGCTTCAAGGCCGGCACCGACGACCTGCGCGAGAGCCCGATGGTCGCGCTGGCCGAGATGCTCATCGGCAAGGGACTCCGCCTGAAGATCTACGACCGGAACGTCTCGATCGCGCGGCTGGTCGGCGCGAACAAACAGTACATCGAGCAGCAGATCGCGCACCTGTCGTCGCTCATGGTGCCGACGATCGACGATCTGCTCGAGCAGAGTGAAGTCGTCGTCGTCGGCAACCAGTCGCCCGAGTTCGTGGACGCGCTCTCGCGCGTGCGGCCCGATCAGACGGTGATCGATCTCGTGCGGCTGCCGATTGCCGAAGCCGAGCGTCCGTCCGGCTATCGCGGCTTGTGCTGGTGAGGCAGGTCTGCAAACGGCCGAGCTGAAGCTCTGCCGTACGTCCACGCGCGATCTCATCCATACAAACTGATCGCTTCGACGTCAGCGATCAGGTATGTTCACTACGGCAGATCTGTAAGCGCAGCCGTGGCCGCGCGAGCTCCCCCGATCTGATCCACGACAATTCAAATGAAGAGACTTCGCACCGCTCTCAGTGTGTGCGTGGGGGCCTGCCTCTACGCGTCTGCGTCAACCGCCGCCACGATTTCCGTCCCGGCCGGAGGCAATCTGCAGGGGGCCATCATGAACGCGCAGCCGGGCGACACGATCGCGCTCGCGCGCGGCGCCGTCTTCACCGGCAACTTCACGCTGCCGAACAAAGGCGGCGCGTCGATGATCACGATTCGCACCGACGGCGACGCGGGCTTTCCCGCGAGCGGACAGCGGATCGACCCGAACAACGCCGCGCAGCTCGCGAAGCTGCAGTCGCCCAACGGATCGCCCGTCGTGCAGACGGCGCCGGGGGCGCATCACTGGACGCTGATGCTCGTCGAGATCGTCGGCAACGGCGGCGGCGACCTCGTCACGCTCGGCGACGGCGGCCCCGGACAGTCGCAGCTCTCGCAGGTACCGCACGACCTCGTCGTCGATCGCGTCTACATCCACGGCGACGCGACGAAGGGCCAGAAGCGCGGCATCGCGCTCAACAGCGCGTCCACGACGATCACCGGGTCGTACATCTCGGACATCAAAGTCGTCGAGCAGGACTCGCAGGCGATCTGCGGCTGGAACGGCCCGGGGCCGTACGCGATCACGAACAACTATCTCGAGGCCGCCGCCGAGAACATCCTGTTCGGCGGGTCCGATCCGTCGATCCCGAACCTGGTGCCGGCCGACATCACGATCTCCGGAAACCTCGTGGTCAAGCAGACCGCGTGGCGCACTCAGAGCTGGTCGGTGAAGAACCTGATCGAATTCAAGAACGCGCGCCGGGTCGAGGTGTCCCAGAACACGTTCGCGTACAACTGGCAGGGCGGCCAGTCCGGCTACGCCGTGCTCTTCACGGTCCGCAACCAGGACGGCCACTGCCCGTGGTGTCAGGTGGATCACGTCACCTTCGAGCAGAACCTCGTCCAGCACGTGGCCATGGGCGTGAGCATCCTCGGCTACGACTACAACTACCCGAGCCTGCAGACGAACGCGATCGTGATCCGCAACAACGTCTTCTCCGACGTGGACAGCCAGCACTGGGGCGGCAACGGCTACTTCCTGCTGATGCAGGCCGGCGCCCGCGACATCACGGTCGATCACAACACGATCATCTCGGACCACGGCTCCGGCGTGCTGCAGCTCGACGGCCCGCCCATCCTGCAGTTCACGTTCACGAACAACCTCGCGAAGGCGAACACCTACGGCATCATCGGCACGTCGCACGGGCCGGGCAACGACTCGGTCACCGCATTCCTGCCTGCCTCAACGATCACGCAGAACGTCTTCGCCGGGGGCAACGCGAGCCAGTATCCGGGCGGCAACGCCTTCCCGACGACGCCGCAGTTCGAAGCGCAGTTCGTGTCGTACACGGGCGGCGACTACCGGCTGGTGGCGGGCAGCCCGTGGCACGGCGCGGGTCTCGACGGCGCGGATCTCGGCGCCTCGTTCGGCCCGCCGGCGACGACCGCCGCGAACACCGCCGCCGCGCCCCCGCCGTCCCCGTCGGGCGCGCCGGTCGCGGACGGATCGCATCGGCACACGCCCGACAACCCGTCGGATGTCGCCGGCAATGCGGTACCGAAATGAAAGTCCGGGTCCTCAGTCCGTCGTCCGCATCCATGGTCGTCAGGACCAAGGACCGAAGGACCAGGGACGGACCTGGGATCCGGGACGGACCATGCACCAGGAACCAAGCACCAGGGATCAGATCATTCGACAGTAACGCTCTTGGCCAGGTTCCTCGGCTGATCGACATCGCAACCGCGGCGGACGGCGACGTGGTACGCGAGCAGCTGCAGCGGCACGGCCATGAGGATCGGCGTGACGAGCTCGGGCGCCGCGGGCACGTGGACGACGGCGTCGCGCGCGGGGTCGAGGATCGACGGCAGCTGCGACGCGCCGCCCGCGCTCGTGAGCGCGACGATTGACGCGCCGCGCGCCTTCGCCTCCTGGATGTTGCCGATCATCTTCTCGAAGAGACACCCCTGCGGCGCGATCACGACGACCGGCATGCGCTCGTCGATGAGCGCGATCGGGCCGTGCTTCATCTCGCCCGCCGGATACCCCTCGGCGTGAATGTACGAGATCTCCTTCAGCTTCAGCGCGCCCTCGAGCGCGATCGGATAGTTGACGCCGCGGCCGAGGAACAGCGCGTCGGTGCGGCAGGCCAGGCCCTGCGCGATCGTCTCGAGCTGCGGCCCGAGCTGCAGCGTCTGCTCGAGGAGCTGCGGCAGCTGCAGCAGGGCGTTCACGTGCGGCACCGCCGCCTCGGCCGTCAGCGCCCCGCGCGCCCGCGCGAGCTTCAGCGCCAGCATGTAGAGCGCGACGAGCTGCGACGTGAACGCCTTGGTTGACGCCACGCCGATCTCGGGCCCGGCGTGCGTGTAGATGGTGCCGCCCGCCTCGCGCGTCGCCATGCTGCCGACGACGTTGCAGATGGCGACGCTCGGCGTTCCAGATTGCTTCGCCTCGCGCAGCGCGGCCAGCGTGTCGGCCGTTTCCCCCGATTGCGTGATGACGACGGCGAGCGTGGACGCGCCGGCAATCGGCTTCCGGTAGCGATACTCGGATCCGTAGTCCACGTCCACCGGCACGCGCGCGAGCGTCTCGATCATGAACTTGCCGACCAGGCCCGCGTGCCACGACGTCCCGCACGCGAGAATCGTCACCTTGTCGATGGCGGCGAGATCGGCGTCGGCCAGGCCGATCTCCTTCAGGCACACCTCGCCCGATCCGGCCGTCACATGGCCGCCGACGGTCTGCCGCACGGCGTTCGGCTGCTCGGCAATCTCCTTCAGCATGAAATGCGGATAGCCGGCCTTCTCGGTCGTGATCGGATCCCACAGGACGCGCTGCCTGACCGGCTGAATCTCCGTGCCGTAGAAATCCGTGAACGCGACGCCGCACCGGGTGACGACGGCCATTTCCTCGTCGCCGAGAAAGACGATGTCGCGCGTGTGGCTCAGGATGGCGGGGGTATCCGAGGCCACGAAGAACTCGTCCTCGCCGAGGCCGACGACGATCGGCGGGCCGTTGCGCACGGCGACGATCTTGTCGGGGTCGTCGGCCGAGATGATCACGAGCGCGAACAGGCCGCGCATCTTCCCGAGGGCCCGGCGCACGGCGTGCTCCACGCCGTCGTCCCGCAGCTCGCGCTCGACCAGGTGCGCGACGACCTCGGTGTCGGTCTGCGTGCGGAACACGTGTCCCTGCTGCTGCAGCTCCTGCTTGAGCGACAGGTAGTTCTCGATGATGCCGTTGTGCACGACGAGGACGCGGCCGGTGCAGTCGCGATGCGGATGCGCGTTCTCGTCCGTCGGACCGCCGTGCGTCGCCCAGCGCGTGTGCCCGATGCCGTACGCACCTTCGGCGACGGGGCGTTCGTCGAGGACGGCCTCGAGCTGCGACAGCTTGCCGGCGCTGCGCCGCAGCTCGATCGTGCCGTCCTGGACGACGCCGATGCCCGCCGAGTCGTAGCCGCGGTACTCGAGACGGCGCAGGCCGTCAATCAGCACCGGCACGACCTCTTTCGATCCGATGTACCCGATGATCCCGCACATGCCAGCCTGACAGTGCAAGCCGCCTGCCCGACACCGGACCGTCGAAATGCAGCGGGACACGCGCGACATTCACGCGCGCGGAAGACTTTTTCCCTCTTTTGGCAGGCCTGAAGGCCTGCGCTACAGGTGAATGCGGCCGTCGCCGTCGCCGCGGGTGACGTGCACGCGATCGCGGCGGGCTTCGACGGACCGCGACAGCGCCGGCGATGCCGCAAAGAGGTAGTTCGACGGACCGGCCAGAAAGCCCGCGTCGCGGAACGCCGCGGCGACGTCGGCGCGCGACTGATTGGTCATCAGCAGGTCCGCGCCGTCATCTTCCAGGGCGTCAGATACTTTCGACACGAGCGCGGGCAGCGCGGCGGGCAGTCCCCCGACGTCGAGCACGGTCGCGACGCGCAGATCGCCGAAATGCGCGTGACCGGCCATCTGTGTACTCAGACACACCGCCCACGCCACGACGGCGCCGCCCTCGCGCAGCACGTACATCAGATAGCGCGCATCTTCCGTTGGATAGAGACACTCGAGCGTGCGGCGGTCGCGGACGACGGCAAACGCGACGTCGTCGCGTGTCCGCGCCCAGAGGTCGTCCGCCCACGCGTCCCAGCGACGCACGCGGTCGAGAACCGTCCGGCGCGCGCGCAGGCGTCCGGGCCAGACGCGCGCCTGCACGACGGCCGCCGCGAGCGACGCCGCTCCGCTTCCGGCGGCGACCTTCGCGGCGACCCGCAGCGGCGTTCGCTCGCGCAGCAACCGCAGTTCGCGCAGGACGCGGCGCGGCCGCACCATGCGGAACAGCCACGGCACCGGCTGCACGTCCCATGCCGCCGCCGTCAACAGGCGTGGAAGCGGACGATCGGCGCCGCCCATCCCGACGGCGAACGTCAGCGGCCACGCGCGCTGCACGTGCCGCAGCATCTGCAGGCCGACGATCCCGAAGCGCGTGTCGTGGATGCCTTCGGAGAGCGGCGCCTGATAGTTCGCCACGGGACGCACCTCGCCGCTCAGCCATCCCGGCTGCGTCATCAGCAGGAACCCGCCGCGCACCTCTCCCTCGTCGTCCACGACGACGTACTTCGTCCACGCCACCGGCGCGGGCTCGAGCGCCGCGGGTTCGCCGTTCGGCTGGTCGGGCAGCAGGAAGTCGGTGGGCGCCCCGCCCGCACGCATCCGATCGTTGAACGCACGGACGGCCGCGACGTGGACCTCGTCGTACGGCGCGATGCTGAAGCGCGTGCGCGGCGACGTCGCGGCGGCCGTGCTCACGACGTCCCTCTGAACAGCTTTTCGCACAGCCAGCGCGTCTCGAGCCGCATGCGCTGGCGTGGCTCGAGGTCCACGACGCCGTGCTGCGTCTTCAGATAGTCGAGCAGCGTCGAGACGGGCACGAACCAGCCGTTCTTCGCCGAGAGCCGCCGCATCAGCGCCGTGAACCGCGGCGACACCGTGCCGTCGTCCACGAAGCCGTGGCCGAAATGCGTGTACATGATGCAGGCGCCGCCTTCGTCCTCCAGACGATCCTGGTTCGACTCCGACAGCGCCTTCAGAAACCGCCGTGCGTTGGAGCCTTCGGTGGACGCGTACCACGCGTTGACGAACGGCTTGGTCGAATCGTGGTACGGCATCCACGGACACGCGGCCAGCGTGTTGACGTTGGCGAACACGAAGTTGCGGCAGTAGCGGATGCGCGCACGGCAGACGTCGCCCCAGAACGACGGATGGCCTTCGACGTGTCCGAAATGGCGTCCGTTCGTGCGGCCCGCCGTCGCGGCGACGTAGAGCGCACGGACAGGCGGCGTCAGCCGCGCCGGACCCCAGTAGATCGCGTCGGCGTTGTAGTGGTTGGCCATCGCGATCGGGTTGTGGCCGAAGTAGTCGTGGAACACGTCGAGCCCGGCGACGATCTCGTCGCGCGTGGACGAGTGCCGCGTGTGGTTGTGGTAGCCGATCTCGAAGCCGGCCTCCTGCAGCGTCCGCGTGTGGCACCGGTACTCCGCGTCGTCGCACGAGACGCCCTTGGAGTTCGGCGTCCGCACGACGCGGCCGGGCCAGACGCCGCGCGTCGTCCTGAACCCGAGGTCGGCGAGCTGCCCGTACACGCGCTTGCCGTCCTCGACCGTCTGCGCGTCGGGATCGTCGAAGATCGTGAACGCGAACCGCTTGCCCTCAGGCCAGTGCACGGGTGAGATACCTCACCATCGCGTTCACGCTGCCGAAGTGCTCGACCGTCAGATCGCTCTGATCGATCTCCACGTCGAAGCGCGTCTCGAGCCACACGACGAGCTCCATGATCGCGGCCGAGTCGAGCAGGCCGGTCTCGGGAATCATCTCGTCGTCGGTGAGGGTGGGACGTTTGACGCCGCGGCGCCGCGCGAGCTCGAGCACCTTGGCGCGAATCTCCTCGATCATGCGATCTCCTCCGGGGCGGCGAGCGCCTGGATGACGCCGAGCGCGTCGTAGCCGGTCAGCGCGCGATGATCGTAGGTGGCGCCGAGCGTGCCCCGGCCG
>CAZOIK010000439.1:0-7407 GCA_964579765.1 uncultured Bifidobacteriaceae bacterium
GATCGCCGCGAGGCGCTTGCGCTCATCGCGCGGGGCGCCGACGTCAACGCGGCGCAGCCCGACGGCACAACGGCGCTGCACTGGGCGGCGTATCGGGTCGATCGCGAGATCGCCGATCGTCTGCTGAAGCGCGGTGCCAGGGTGAACGCCGTGAATCGCTACGGCTCGACGCCGCTCGCCGAGGCGGTGCGCGCCGCCGACGCCCGGCTGGCCGGTCTGCTGCTCGAGGCCGGCGCCGACGCCAACGTGACCAACGAAGACGGCCAGACGCCGCTCATGCTCGCCGCGCGCACTGGCGACGTCGAGGTCGCCACGCTGCTCGTCGCGCACGGCGCGGACGTCAACCGCCGCGAGCGCTACCGCGATCAGTCCGCGGTGATGTGGGCCGCGGGCGAGAACCATCCCGAGATGGTGGCGTTCCTCGTGTCGAAGGGCGCCGACCTCTCGGTCCGCGCGAAGGCGACCGACTGGCCGTCGCAGATCAGCAGCGAGCCGCGCGTGCAGTATCGGCCGACGGGCGGCCAGACGCCGCTGCTCTATGCCGCGCGCGCCGGCTGTCTCGGGTGCGTGCAGGCGATGGTCGCTGCGCACGTTGACGTCGATCGGCCGAACCCGGACGGCATGACGCCGATGATCACGGCGCTCGACAACAACCATCCCGACGTCGCGCTGTACCTGCTGCAGCACGGCGCGAATCCGCACACGTGGGACTGGTGGGGCCGCACGCCGCTCTATGTCGCGGTGACGACGAGGGGCGGGGTGGACAGCCGTCCCGGCGCCCGCACGCCCGCGTCGCTCGCGTTCATCGAGGCCGTGCTCGACGCCGGCGTGAACCCCAACCCGCAGCTCGCGTTCAAGGAGCCGAGCCGCGGCGGGCGCGACAACCGCTTCCGCGACGATCTGCTCACGACCGGCGCGACGCCGCTCCTGCGCGCGGCGCAGACGTTCGACAACGAGGCGGTGCGGACGCTCCTCGCGCACGGCGCGCTGGTCGATCTGCCGAACGCCTCAGGCGTCACGCCGTTCATGGCGGCCGCCGGCTTCGGGACGCGCACCACGCCGGGCGTCCTCGGCGGCGGGCCGCCCGAGAACGCCGCCGCGCTCTCGATCGAGACGATGGAGATTTTGCGTGCCGCCGGCGCGGACGTGGACGCGCGCATCACCGACATCACCAGTCTCACCGCGCGCATCGCGCGGACGAACACGCTCACCGGCCGCCAGGGGCAGACGGCGCTCTTTCTCGCGGCGGAGCTCGGCCGCGCCGACGTCGTCCGCTACCTGCTCGCGCACGGCGCGCGGACGGACGTCAAAGACGACATGGGCCGCACGCCGGCCGACGTCGCGCACAAGGCCGTCGCGGCCCTGGTCGATCGCCGCTGACGCTGACGCACCAAATCGCCAAATCACCAAATCGCCAGATCGCCGGATGGCGAACGCGCTACACTACCGACCGTTCCACGTGACGAAGGAGACTGTGATGAAGCGATTTGCCATCGCGCTGCTGATTGCCGTCGGCGCGTTCCCGGTCCTGCGCGCGCAGCAGGCCGTGCCGGAAATTCCGTTCGACTCGGTGCCGAACTTCTTCAAGCTGCCGCCCGACCTGAACTTCGGTGAGGACGCGGGCGTCGCGATCAACTCGAAGGGGCACGTCTTCGTCTACACGCGCTCCAACAGCGCCACGGGTTCCGCGTACGGCGGCGCCGCGAGCCAGCTCCTCGAGTTCGACCAGAACGGCAAGTACGTCCGAGAGATCGGCAAGGGCCTCTACGCGTGGGCGTTCGCGCACGCGGTGCGCGTGGACCGGGACGACAACATCTGGGCCATCGACAAGGGCTCGGACATGATCATCCGCTTCAACCCCGAAGGCCACGTGACGATGGTGTTCGGGCGGAAGAAGGAAGCGTCGGACAAAGAAGCCGAGCCGTGGGAGCGCAACCGCAACCCGCCGCTGCCGCCGGTCAACGGCCAGTTCCGCCAGCCGACCGACGTCGCGTGGACGGCGAACGGCGACATCTTCATCAGTGACGGCTACGTCAACTCGCGCGTCGCGAAGTTTGACAAGAACGGCGACTGGGTGAAGAGCTTCGGCACGCCCGGCAGCGGTCCGGGTCAGCTCAATACGCCGCATTCGATCGCGATCGACGCGAAGGGCGACGTCTACGTCGCCAACCGCGGCAACGTCCGCATCGAGGTGTACGACAGCGACGGCAACTACAAGCGCCAGATCAAGCTCGACGTCCCGGTGCCCGCCGACGCGAAGCCGCCGATCGGCAACCCGCTGCCGCCCAACGCGGCGCCCGGCACGATGAGCCCCGGCGCGCCGTGGGCCATCTGCATCACGCCCGGCCCGAACCAGGTGCTCTACGCGGCCGACGCGTTCCCAGGACGGATCTACAAAGTCTCGCTCGACGGGAAGATCCTCGGCGTCCTCGGCAAGGCGGGGAAGCAGCTCAAAGAGTTCGGCTGGATCCACGAGATCGCCTGCCCGTCGGAGAACGAGCTCTATGTCGCCGAGATCCTCAACTGGCGCGTGCAGAAGCTCCAGCTGCACCCGGAGCGTGCGGGGGCGACACGGTGACCCGGAAGAATCGGGACATGGCGTGGTTCGGCGACATCGTGATTTCAGATCAGCAAATCGCTGGATCGCCGAATGTCTCGATTCATCTCTACAGCGCTTTTCCCAGCTTCTCCTGCAGACTGTCGCGGTAGCCGCGGCTCAGGGTGAGTCGTGTCTGGTCGCGCAGCAGGATCAGGTACTCGCCGTTGAACGACGACCGCAGTTCCTGAATCCGATCGACGTTGACGATGGTCGAGCGGTGGACGCGGACGAACTGCGCGGGGTCGAGCTGCGACTCGAGGTAGCCCATGGTCCCGCGCACGAGGTGCGTCTGCTGGCCGACGTGCAGGCGGACGTAGTTGCCGGCGGCCTCGCACCAGTCGATGTCGTGCGTGCGGACGAAGTAGATGCGGCCGCTCGACTTGATCACGAGGCGGTCGCGCCGTTCGGCGGCCTGGGCGCGCGGCGCGCCGGCGTTGCGGCGGCGTGTGACGTACTGCCGCGCGTGCGACAGCGCCGCCTTGAACCGCTCGGCGCTGAACGGCTTGAGGACGTAGTCGAGCGCGTGCACCTCGAACGCGCCGAGCGCGTACTCGTCGTACGCGGTCACGAACACCACCGCGGGCATCGTCTCGCCGAGCGCGCGGGCGAGGGCGAGGCCGTCCATCTGCGGCATCTGGATGTCGAGGACCACGAGATCGGGCGACGCGTGCTCGATGGCGGCGAGCGCCTCGGGGCCCGACTCGCACTCGCCGACGACGTCCACGTCCGGCTCGTCGCGCAGCAGCGCCCGGATGCGCGCGCGCGCCACCGGCTCGTCGTCCACGACGAGCGTGCGGATCTTCGCCGTCACGCGGCCCCCACTTCGACGTCGGACGCGTCGGCCTGGAACGGAATCCGGATCGTCACGCAGAAGCCGCGCTCGAGATTCGAGAACGTGAACGTGTAGCGGTCGCGATAGAGGTGCTCGAGCCGCGAGCGCGTGTTGTCGAGGCCGACGCCGCGGTTGAGCGCCATCAGCCGCTCGGGCGGCAGGCCGTCGCCGCTGTCTCGGACCTGCAGGACGAGCTCGTCGCCCTCGCGCGACGCGTACACCGCAATCCACCCCGGACGCGCGTTGGGCGCGATGCCGTGGCGGATGGCGTTCTCGACGAGCGGCTGCAGCAGCAGGCTCGGCACCTGCGCGTCGAGCGTCTCGGGCTGGATGTGCATCTCGATCGCGAGCCGGTTGCCGAAGCGCGTCTGCTCGATGTCCACGTACTTCTGCAGCACCTCGAGCTCTTCCTTGAGCGGCACTTCCTGGATGCCCGACTTGTGCAGCGTCATCCGCAGCAGGTCGCCGAGGCGATCGATCATCGCGTCGGCGCCGTCGGGATCCGTGCGAATCAGCCCCGAGATCGTGTTCAGCGTGTTGAACAGGAAGTGCGGATGGAGCTGCCGCTGCAGCGACTGCAGCTGCGCCTCGACGAGCCGCGTCTCGAGCTGCGACGCGTTCAGCGCGCGCGCCTCCGATTCGCCGCGGTACGCGAGCGCATAGGCGAGGCCGATGAGAAAGAGATACGTCATCATCAGCCAGTCGAGCTGCGTGAGGTACTCGTGCAGCCACAACGCCGGCCAGCTCGAGTACGACGGCGGCAGCGGCCGGCCGGGCAGCATCAGCCCGCGCAAGCCAATCAGCACCGCCGTGTGCGCCACCGAGTAGGCGAGCGCGCCCAGAAGGTGCAGCGGCACCTGGCGCATCCACGTGCTGCGATCGATCCGGTGCCGCAGCGCGAACGCCATGATCGCCGGCGACAGGACGGCGGGGATGTACCAGTACACGAGATTGAGGACGAGCAGGTGCACGAACGCGTGCGGCATCTCCTGCTCGTGCGCGAGCAGGTCCATCCAGTACGCCTGCAGCGTGGACGACACGCCGAAGGCGGTGGCGATGGCGAACAGCAGCGGCGCCGGGATGGAGGGGCGTCGTTCCACAGACGGTACTATCGGGGTATCGTCGGGCTTGGTCAAGACGGCGGACACGGGCACCGTCACATAGGTGCGGTTCATCACCGCCTGACCGTCATTCGTCACAGTCAACACTGCGGCCTCGTCGCGTCCAGCGTCAGCCGGACGTCTCTGGCGCGTTAGACGGGCGCGCACACGCGAGAGTTCGTGACGCGCCCGTCGTCACGGCGCGCCGTTCCTCCCCGACATCCGTCATTCACACCGGCGCGGCGTCGATTTGTCACATTCCCGTTGTCTCGCGCGCGCATGCGACGAGACGATGGCCGCCATGCTCGCGGCAGCCGCGCTCGCGTTCTCGCTCACGGTGCGTGTGTACGACGCGTACGGCCTGTCCGCCGAGGCGCGCGCCGCCGCGCGAGCTGCCGCCGAACGCGTCCTGGACGACGCGGACGTCACGGTCGCGTGGGTGGAGTGCCCGTGCCCCGCGCCCGTCGGCGCCGCCGACCTCATCGTCCGCCTCACGGCGTCCACGCCAGCGGCCGCGTCGTCGTCGCTCGGCTTTTCGTACGTGGACGTCGATCGCCGCGCCGGCACGCTGGCCACCGTGTTTGCCGACCGCGTGCAGGCGCTCGCCTTGCTCGCACGCGTGGACGAGGGCGGCCTGCTGGGGCGCGCCATGGCGCACGAGATCGTCCATCTGCTGTTCGGGAGCGTGCAGCACGCGCGCACCGGTCTGATGCGGGGCGAGTGGACGGCGGGCGAGCTGCGCAGGAACGAGCCGTGGGACTGGACGCTCTCGCGCGACGAGCGGACGCGGCTGCGCCAGGCGATTGTCCGCCGCCACCTCGAGCCCCCGCGCCCCGACGCCGTCGTCGCGCGCCTGCCGTCGCGTCCGGCGCTCCCTCCCGGCATCGCCACTCGCTGACGATTTCCATTCTTACAAGGAGTCCGCGGACCGGCAGGCCTGAAGGCCTGCACGACACGGAACCTGCTGCGGGCGGGACGCTACGGCCGATCCCGTGAGCCGGTTCGTCGCCATCCTGCGCGTTTCCAGAGAAGTGTCTCTTTCTATGGCTTTTTGCGAAACGTCGAATTACTCTAGCGTCACTCACGTGAGCAATTCTGGCGCGACGGGCCCCAGGACGACGGGGAACGACGTCACGCAGCTTCTCAAGCGGTGGCGGCACGGCTCGCGCGACGCCGAGTCGGCGCTCATGGAGCGCGTGCAGGGCGAGCTCCGTCGCCTGGCGGCCGGCTACCTGCGCCACGAGCGTCGCGGCCGCACGCTGCAGCCGACGGCGGTCGTCAACGAGGCGTACATCCGGCTGCTGCCGCAGCGCGGTGTCTCGTGGGAAAACCGCGCGCACTTCTTCGGCATCGCCGCGAAGATGATGCGGCGCGTGCTCGTCGATCACGCGCGCCGCCGGCGCGCCGTCAAGCGCGACGCCGGCCCCGCCGAGCCCGTGACGATCTCCGGCGTCGCCGCGCCGGCGCGCGAGGCCGATCCGATCGACGTGCTCGCGCTGCACACGGCGCTCTCGACGCTCGCGGAGCTCGACGCGCGCCAGGCCGAGATCGTCGAGATGCGCTATTTCGCCGGCCTCACCGTCGAGGAAGTCGCCGAGGTGCTGGCGATCTCGCCGGCCACCGTCAAGCGCGAGTGGGCGACGGCCAAGCTCTGGCTGCGGCGGCAGATGCAGGGCATGTAGCCGCCATGGACCCGGAGGCCTGGCGACAGGCGAAGGGCGTGCTGGCCGAGGCGCTGCTGTCGCCGCCGGGCGAGCGCGAGGCCATCGTCCGCGCGCGCTGCGCCGATCCCGAGCTGTGCCGCGAAGTCCAGGCCTACCTGAACGAATACGACGAGCACTTCCTCGAGACGGTGCTGACCGTCTCGGAGACGTTCGACAGCGCCTCGACGGGCGGCGAGGCGGGCGAGCCGCCCGACATCCACCCCGGCGATCGCATCGGCCCCTACGTCGTCGTCGATCGCATCGGCGAGGGCGACATGGGCCGGGTGTTCCTGGGGCGCGACACGCGACTCGAGCGCAAGGTCGCGCTCAAGTGCCTGAGCGCGCCGGCGCCGGCGGCCGAACTGCGATCGCGCATCCTGCACGAGGCGCGCGCGGCCGCGCGCCACACGCACCCCAACATCGCCAACGTCCACGACCTCGTCGAACACCAGGAGCGGCCGTTCCTTGTCATGGAGTACGTCGAGGGCGAGAGCCTCGCGGCCGTCGTCAAGCGCGAGCGGCTGGCGATCGATCGCATCCTGAAGCTCACGCGCCAGCTCGCGTCGGCGCTGTCGGCGGCGCACGCGACGGGCATCGTGCACCGCGATCTCAAGCCGGCCAACATCCAGGTGACGCCGGACGGGTCGGTGAAGATCCTCGACTTCGGCGTCGCCCACGCAGTCTCCGCGGCGGTGGACGCGACGACGACGGCAGGCGCGAGCGCGTCTGCCTCGACGCACGCGATGGCAACGGCGGGGACGCTGCAGGCCGATCGCCGCGTCATGCACCCGGGCACGCCGGCGTACATGTCGCCGGAGCAGCTCTTCGGCCGCCCGCTCGATCAGCGGTCGGACATCTACAGCCTCGGGATCATCGTGTACGAGATGGCGACGGGCCATCGGCCGTACTCGGCGGAGAACCCGTTCGACATCGTGGAGGCGTTCAGCCGCGAGTTCTTCCGCGCGGACGCGACGCCGTCGCTGCCGCCCGCGTTGAACGACATCGTCGCGCGGATGCTTGCGGTGCGGCCGGACGATCGCTACCAGACCGCCGCGGGCGTCGAGGCGGCGGTCGTGGCGCTCGCCGACGGCGAGCGGGCGGTCAGCGAGCTGGCGCGGCCGGCGCCGCGCTCGCGGGCGCGCCTCGCCGCTGGCATCGCGGCCCTGGCGATTG
>CAZOIK010000440.1:0-11018 GCA_964579765.1 uncultured Bifidobacteriaceae bacterium
TCCTCGTCGGGGAGACGACGGCGCAGAAGCGCATGAGCCGGACGGCGGCCCTCGAACGCTATCACCAGCGCATGCTCGAGCTCGCGGCCGGCCTCTACGACCTGCAGTCGGTCCCGCGGCCGCGGCGCACGATGGCCGAGCACCTGGCGTGGTTCAGCGACACGATCAGCGTGCTGCATCGCGGCGCCGAGCGCGAGCGCGAGATCATCAAGCGGTTCCTGCGCGAGTTCAGCGGCGTCGACGTCGGCGCGCTCACCCGGGGACGCGTCCAGGAATGGATGCAGCGTCGGCTGCAGGAGGTCTCGCCGCGAACGGTGAACCGCGAGCTCGATCTCCTCAAGTCCGTCATGCGCGAGGCCGTCCCTGAGCACGTCCGCGTCTCGCCGATCGCCGACCTGAAGCGGCTCCGCGTGCCGTCGTCGCCGCATCGTCGGCTGCTGACGCCGGCGGAAGAGGCCCGGCTGATCGCGGTGCTCAGCGTCGAGGACCGGGCGATCGTCACGCTCGGCCTCGACACGCTGCTCCGGTTCAACGAGATCACGGCGCTCCGGCGCGCGGACGATCACGGCGACAGCCTCTACATCGCGGCGCCGAAGAACGGCCAGGCGTTCGAGGTCCCGGTCTCGACGCGGCTGCGCGCGGCGCTCGATCGGCTCGAGGACCGCGGCGAGTACTTCTTTCCGCAGTACCGCAACGCGAAGATGTTCCGCGATCGCCGGGCGACGTTCCGGACGCGCTTTCGGAAGGCCTGCGCGGCCGCGGACATCCCGTACGGGCGCAAGCACGACGGCATCACGTTTCACTGGGCCACGCGCCGCACGGGCGCGACGCGGATGCTGCACGCCGGCGTCGACGTGCGGACGGTCCAGGAGATCGGCAACTGGAAGCGGCCGGAGATCCTGCTCGGCATCTACGCGGAGTCGCACGCGGATCTTCGGCGCGCGGCCGTGGAATCCGTCGGCGCGGCCTCGAAACGGTGAGCAGGACCGAGGAGCGCTGGAACCCGACGCCGCCCGGCTGGACACTGAACGGCGGTGACGTGTGAGCCTCTGGCTAGATCCGATCCCTGATTCGCTCCAGCAAGACGCCGTCCGAAGTCTGGACGCTGGCGACTGGCTCGGCTTTCTTGTGGCGGCCGCGAACACGGAGAGCATCGAGCTTGTCTGGAAGAATCTGGAACAGCTGAAAGCCCGCGGCGTCTACGAATCTGCGCTCCTGCACGCGCTCACGATCACGCGCACGAACAATGCGCGCTGGTCGATGCAAGAACTGACGATCCTGCTCGCCGCCGCTGATCGCGATCGGCTACGCGCAGCGGGTCAGCCATTACCAGTCCGCGGGCCGTTTACGTTGTTCCGTGGCGTCGCCGGTCGTGGCGCCGCGCGACGCGTCAGAGGTTTATCGTGGTCGGGATCCGAGGAGAAGGCGCGATGGTTCGCTGAGCGCGGCGGTCGGTGGGGACTCGACGATCCAGCCGTTTTTCGCGTCACGGTCGAGGAGCGCGATGTATTCGCGTACGTCGATGACCGTCAAGAGCAGGAATTCCTGGTGCTCCTGCCGGCGTCGTCGCATCCGGTCCGAATCGCCAGCGAGAAAGTCGGCGTGTGATGGGCTTCCGCTTCTACCGCCGGCTCCACATCGCGCCCGGGCTCGCCGTGAACCTCTCGCGCTCGGGTCCGAGTCTCTCCGTCGGCGTCCGCGGCGCGCACCTGACCGTCGGCCGCCGCGGCGTCACGCGGACGCTCGGCCTGCCGGGCACCGGGATTTTCTACACGTCGCGCGTCGGGCTGCACTCCGGCGTGCATTCCGCCTCGGCGCCGCGGCCGTTGCCGAGTGACGAGCAGCTCGCCGCCGATCGCCGGTTCGAACGTACCGCCATCGCGATGCTGATCGTGCTGATCGTCATCGCCGTGGGGCTGTCACTGGGATGAGGGCGCAACCAAGACGGCCGCGCCGCGCGCAGTCGCTGAAGGCTGGTGGCTGTCAGATTGGCTGTCAACGAGCTCCGGCGATGAACCGGAGCCCGTGTCGTGTGCGGAATTCTTCAGGAAAACTGGAGCCGACGATCGGACTTGAACCGATGACCTGCTGATTACGAATCAGCTGCTCTACCAACTGAGCTACGTCGGCGTTCACGGAAACACGGCATTTTATCACGCGCGCGCCGGTCCGCGCTTCTTGCATACCCGTGCAGAGGTGCCGCCATGGACCCACAGACGATTCTCGAACGCGCGGAAGAGGCGATGTCGCCCCGCCGGGTTTTCGGCAACCCGGTGCAGGTGGACGGCGTGACGGTGCTACCCGTTGCGGCGATCGGCGGCGGAGGCGGCGGCGGGCAGAAAGGCGAGACCGACCGCGGCGTCGGATTCGGACTCGGCGCGCAGCCCGCCGGCGTGTTCGTGATACGCGACGGCGACGCGAAGTGGCGGCCGGCGCTCAATCTCAACCGCGTGATCCTCGGCGGCCAGGTCGTCGGGCTCGCCGCGATCCTGATGTTCGGATCGATTCTCCGCCGCTGGCTCAAGCTGCGCGAGGCCTCGGCGTAGCCGCGCAGCAGTGCGGGCCTTCAGGCCTGCGAACGGGCGGACCTGAAGGTCCGCACTACGACTTGTATTGCGCGTCGGTCACCGGCTCGAGCCACGTGGTGGACGCGTTCACGTTGACCGCGAGGTGCACGCCGCGCGCGTCGGGTGTCGCGCCGTGCCAGTGCTTTTCTCCCGGCTGGATGACCACCGCGTCGCCCTGCACGACCTCGGTGAACGGCTCGCCGATCTTCTGAATCCGGATGCGTCCTTCGACGACGAAGAGCCACTGCGGGCCGTCGTGCGTGTGCCAGTGCGTACGGGCGCCTGGCGCGAACTCGACGCGGTAGACGTTGACCTTCGTGCCTGCCGTGTCGCCGGCGAGCGTCGTACGGATCACGTCGCCGGTAAACGTCTTCGGGTCGCCGCCTTCGGATGGGATGTGCGCCGCGCGGAAGATTTTCATTGTGCTACGATAAATGGTTTAAGCAAGCTGCCGCAATCGCCTATGTAGTGCAGACCTTCGGGTCTGCGGTGTCCGGCGGGCCTGAAGGCCTGCACTACAGAAGCAGGCTCTCGCATGTCTGACACTGACGCGGCCGTCGAACCCACGCCTGTCGAGCCGTCCGACCTCGTCATCAGGGGCGCGCGCACTCACAACCTGAAGAACATCGATCTGACCCTGCCGGCCGGCAAGCTCGCCGTCATCACCGGCGTGAGCGGCTCGGGCAAGTCGTCGCTCGCCTTCGACACGATCTACGCGGAAGGGCAGCGCCGCTACGTCGAGTCGCTGTCCGCCTACGCGCGGCAGTTCCTCGAGCGCATGGAGAAGCCCGACGTCGATCGCATCGACGGCATCGCGCCGGCCATCGCCATCCGTCAGAAGAACACCGTCCGCAACCCGCGCTCGACCGTGGGCACGACGACCGAAATCCACGACTACATGCGCCTGCTGTTCGCGCGGGTCGGCCGCACGTTCTGCCGGCAGTGCGGGCGCGAGGTCATCCGCGAGACCGCTGAAGTCGTGGCGGCGCAGCTCGGCACGTTGCCCGACGGGACTCGGCTGCTCATCGGGTTCGATCTGCCGGTGGTCGAGGTCACGACGCCCGCCAACGCCGAGGCCGTGGACGAAGTCGCGGAGCAGACCGAAGACGACGGTTCCAGTGGTTCCGGAGGTTCCAGTGGTTCCGGAGGTTCCGGGGGGTCGATTGAGGCAACGGTGACGGCGGCGCTCGACGTGCTCAAGCGCAAGGGTTTCGGCCGGCTGCTCGTCAACGGCCGGGCGGTGGCGTTCGACGACGTCGATGTCGCGGCGCTCGGCGGGCAGCCGACGCTCAAGGTGGTCGTCGATCGCGTGCAGATAGGACAGGAGGATCTGCGGCAGCGGCTCACCGACTCGATCGAGACCGCCTATCTCGAAGGCGGAGGCGCGGCCTGGGCGGTGGAGTCTCCAGTCTCCAGTCCCCAGTCTCCAGTCACGCATCAGTTCTCCGAGCGCTTCGAGTGCCGCACGTGCGGCATCGCGTACGAGGATCCGCAGCCGCGGCTGTTCTCGTTCAACAACCCGTTCGGCGCGTGCCCGACGTGCCACGGCTTCGGCAACATCATCGAGCTCGACACGGATCTGGTCGTGCCCGACGCGTCGAAGTCGATTCAGGACGGCGCGGTCGAGCCGTGGAGCAAGCCGCACTACCGCGCGCAGTTCGCGGAGCTCAAGAAAGCGGCGCGCGCCCGCGGCGTGCGCCTGAACGTGCCCTGGAGCCAGCTGACGGACGAGGAGCGCCGGTTCGTCATCGACGGTAATGCGGACTACGACGGCGTCCGCGGCTTCTTCCGCTGGCTCGAGCGCAAGAAGTACAAGGTCCACGTGCGTGTGTTCCTCAGCCGCTATCGCGGGTACCTCACGTGCCCGGATTGCGGCGGCGCGCGCCTCCGGCGCGAAGCGCGCGTCGTGCAGGTGGCGGGGCAGACGATCGACAAGGTGTCGGCCCTCACGGTCCGCGAGGCCGCCACGTTCTTCTCGAGCCTGCAGCTCAGCGAGAAGGAGACGGCCATCGCCGACAAGGTGCTGAAGGAGATTCAGCGCCGCCTCTCGTTCCTGAGCGACGTCGGCCTCGACTACCTCACGCTCGACCGGCTGTCGTCCACGCTCTCGGGCGGCGAGGCGCAGCGCATCAACCTCGCGACGTCGCTCGGCGCGGCGCTCGTCGGCGCGCTCTACGTGCTCGACGAGCCGTCCATCGGCCTGCACTCGCGCGACAACCTCCGTCTCATCGCCATCCTCCGGCAGCTGCGCGATCAGGGCAACACGGTGCTCGTCGTCGAACACGACGCCGACATGATCAAAGTGGCCGATCACGTCGTCGATCTCGGGCTGGGTGCGGGCGAACAGGGCGGGCGCGTCGTGTTCTCGGGGACGCTCGACCAGCTGATGCACGAGCCGCGATCGCTGACAGCGAAGTACCTGCGCGGCGAGCTGGCCATCCCCGTGCCGACCACGCGCCGGCGGGGCCTCGGGCAGAAGATTCAGCTCCTGGGTGCGAGCGAGCACAACCTGAAGAACGTGGACATCGGCATTCCGCTCAACACGCTGACCGTCGTCACCGGCGTGAGCGGATCGGGGAAGTCCACGCTCGTGCACGACGTGCTCTATGCCGCGATCAAGCGCGCGAAAGGCGGATGGGATCGCCGGGTCGGCAGTTTCAGGAAGCTCGAGGGCACGGAGTACATCACCGACGTCGTGCTGGTCGATCAGGCGCCCATCGGCCGCACGCCGCGCAGCAACCCCGTGACGTATCTCAAGGCGTTCGACCCGATCCGCGAGCTCTTCGCCGCGACCAAGGACGCGCGATCGCGCGGGCTGACGGCGAGCCACTTCTCGTTCAACGTCCCCGGCGGGCGGTGCGAGGCGTGCCAGGGCGAAGGCGAGGTCCGCGTCGAGATGCAGTTTCTCGCCGACGTGTTCGTGCCCTGCGACCAGTGCGACGGCAAGCGCTTCAAGCCGCAGATCCTCGAGGTCCGCTACCGCGGCCGGAACATCCATCAGGTGCTCGACCTCACGGTGCGCGAGGCGCTGACCTTCTTCAGCAGCTCGCCGAAGGTGCTGCGGCGCCTGCAGGTGCTCGACGAGATCGGCCTCGGCTACCTGCGTCTCGGCCAGCCGGCGACGACGCTGTCGGGCGGGGAAGCGCAGCGCATCAAGATCGGCGCGCACCTGTCGTCGCACGGCGGCGAGCGGCTGCTCTACATCCTCGACGAGCCGACGACGGGCCTGCACTTCGACGACATCGCGAAGCTGCTGACGGCCATGCGCCGCCTGATCGAAGCCGGCCACACGCTGCTCGTGATCGAGCACAATCTGGACGTCATCAAGACGGCCGACTACATCATCGATCTCGGCCCCGAGGGCGGCGAGTCGGGCGGACGCGTCGTCGCGACCGGGACGCCCGAACAGGTCGCGCAGGTGGAGGCGTCGCACACCGGACGCTACCTGCGCGCGACGCTCGCCGAAGGACGTTCGCATGCGTATGCGTCGGGCCGGTAGCGTCGCCCTGGTCCTCGTGGCGCTCGCCGCGTCTGCCGCGGCGCAGGTGCCGTTCGACGAGGCGATCGGCGGGCTGAGCAGCCCCGACGTGAAGGTGCGGCTGCATTCGGCGACGCTGCTCAAGGAATCGCGCTACGTCGAGTCGGCGATCCCGCTCGCGCGCCTCATCGCGGACGTCAACAACGACGTCCAGATCGAGGCGATCGACGCCGAGCTGAACATCTTTCTCGCCGAGCCGGTCGGCGCCCGGCGCGTCGGCATCGTGGTGATCGAGGATCGGGCGAAGGTGGCGGGCGAGGCCGCGTTCGACGCCGGTCCGCTCGCGCTCGGCGCGAAGCCGGTGCCGCTGGCCGTGCTACTGGCGCTGCGCATCGCCGCGCAGGACGACTCGCCGCGCGTGCGCCTCGACGCGTTGTATGCGTTCGGCACGCTCGCCGCGCAATTGACCGGCAAGGCGCGGCGGGATCTGCAGGCCGCCTCCGTCGCCGATCTGGCGTCGATGCTGACGCTGCCCGATCCCCCGCTGCGGATGGCCGCCGTGCGCGTCATCGGGCGGCTGTACGCGCGTCGGCGCGGCGATCCGCCGGTCGATCGGAAGCTCGGCGACCTGGTGATCGCCGCAGTCAACGAACCGGTGCCCGCGATGAAGCTGGCCGCCATGGACGCGCTCGGCGACATCGGCGAGGCGCGGGCGGTGGACGGCCTGGCGCAGCTCTTCGACTTCTACGGCAAGGGCGAACTCGCCGAAGCCGCGCTCGGCGCGCTGGCGCGCGTCGGCGCGCGGTCGAGCGCGCCGCTGCTGCTGAAGCAGCTCGGGAGCCGGTCGCCTGTCATGAGGACGCTGGCGATCGACGGCCTTGCGCGCACGGGCGACGCCACCCAGATGGCGGCGATTCAGTCGGCGCTCGATCACGAGCGGGACGCTCGCGTCCTGCTCGCCGGCAACTTCGCGGCCGCGATGCTGTCGAGCGGGTCGATCGAACAGATCGTGGACGCGCTGAACCGGCCGAAATCGCACGACGCCGCGCGGCAGTACCTCGTCGAAATTGCCCCGGGCCGCGTGAGCCGCATGGCGCGCTACGCGCAAGACCCGGAGGCGCGCATGCGCGCGGACGTCGCCGACATCGTCGGCCTCGCCGCCGACCCCGAGGGCGTCGCCGTCGTCACGCCGCTGCTCAAGGACGACGATCCGCAGGTCGCGCTCGCCGCCGCACGCGCGATGGCGCGGCTGAACGGCGCGTGACCCTCCCTCGCCGCTTCTACGCGCGTCCAACCCTCGACGTCGCACGCGATCTGATCGGCAAGGTCCTCGTCCACAACCGGCGCGGCGTCCGCACGAGCGGCGTCATCGTCGAGGTCGAGGCATACATCGGCGAATCCGATCCGGCGTGTCACGCGGCGCCCGGGCCGACGACGCGGAACGCGCCGCTCTACGGGTCCCCGGGATTCGCGTACGTCTATCTCAATTACGGCATTCACGCACTGGTCAACGTCGTCACGGAGCGGGAGGGATCGCCGGCGGCGGTGCTCATTCGCGCGCTCGAGCCGCTCGAGGGCCTCGACGTCATGCGCCGCCGGCGTGCGCGACGAATGAAGGGCCGGCGCACGACGCCGGCGTCCCTGTCCGCACACGACGTGTGCCGCGGTCCGGGCAACCTGACGATGGCGATGGGCATCACGCTGGCCGACAACGAGGCGGACCTGTGCGGCCGGCGGCTGTACATAGAGGACAGGAAGCTGCCGCTGCGCGGCGCGATCGCGTGGGGACCGCGCATCGGCATCAGGGTCGGGACCGATCGCCCCTGGCGCGCGTTCCTGCACGCACATCCTTCGGTGTCGGGATCGCGCGTGCGCAGGTAGCGGCGTGGCGGGCGAAGGCCTGCACTACTGCTGGAGGAACGCGGTCACCGACGGCGTCTGCGCCGAGCGCAGCGTGACGCAGTTGTCGATGCGCTCGAGCGTCTGCGTGAGCGTGCGGGCGGCCGCGGGCAGCGGGTGACGTTCGAAGAACGACGCGATGTCGCCGCGCGCGCCCGCGTCGCAGAAGGCGCCGAGCGCCGACACAACGGTCGTCTCGCCCTCGAAGATGGCGATCTTCGGCTGGACCTCCGTCCAGTGCGTCTTGACGAACGCCCACGTGCGCGGCCGCGCCGTCTCTTCGTTGAGGAACCGCGCGAAGAACGTCGCCGTGTCCTGGCTGCGGAGCCGCGGCGTCAGCGACAGCGCGAGCGCGCGGTCGATGAGCGCCGGCTCGCGAAACTGCGCGAGCGCGTACAGGTACCGATAGCGCTCGGTCGGCGACGAGGCCCGGCTGGAGGCGGCGAGCAGGGCCTCGAACAGCGCCGCGTCGCCGTGCCGCGCGGCGACGGTGACGATCGCCTGCGCGAGCGTCGGATCGAGCGCCGGGCCGCCGGCGAGCGTGCGGTCGAGTGCGCCGCGCGCGGCGGCGGCGACCTGTGGATCGTCGCCCGTGACGCCGAGCGTGTCGATGAGCGTCCCTCGCAGCGCGCGCCGCTCGTCGCTGTCCACCGACGCCGACGTGAAGCCGATCTCCTGATAGAGCGGTGAGAACAGCGTGCGCACGAAGCGCTCGAAGCCCGTCCGGCTGGCGGCCGTCGTGAGGTAGTCGTGGACGAACTCGAGCCGATCGGCGACGTTGCTCAGCACGCCGTTCGTCAACTCGGTCGCGTACCCCCTGGCCAGCGCGAGATACTCGGCGGCCGGCTGGCGTCCCGCTCGCACGAGCGCCCACTCGTCGCCCGAGAGCGACAGCCGTTCGACCGGCGTCAGCACGTCCTGCAGGCGCAGCGTGAGGCCGTGCAGCAGGTCGCGGCTGTACGCCGTGCGGTAGTAGCCCTGCGCGCCCGCGTTCGCAAACGCCCATGGCACGCAGCTCGCAGCGAGCGGCAGCGTCTGCATCCGCTGATCGACGACGGCGCATCCGCCGCCGGCCTGGGTTTTCGCGCAGAGGGGAACGTCCCAGCGCTCGGCCGACGGCGCGCCCTGCGCCGCCGCGGGATCGAGAAAGAACCGCCGTTGCGTGACGTCGAGCTGCGCGCGGTTGTCGACGCACGTGACGCTCACGTCGAGCAGCGGCGCTCCCGGCTGGTTGATGAACGTCGGCATGATGCGATCGACCGGCTTGCCCGAGGCCGCCGTCATCGCGTTCCAGAAGTCCTGCGAGGTGGCGTTGCCGTACGCATGCGCCTGCAGATACGCGTTCACGCCCCGGCGGAAGGTGTCGGGCCCGAGGTAGTTCTCGATCATGCGGAGCACGGCCGCGCCCTTCTCGTAGGTGATCGCGTCGAACGCCTCGTCGATCTGCGCGGGCGTTTCGACCTCGGCGTGCACGGCGTGCGTGGTCTTCAGCGAGTCTTCGGAGAGCGCTCTCTGGTTGTCGCCGGCCTCGTCGACGGCGACGTTCCAGTCGGGATGAATGGCGGCGATCGGCCGGCTCTCCATCCAGTTGGCGAAGCCTTCGTTGAGCCAGATGTCGTCCCACCACGCCATCGTCACCAGGTCGCCGAACCACTGGTGCGCCATCTCGTGGGCCACGACCGACGCGATGCGCTTGCGCACGGCGAGCGGCGCGTCGCCGGGAGCGGCGAGCAGATCGCGCTCGCGATAGAAGATCGCGGCGGTGTTTTCCATGGCGCCGGCCGCGAAATCGGGGATGCCCAGCATGTCGAGCTTGCCGTACGGATATTTGACGGCGAAGTACGTGTTGTAGAACTTCAGCACCTGCTCGGCCGTGTCGAGGGCGATGCGGCCCATCTCCTGCTTGCCTTCGACCGCGCAGACGCGGATGGGCGTGCTTTCGGCCGATCCCTCGAGGCACGCGAAGCGTCCCACGGCCATCGCCACCAGATACGACGACATCTTCGGCGTCGTCGAGAACTTCACGACGTGGCGGGCGCCGCCGGCCGTCGGCGTGTCGGAGACGACGCGGCCGTTCGAGATGGCGGTGTCGCGGCGATCGACGGTGAGCGTGATGTCGAACGTCGCTTTGTAGATCGGCTCGTCGAAGGCCGGGAACGCCCGGCGCGCGTCCGTCGATTCCATCTGCGTCACCGCGTAGCGCTCGTTGCCCTCGGTGCTGAGATAGAAGCCGCGGAGCTTGTCGTTGAGGATGCCGGTGTAGGCGATGTGGATGGCGGCCGGCCCCTGCGGCAGCTCGCGCGGCACGCTGATCGTCGCCTGCTGGCGCCCCTCGTCGAGGGCGACCGTCGCCGTCTGCCGCGTCGTCCCGCTCTCGATCGTGACGCTGCGGAACGCGAGCTCGGCGGCGTTGAGCACGATCGCGCGCGTCGGCCGCGCGACGTCGATGCGGATGGTCTCGACTCCGCCGAACCGCGCGTGCGCCAGGTCCACGTCGAAGTTCAGGTCGTAGTGACTGGGTGTCACACCGCCCGGAAGGCGCTGGGCGTGCGCCGGTGCGGCCAGCAGCAGGAGCAGGGCGCTCAGACGGACGCCGGGACGCACGAGGCGCATGTGCTCAGTGTAGCGAAAAACGGCGGCGTCACTTGACGCGCCGCGCGCAGGCTTGGTACCGTAGACGAGGTGCTCGTCAACTCGACGCGAAACTGCGGCCGTTGTTGTTGCGTGGCTCGTCAGGGCCTCCAGCCACCGGTCCGGTTCGCGGTCGCGTCGTAGCCTCATCAGGTTGACGGCAGACGAAACCTGGAAATCGCGATGGCCCGGGAGGTTCGAGCTTCCCGGGCTTTTTTTATGTTGTTGCCACTGTTTCTGAATCTCGCCGGACGGCGCGTCGTCCTGGTCGGCGGCGGGCCCGTCGCCGCCGCGAAGCTGCAGCAGCTGCTCGCGGCCGCGGCGGAGGTGCACGTGGTCGCCCCGGCCGTCGTGGACGAGATCGAGCGCACGGCGGCGTCGTGCGGCGTGCGGATCGACCGCCGTCCGTTCGCGCCCGAGGATCTGGACGAGGCGTGGCTCGT
>CAZOIK010000441.1:0-1948 GCA_964579765.1 uncultured Bifidobacteriaceae bacterium
CTTCAGGCCTGCACTACTATAGGCGGCGTGAAGCTTCTCGCTCTCGGCATCATGGCGGCGGCGCTCGCGGCGTCCGGGCAGTGGCTGAAGACGCCGACACCAGGCGTGCCGCGCACGGCCGACGGAACGCCTGATCTGAACGCGCCCGCGCCGAAGGCCGCCGACGGCCATCCGGATCTCTCCGGCGTCTGGATGCCGAACAGCCGGCCGCTGCAGGATCTGTCGATCGGCGTGCCGAACCGCGACGTCCCGTACCTGCCGTGGGCCGCGGACCTCGTCAAGCAGCGCGCGAACGGCGCGCGCGGCAAGGACGATCCCGCCGCGTACTGCGTCCCCGGCATGCCGAAGCTCGTCGTCCTGCCGTATCCGTACAAGATTTTTCAGATGCCGGGCGTGACGGTGATCCTCTACGAGGGCTTCACCACGTTCCGGCAGATCTTCACCGACGGCCGCGCGCTGCCGGTTGATCCGCAGCCGTCGTGGATGGGCTATTCGGTCGGCAAGTGGGACGGCGACACGTTCGTCGTGGACACGATCGGGATCAACGACAAGACGTGGATGGACAACGCCGGCCGTCCGCACAGCGACGCGCTCCACACGGTCGAACGCTACACCCGCCGTAGTTTCGGACGGATGGACGTCACGCTGACGATCGACGATCCCAAGGCGTACTCGCGTCCGTGGACGGTGGACATCAGCCCGTCGCGCGCCGTCGTTGGTCAGGATCTGCTCGAGTACGTCTGCACGGAGAACAACAGGGACGTGCCGCATCTGTTCGGGGACGGACAGAAGTAGTCGGGCAGTCTCCAGTCTCCAGTCTCCAGTCGTAGTCGGAATGAGCGCACCGATGAAGATGTTTCCGAGAAGAGTCGCCGTCGCATGCGGCATTGCCGTGGCGGTGTCGGTCGTGGCGCATGCGCAGTGGCTCACTCATCGCACGCCGGGAGTGCCGCGGCTGGCGGACGGCAGGGTCGATGTCAGCGCGCCGGCGCCGCGTCAGGCGGACGGCACGCCCGATCTCTCCGGCGTGTGGCAGGTCGAAGCCACACCTGAGAAAGAGATGCGCGCTCTCTTCGGGAAGCTGAACGACATCGGCGTGCTCGGTGACAACCTTCAGGGCGACTCGAAGTATTTCCTGAACGTCCTCGCCGACTTCTCACCCGAGGCGTCGCCGATGCGGCCGGAGACGGCGGCGCAGTTCGAGCGGCTCTCTGCCACGCGGGGGCGGTTGAGCCCCACGGCGAACTGCCTGCCGCCCGGCCTGACGCAGGCGGATCTCGCGCCCGCGCCGCTCAAGATCGTGCAGGCGCCGGGAGTGATCGTCGTGCTCTACGAGAATTTCGGCGGGCACCGGCAGATCTACCTGGACGGCCGCGCGTTTCCCCCCGATCCGCAGCCGCTGTGGCTCGGATATTCCGTCGGGCACTGGGAGGGCGACACGCTGGTCGTGGACAGCCGCGGCTTCAACGACAAGAGTCGCCTCGACGCGCTCGGCCATCCCCACAGCGAGTCGCTGCACGTCGTCGAACGCTTCCACCGCCGCGACGTCGGCCGCATGGACGTCAGCCTCACCGTCGAGGACGCCGCGATGTACCGGCGGCCGTTCACCGTGACCGCCGTCGATCGGCTGGTGCCCGACAGCGACGTCGGCGAGTTCTACTGCGCCGAGAACGAGAAAGACCTCGCGCACATGACAATGGGGCAACGGAAGTAGTCTCCAGTCTCCAGTCTCCAGTCGCCAGTCTCCAGTCGGATGTCGTGCGGATCTTCAGGTCCGCCTGCCGGCAACGCTGTCCCACGAATCGGCCGCGGTGTCCCGGGAGCCGGCAACGACGTCGCGCCCACCGGCAGCGATGCTCCGCGCGCCGGGCGGCCGGTGCGGCGACGTGGCAGCGGGGCGCCAGGCACCGGCAGCGGCGCGCCACGCGCCGGACGGGGTTGCCGGCAG
>CAZOIK010000442.1:0-15636 GCA_964579765.1 uncultured Bifidobacteriaceae bacterium
TCTTTGTGGGGGAGGGGTTTGGGGGCGCTGTGGGGGGCCCCCCCCCTGCCCCCCGGCCGGGGGGCGCCGCGCCGGGCCGGTGGGTGATCCGGCACGCCGCCGGCATCACTCGCTATCAACATGCCGTGGAGGGCATGGACCAGGAACTCGCGGTGTGCGTGTCGCCTGAGGATCCGGTGAAGCTGGCCGTCCTGACGCTGACCAACACGTCCAAGCGCAGGCGGCGTCTCAGCGTGTTCGGATACGTCGAGTGGTGCCTGGGGCCGCCGCGCTCCGGTGAACGGCGCTTCGTGGTCACCGAGATGGACGCGGCGACCGGCGTCCTGCTGGCGCGCAACGCCTACAACACGGACTTCTGCGAGAGCGTCGCGTTCTGGCGCGCCACGACGACACCGCGGTCTCACACGGGCGATCGCGCTGAGTTCGTCGGACGCAACCGCACGCTGAGCTCGCCCGCCGCGCTCTTCCGCGAGCGGCTCGCCGGCCGCACTGGCGCCGGGCTCGATCCGTGCGGCGCCCTGCACGTCGTCGTGGAGCTCGGCCCGGGCGAATGCCAACGCGTGGCCTTCGCGCTGGGGCAGGGACGCGACCGCGCCGAAGCGATGCACCTGGCGGCTCGGTATTCCTCGGTGGCGCAGGTGGACGCGACGCTCGCGGCGGTGGAGCAGACGTGGAACGAGATGCTCGAGGCGGTTCAGATCAGCACGCCTGATGATTCCTTCGATCTCATCGTCAACCGCTGGCTGCTGTATCAGACGTTGAGCTGTCGCATCTGGGCCCGCAGCGGCCCGTACCAGCCCGGCGGGGCGTTCGGGTTCCGCGATCAGCTGCAGGACGTGCTGGCGCTGCTGTACGCCCGGCCCGATCTGTGCCGCGCGCATCTTCTTCACGCCGCCTCGCGACAGTTCATCGAGGGCGACGTCCAGCACTGGTGGCATCCGCCGGCCGGACGAGGCACCAGAACGCGCTGCTCCGACGATCTGCTCTGGCTGCCCTACGCCATCGCGAGCTACGTGTCGCAGAGCGGTGACGAGTCGGTGCTGGATGAAGTCGTGCCGTTCCTCGAGGCCCCGGCGCTCGAGCCCGATCAGGCGGAAGCGTACATGCTGCCACGCGCGTCTTCGGAAACCGCGTCGCTCTTCGAGCACTCGGTGCGCGCCATCGCTCACGCGATGCACTACGGCGCGCACGGGCTCCCGCTCATCGGATCCGGCGACTGGAACGACGGGATGAATCGTGTCGGACACGATGGTCGGGGCGAAAGCGTGTGGCTCGGGTGGTTCCTGGTCACCGTGCTGAACGAGTTCGCCCCGATCTGCGACCGCCGGGGGCGGAGCGATCTCGCCCGACTCTACCGGGACGGGGCTCGATGGCTGACCGGGATGCTGGAGCTCGCGTGGGACGGCGACTGGTATCGGCGCGCCTATTTTGACGATGGCACGCCTCTCGGGTCCGTGCAGAACGAGGAGTGCAAGCTCGATTCGCTGACCCAATCATGGGCGGTGCTTTCAGGCGCAGCACAGCCGCGCCGGGCCGAGCGCGCGATGGGCGCCGTCCGAGCGCACTTGGTACGCCGCGACGCGCAGATCGTGCTGCTGCTGACGCCGCCGTTCGATCACATGGCGCACGATCCTGGGTATATCAAAGGCTATGTGCCCGGCGTTCGCGAGAACGGCGGCCAGTACACGCACGCCGCGCTCTGGACGGTGATCGCGCTGGCTCGCCTCGGCCTGGGCGACGAAGCGATGGAACTGTTCCACATGCTCAACCCGATCAACCACATGCGGACGGCGGAAGACGCCGAGCGGTACCGGGTGGAGCCGTACGTTGTGGCCGCCGATGTCTACGCGCACCCCATGCACGTCGGCCGCGGCGGTTGGACGTGGTACACGGGGTCGGCGGGATGGATGTACCAGGCGGCGATTCAGGCACTGCTCGGCGTGCGGCGGAGCGGCGCGACGATCAGCGTGAACCCCTGCGTTCCCACGGCGTGGCCGCGCTATTCACTCACCTGGCGCGTCGGCCGCACTCGGTACTGTTTCACCGTGTTCAACCACGACCGCCGCTGCAGTGGAATCGCATCGGCCGCGCTCGACGGCGCCCCGATCGACCCGGGTGCGATACCGTTCGCGGATGATGGCGGAGTGCATGAGGTGACCATCGTCCTGGGCGCGCCGCTGGACGCGACGGCCAAGGCAGACGGCAGTCATTTCAGCCACGACGCAAGCCGCACGGTCGAGGCCGAATAGCCCGAGCGCGCGTGGTCCCCGCAGGTCGCGGCGCGATCACCCTCGAGTGAGGAGATAGACGATCGAGGCGGCGGCGGTCAGGATGCCGGCCCACACCAGCAACGCACGGCGAACGCGCTGGTCGTGGGCACGCCCACGAGCAACCCAGGCAACCCATCGGTTGTCGAAGTCAGCGTCCGGTGGCGTGGTTTGCGCGCCGTAACGTGTCGTGCCGATCGGACTGGCAGGCGGATGGTCGTTCATGATCGGTGGTCTCCGGTTCAAGTGTCTCGTGGTCCGTAGACCTGCGATGTTCACTTCGGGATAGTCGCGCCGCCGCGAATGCCTTCGCGGTGTGGTGCTGACACGTGCATGAGCGTCGCTGCGACTCCAGCAGGGTGGCTGTGCCGTGTGGTACACGCGCGGAGTGTCCCGTGCGCTACGCTGCTCCGATGAGGACGACTCATGAGTTCCGATGAAACACATGAGACCGTTCCACTCAACGCAGCGGTGGAGAATGCCGCCGCTCGGCGGCGATCAGCAGATCGGCGTCAACATCGTCAAGCGCGCGATCGAAGAGCCCCTGCGCTGGATTGCGACCAATGCAGGACAGGAGGGGGCGAGCGTCGTGCAAAGAGTGCGCGACATGAAGGACGAGGACGGCTTCAACGCGCTGACCGACACCGACGAGAACCTATCAGCCCTGGGACTGATCGTCGTGTGCGCCGAGGCGGTCCTGCGCGATCGCGACCGCGTCGTTCGGCATGCCGTCTCGATCGAGTCCGGGATGGCTGGACCGCTCCGGGCCGGGCCGGTCGTCTTCCGTAGCGCCCTTGTGCAGATCGCGATTCGCGTCGGAAGCGGGACGCTCGTTCAAGGTCATCTCTATACGCTGTCACACGGCGCTGGCTGCACGCTGTGCAGTTCGAGACAGTGCGAATCGGTGCGATCGTGAGACAGTGATCGCATCTGTATGCCGGCCGTTGTCGCCGCTGAAGGCGGCGTGCTCGATCGCGTGCTCGAGAGCAGGTACCGGAGGAGAGACAACGGACTCATCCGCGCTGCATCGCGCGCATTTCACACGGCGCGGATGGGAACGACATGGGGCGCGCGCTGCCAACGATCGTATGCGCTGACCGAAGGTGACACCCTGCTCGCGAGCGCCGAACGGTACGCGCTCGCCGGAGTGCTCGATGGACGGCCCGTCGCAATCTGCGGCAACGGCCGCCACAGGTCACGATCGTTTCGTCCATGCCGTCGCCGGCGGTCATCGGCGTCCGCCGGCTCGGCGCCGCGTCGATAGAACCGCCGCTATCGAGCGGCGACGTGCTGTTCTGGCGCAACGACGTCTTGTGAGCGCCAGATTCGTAGAAGGGACCCCCATGCGTCCGACACGGCCTCCCGCCTTTAACGCGCAGCATTTTCTCGATTCGAGAGGGCTCGCGAAGACGCTCGTCCAGTACGCCGCGGGACAGATGATCTTCACGCAGGGCGACCCCTGTGATCACGTGTTGTACATCAGGCGCGGCAACGTCAAGCTGTCAGTGGTATCGAAGGCCGGCAAAGAGGCCGTGGTAGCGATGCTGAGCGCGGGCGAATTCTTCGGCGAAGGCTGTCTCGCGGGCCAACCGGCGCGCATGGGCACGGCCACGGCGACGACCGACAGCGCCATCCTTCTGGTGGACAAAGTGCGCATGGTCACACTGCTGCACAAAGAGCGCGCGATGTCCGATCGGTTCATCGCCCACCTGCTGGCGCGGAATATTCACATCGAGGAAGACCTCATCGATCACCTGTTCAACTCGAGCGAGAAGCGGCTGGCCCGCACGCTCCTGCTGCTCGCACGGTACGGCAAACACGACACGCCCGTCCGCGCCGTGCCGCTCGTCTCGCAGGAAACGCTCGCGAAAATGGTCGGGACGACGCGATCGCGCGTGAACTTCTTCATGAAGAAATTCCAGCGGCTGGGCTTCATCGAATACAAGAACGGCCTCAAGGTCCACAGTTCCCTCCTCACCGTGATCCTCCACGATTAGCCGCGCGCAGGGTTCCGTCCCTGGATGACGCGAAGCAAGACGATGATGGCGGCGACCACCAGCAGCAGGTGGAGCAGGCCGCCGAGCGTGTAGGACGTGGCAAGCCCGAGCGCCCATAAGACGACCAGAACGACGGCGAGTGTTTCAAGCATGACTATCTCCCTTGTGTAGGTGGTGTGCACCATTTGGTGCAACAGCGTGTCGCACCCCGGAGGTTTGCGGTTGTGCAGAAGGGCACAGTCGCAGCTGCTTCTGACGTCGGTGTCTGCCGGGTGTGCTATCCGGCACACGTCGCCTTCGCGCAATCAGCTTACGCTCGGTTCCTCGGTCATACGGTGTTCTTCATGTTGGACGGAAAGAGACGGTATAGATGATCAAGAAAGCACTCTGGATTGGAATCGCACTGACGGCACTCGGATTCGTCTCGGCGCCGAGCGCCCGCGCGGACGAGTGGAACAAAGCCACGACGATCACGTTCAGCCAGCCGGTCGACGTGGCCGGGCACGTGCTCGTCGCGGGCACCTATCTGTTCAAGATGGCCGATGCCAACGACCGGCATCTCGTGCAGATCTTCAGCGCCGACGGAAAGACGGTCATCGCCACGGTGATGACGATTCCGGACTACCGGCTGACGGCGACCGACCAGACCGTCATCAGGTTCCGCGAAGTGCCGGCCGGCTCGCCCGACGCAGTCCGAGCGTGGTTCTATCCCGGCCGGACGATCGGCGAGGAATTCGTCTATCCGAAGCACCGTGCCCTCGAACTCGCGAGAGCGTCGAAGGTTCCGGTGCCCGCGGTGGCGGCCGATGTGGCGGACGTGGCCGAGGTGGCCGCGCTGAAGACGGCGGAAATCGTGGCCATCACGCCCGAAGAAAAGGAAGTCCCGGTCGTCGCCGCCATTCAGACGACGCCAGTCGAGCCGGTCGCGACGACCGCGCGCAACGAGCCGGCGGAACTGCCGAAGACCGCCGGCACGCTGCCGATCGTCTTCGTGACGAGCCTGGCGCTGCTCGCGCTCGCCGTCGGCCTCACGGCCTACAGCAGACGTACTGCGACGGCCTCGGTGTCCTAGCGACTTGGTCCTGCGCCGCGGGACCGGCTGTCCCGCGGCGCGAGCAGGTGTCCGCGTGCCCTTACTGCTGCCGGTCTTTCTTCTCGTTTTGCAAGCGGTCCTCACCGTTCACACCGAACTCGTCGTCGTCCCCGTCGTTGTGACCAACGCTCAAGGGGGCCACGTCACCACGTTGACTCAGGACGACTTCCACGTGTACGAGGACGGCCGGTCGCGGCCCGTGGTCGTCTTCCAGCACGGAGAGGCCCCGATCACGCTCGGCATGGTCGTCGATCGCAGCCAGAGCATGCGCCCGAAGAGTGTGGCGCTCGCGACCGCCGTGTCGGCGGTGTTGCAGGTGATGCGCAAAGACGACGAGGTGTTTGCCGTGGACTTCAACGATCATGTGTCGTTCGAACTGCCCGACGGCCATCCGTTCACGCGCGATCCGCGAGCGATGGCGGCCACGCTCGCCGGCATGGCTTCGGCGGGGCAGACGGCGTTGTACGACGGCGTCGCCGCCGGCCTCGCGCAGCTTCGCGCGGGACATGCGGAGCGACAGGCGCTCGTCGTCATCAGCGACGGCGGCGACAACGCGAGCCGGCACACGTACGCGGACGTGCTGGCGATCGCCCGGCGCAGCGACGCGGTCGTGTATGCCATCGGACTGGTGGGGCCGTCCCCGGATGAAGCAGACGAGGATGAGGGGGTGCTCACGCGGCTCTGCCACGATACCGGCGGGGTCGCCTATTTTCCGAAGACGACGCAGGAGATCGCGGCCGTGTCGGCGCGGATTGCCGCCGACCTTCGCGAGCAGTACACGCTCGGGTTCGAGCCGGCGGCGCGAGCCGGCGCACGCGCGTTCAGGAAGATTGAAGTGAGAGTGACGGCCACCGGACACGGACGGCTTCACGTGCGGACGCGATCCGGATATCTCGTCGAGAATTCGAGCGTCACGCCGTGAGCCGGGGCCTCCGAGACGCCGCCCGCCTGGGCGCACGCGTACTGTTCACGGCCGGCGCCCTCGCCCTCGGATATGTCGCGTACGTCAGCATCGACGCGCGTCTGTATCAAGCGCGCGAGCGTCGTCGCTTCGAGGCGGACCGCCGACCGGTGGCGATCGCCGCGGTGTCGCCCACGCCCGCGGCAGTCGTGGCGCCGCCGCCGGCAGACGGAACGACGATTGGCGAGATCAGGATCGCGCGGCTCCGGTTGTCCGCCGTCATCGCCCAGGGTGAATCCGAGCCGATCCTCCAGCGCGCGGTGGGACATCTCGCCCGCACGGCGCTGCCGGGCGCCGAAGGCAATGTCGTGCTTGCCGGCCATCGCGACACGTTTTTTCGTCCGCTGAAGGGGATCCGCGACGGCGATCGCATCACGCTGAGCACACGAGACCGCGACATCGAGTACGTGGTCGAGTGGACGTCGGTGGTGAAGCCGACGGACGTCCAAGTCATCGAACCCACCGGCGGCCACACGTTGACGCTGGTGACCTGTTTTCCCTTCTATTACGTGGGCGCCGCGCCCAATCGCTTCATCGTCTTTGCGCGAGAGACTTCGAACTTCTGACACGAGGCTGTGGTCGGAACATCTGCCGCGCGATAGCTGCTATCGTAGCTGGCGAGTGCATACTCTGCCTTCCGCGACGTCGCGCCATGCGCCTGGATGGCCGGGGATCGCCGCGCGCTGGACGTCGAGCGCGAAGAGCGGCGTCGGCACGGCGCTCAGCCGTGGAAGTCACGTGTGGTTCACGCTGAGCCACGGCATCCTGAATGAGACCTATTACCCGCGCGTCGATTCGGCCTGCACGCGCGATCTCGGGCTGATCGTGACCGACGGCGCGGCCTATTTCTCGGAGGAGAAACGCCACGCGCGGTCGGAGGTCTCGCTGCTCGCGCCTGGCGTGCCGGCGTTCCACGTGCGCAACACCGCGATCGATGGCCGCTATCAGATCGAGAAAGACATCCTGACGGATCCGTCCACGGACGTGGTCCTGCAGCGCATTCACGTGTCCGCGCTGCAAGGGGCCCTCGACGACTATCGCGTATACGTGCTGCTGGCGCCGCATCTGAACAACCATGGCGCTGGCAATACGGCATGGGTCGGCGACTACAAGGGTGTGCCGCTCTTGTTCGCGCAGCGCGGGGGGCATGCCCTCGCGCTGGCATGCTCCTCGCCCTGGTTGGTGCGATCGGTGGGCTTTGCCGGCGTCTCCGACGGCTGGCAACAGCTCCGCGCGAACGGCCGCATCGTCAGCGCGTACGAACGGGCCGAGCGCGGAAACGTCGCGTTGACCGGAGAAGTCGATCTGGCGGTGTCCGGCTCGTTTGTGCTGGTCGTCGGTTTCGGGAATTCATCAGCCGAGGCCGGGCAGCGCGCCGTGAGCAGCTTGATCACCGGGTTCGATGCTGTCCGGGATGAATATGTTGCGGGATGGCAGCGGTGGCAGCAGACGCGCACGGCACCGCGCGTGTCGGATGTCGCGGCACGGCCACTGGTCGAGTTCAGCGCCGCCACGCTTCGCGTCCATGAATCGAAGTCGCTTCCGGGGGGTGTCATCGCCAGCCTCTCGATCCCGTGGGGGTTCAATAAGGGCGATGCGGACCTCGGCGGCTACCACCTGGTGTGGCCTCGTGATCTCGTCGAGATCGCGGGTGGCTTTCTTGCGCTCGGCGCGAACGACGACGCGCGTCGCGTGCTGCGCTTTTTGCGCGTGACGCAGGATGCCGACGGCCACTGGTGCCAGAACATGTGGCTGGACGGCTCGCCGTACTGGAATGGCGTGCAGATGGACGAAGCGGCGCTTCCCATTCTGCTCGTCGATCTGGCGTGGCGTGCGGGCGCGTTGTCAGAGCAGCAGCGCGCGGATCACTGGCCGATGATGCGGCGCGCCGCCGCCTTCATCGCCCGGAACGGACCGGTGAGTCAGCAGGACCGGTGGGAAGAGGATCCCGGTTATTCGCCGTTCACGCTCGCCGCCGAGATCGCCGCGCTGCTGGTGGCCGCGGAGGCGGCTGACGCAAACGGCGAGAGTGCCGTTGGCCGCTACCTGCGCGACACGGCAGATACGTGGTACTCGAGGCTGGACGAGTGGATCTATGTCGACGACGACACGGCACTTGCGCGACGATGCGGCGTGGACGGCTACTACGTGCGCGTGGCGGACCCGGACGATGCCGACGCCGCGTCGCCGAAGGACGGGTTCGTGCCCATCAAGAACCGGCCGCCGTCGGAGGCGAAGGCGCGAAGGTCGCTGATGGTGAGTCCCGACGCGCTCGCGTTGGTGCGGTTCGGTCTGCGGGCCGCGGACGACCCGCGCATCACCAATACGGTGGCGGGGATCGATGCCCTTTTGAAAGCCGAGACGCCCAACGGGACGGCCTGGTATCGCTATAACGGCGATGGGTACGGGGAGCATGAGGACGGCCGCCCGTTTGACGGGACCGGCGTCGGGCGCCCATGGCCGCTGTTAGCCGGTGAACGCGGACACTATGAACTGGCGGCCGGCCACGTGGAGCGTGCGCGTGCGCTCGTGCGCGCGATGGTCGCGTTTGCCGGCGAAAGCCTCCTGCTGCCCGAGCAGATCTGGGACGCGGACGACATTCCGGAGCGCGAACTGTTCAAAGGCGCCGCCACCGGATCGGCACGACCGCTGGTCTGGGCGCACGCGGAGTACATCAAGCTGTGCCGATCGATTCAGGACGGAGCGGTGTTCGATCGACCGCCGCAGACCGTCGCGCGTTATCTCGGGAACGCGCCGCCGCCGCGGTTCGCGGTCTGGCGATTCAACAACAAGATACGGAGGATGTCGTCCGGACACATCCTGCGCATCGAAACGCTCGCGCGCGCGGTCATCCACGCCGGGCTCGACGGCTGGTCGCGGATCGTCGAGATCGAGACGGTCGACAGCGGTCTCGGCGTGTGGATCGCGGATCTCGACATCCCGGCCCTGGCCGTCGCGCATCACGTGGACTTCACGTTCTACTGGCCGGAGGCCTCGAGGTGGGAAGGCGTAGATTTCAGCGTGCTGACGCCCACTTTGGATCACGTAACTGCCGCCGAATCCATGCGTCGTCCCCTATGATCGCGCAAAGGATGATCTACAGCGCCGGCAATTACTGGGTGGCGATGGTCAGTGATCTGATCGGCGCGGCGGCGTTCTGCGTCTTCGGCATCCGGCATCGGTCCGGTTCGCCGGTTGTCGCCGGCGGCCTTATCGCGATTGGGTTCATCGCGTGGGGCCTGATCGAGTACGCGCTCCATCGGTGGGTGCTGCATGGACGACCGTCCATCGCTGCGCGGAGTCACGCGCGGCATCATGCCGATCACGCGGCGCTGATCAGCATGCCGGCGTTCACCGTCCTTGCCGGGGTCTGTGGCCTCTGGATGGCGCTGGCGGCGGCGGTTGGGTTGGGGACCGCGTGCTGGCTCGTGTGTGGGCTGTACTTCGGCTACAACCAGTACGCGCTGGTTCATCACACGCAGCATCACCGCGGCACGCCATACGCGTATCTGCAGCACCTCGAGCGTGCGCATCGTCTTCATCATGCGCGGCCTCGCGTGAACTTTGGCGTGACGACCCGGCTCTGGGATCGTGTCTTCGGGACCTTTCAGCCCTGACGCGCGCCTCACAGTAGACGACGAGCCCGAGCGTGCGTCGCACCCGGACGGCCGGGCCTGGCCGTCATCGCCGTAGCAGTTGTACGCGTCGCTGGGGCGAGGATCGCGAGCGGCACTTGGTACAACACGGTCGCTTCAAAATCAGTACACCGTCACTTGTCCACGCAGGAACGCATCCCGCAGTTCGGGCAGACGCTCGAGCTCGGACCGCACGATGTCCGTCACGCGGTCCCTCACGGCGTGCGCGTCCGATCGATCCTCCAGCCCGAGGCACATGTCCACAAGTTGTGGATCGGAAACGGCATGGCCGATCTCGCCCACCATCACGCACGCGGCATCGGCGACCTGCGACACGTCGCGCGTGACGGACGACGCGATGCGATGGGCGAGGACGTTGTACAGCTTGCCGACATGGCTCGAGGGATTCTTCCCGGTCGTGGCTTCGATCGAGCGCGATCGCGTGCGCGGCCTCCTTCTTTCGGACGTAGTCGTGGATGTCGGCGACGTGCCGACTCATGAACGCGCAGCTGATCGTGAGGCCGATTCTGGCTCCGCGCCGCACGCCCATGACCTTGATGTCCTCGCCGATCTCGGGATGATGCTGTTTGGTCTGAGGACTGTTCAGGGTGCGCTCGACTGCGAGGACGACGCGCTGGAGAGCCGGGGCACGATCCGGATGTCGTGATCGACGTTCAGCCCGCGCGGGTGCGTCTGTACAAAATGGCGACAGGCCTCCCGCGCGATGTCGTCCACAGGAATGGACACTCCGCGGTGCTCGAGCGTGACGCGGCCCGCCAGATAGATCTGGATGGGCTCGTCAATCTCCCCGCCGCCGAACGACGGGCGGGACCGGCCGCCGACCAGCAGAACCTTGTCGATGTTGTGGTGCAGAATCCGGCCGAATCGTTCGAGATGGTGTCGGCTGAGACGGACCGACACTGCTTCGGCGATCCCGTCGCAGATCGTGTCCGGATGGCCGAGGCCCTTGCGCTCGACGACTTCGACTTCCTGCGATCCGGGCGGGAGCCCTTCACGCGCGCGGATGACGAGGTCCAGGCAATCCTCCGTGGAGATTCCCGCGACGCTGGCAGCCATATTGCTCTGACACTGTATGATTCGCGCCTCTATATTCGAGGATGAAGTGACGTCTCGAACCGGTCGTCATCGCGTGTTGCTCGTCGAGGACTATGCGGATCTGGCGGAAGCCACGGCGGACTTCCTGCGGCGGTTCGGACTGGACGTCCAGGTCGCCTTGTCCGGCCGGCAGGCCCTCGACATCGCCGAGACGTTCCAGCCGATCATCGTGCTTTGCGACCTCCGTCTGCCTGACACGTCGGGGCTGGACCTGGCGAGGGCGTTGCGTGCGCGGCATCGGTCGAGCACGCTCCTGGTCGCGCTGCTGACGGCCGTGAGCGAGACCGAATTGCGCTCGATCGAACATTCAGCCGTGGATCTCCTGCTGTCCAAGCCGCTCACGAAAGAAAAGCTCGACGCGGTGCTCCTGGAACTCGAGCGCCTGCTCCGCCAGGGTCAATCCGCGTCTGCCGTCGAATAGCCGTCGGCGTGGCCAGCGAGAAGTGGAGCGGGCTACGGGGATCGAACCCGTGTCCGAGGCTTGGGAAGCCTCTGTACTACCATTGTACTAAGCCCGCCCGAAGGGCCATTCTAACTCACGCTCGGATGAGCGCCAGCACCTCGTCGCGCTTCTCTGCCATCTTCGCCGGCGTCGTCGCTTCCAGATTCAGGCGCAGCAGCGGCTCGGTGTTCGAGGGCCGCACGTTGAAGTGCCAGTCAGGATACTCGACCGAGAGGCCGTCCATCCGCGACTGCTGGCCGTCGGCGTACTCCGTCGCGATCTGATCGAGCTTCGCGGCGACGTGATCCATGTGCGCGAGCTTCGTGTTGATCTCGCCCGAGATGAAGTACTTCTCGCGCAGCGGCTGCAGCAGCTGGTGCAGCGTCTTCCCGTGCCTGGACATCAGCTCGAGGATGAGCAGCGCCGGAATCATCCCGTTGTCGCAGTAGAAGTTGTCGCGGAAGTAGTAGTGCCCGGTGACCTCGCCGCCGAAAACGGCGTTCGTCTCGCGCATCCGGCGCTTGATGAAGGCGTGCCCCACGCGGTTCATCAGCGCCTTGCCGCCGTGCGCGGCCACGACGTCCCGCACGGCGTAGCTGGCGCGCAGATCGTAGACGATCGTCGCGCCGGGCTGCTTGAGCAGGAACGCCTGCGCCAGGAGCGCGGTGATGAAGTCGCCGGAGATGAATTCGCCCGTGCCGTCGATGAAGAAGCAGCGGTCGGCGTCGCCGTCCCACGCGATGCCGATGTCGGCCTTCCGCCGCACGACCTCTTCGACAATGTGGCGACGGTTCTCCTCGATGAGCGGGTTGGCTTCGTGGTTCGGAAAGCTGCCGTCGATTTCGAAGCAGAGGCGCGTCGTCTGGCAGGGGAGCCGGTCGAAGATGTGCGGCGCGGCGATGGCGGCCGTGCCGCTGCCGGCGTCGAGCACGACGTTGAAGGGCTTGACGACGGTCGGGTCGATGAACGACATCACGTGCTCGAGGTAGCCGTCGAGCACGCTGACGTGCGTCACGTCGCCGCGCGTGCGCGCCGGCGCTGGCAGCGCGCCGTCGGCGATCATGTCGCGGATGTCGATGATGCCCGTCTCGCCGCTCAGGGGAAACGCGCCCTCGCGCACCAGCTTCAGGCCGTTGTACTGCTTCGGGTTGTGCGACGCCGTGATCTGAGCGCCGCCCGAGTGGTTCGCGCTCGCGACCGCGTAGTACATCATGTCGGTGGACAGCATCCCGCAGTCGTAGACGTCGACGCCCTGTTCGACGACGCCTTCGACGAAGGCGGCCTTGAGCGACGGCGACGACAGCCGCATGTCGTAGCCGACGGCGATCTCGCGCGAGCCGAGATAGGCCGCGAACGCGGTGCCGATGGCCTTCGCGCCGGCTTCGTCGATGTCGGTCGGGTAGACGCCGCGGATGTCGTAGGCCTTGAAGATGTCGGGGTTGAGCTTCACAGTTTGCTGTAGTCGGTGACGACCGACTTGTCTCCGAGCACGGCGCCGTTGTCCACAATCGCGCTGCGGCCCACATGGCAGCTTCGTCCGAGCACCGAGTTGCGGACGATGGCTTCCTGTCCGACGCGCGTGTCGGCCCACACGATCGCGCGCTCGATCGACGCGTGCTCCTCGATGTGGCAATGACGGCCGACGACGGTGTACGGACCCACGCGGGCGCCGGCCTTCACGACGGCCCCGGCGTCGATGAAGCACGGGCCTTCGACCACGGCGCCCTCTTCCACGCGAGCGCTCTCCGAGACGCACGATCGCGATCCGTTCAGGAAGGGCGCGGCATGATACCGCCGGTCCATGATGTCGCGGTGCACCTGCATGTACTTTTCGGGCGTGCCGATGTCGATCCAATAGCCGCGGTAGACGTAGGCGACGAACGTCTCGTGACGCTCGATGAGCGAGGGGAAGTAGCTGCGTTCGATGGACCACGACACATCCGGCGGGATGCGATCGAAGGTCTCCGGCTCGAGCACGTAGATGCCGGCGTTGACGGTGTTGCAGGTGATCTGCTGCGGGTCGGGCTTCTCGAGAAACCGCAGGACGTTGCCGCTGGCGTCTGTCTCGACCAGCCCGTACGCGCTCGGGTTCTCGACCGGGGTGAGCACGATCGTCGCCTTCGCGCGGCGCTCGCGGTGCAGCGCAATCACGGCGGCCAGATCGACCTCCGTCAGCACGTCGCCGTTGAACACGACGACGGAGTCGCCGGTGTTCCCGGCCGCGTACTTGATGCCGCCGCCCGTGCCGAGCGGCGCGGGCTCGACCATGTAACGCAGGGACAAACCGGTGTCGCTGCCGTCGCCGAAGATCTCCTCGATGCGCCTCGGCTGGTAGTTGAGGCTGAGGATCACTTCGTCGATCTCGGGAACCTTCTTAATGAGGTCCAGCTGAAACTGTAAGAGCGGTCGATCGAAGATGGGGACGATGGGCTTCGGGGTGTGGATGGTGAGCGGCCGCAGTCGCGTGCCCTTGCCCCCGGCGAGCAGGATCGCCTTCATCGCAACCACCGATGTTATCATGTGAACACGCGCGCGATGAACCTGCCGAACGCTCTGACGATCAGCCGTATCTTCTTCGTCCCGCTGCTGGTCGTCGTACTGCTGACAAACTTCGAAGGTCGCAACATCCTGGGCGTGCCCACGGAACTGGTCGGCGCGGCCATCTTCGGCATCGCCTCGATCACCGACTGGGTGGACGGCTATCTCGCGCGCCGCCGCAAGCAGATCACGATGCTCGGACAGGTGATCGACCCGCTCGCGGACAAGCTGCTCACGTGCGCGGCGCTCATGGCGCTGGTCCACATGAACCTCGTGCTCACGTGGATGGCGGCGATCGTCATCGGCCGCGAGATCACCGTGACGACGCTCCGCAGCGTCGCGTACGCGCGCGGCGTGTCGATGCCGGCCTCGCCGCTCGGCAAGATCAAGATGGTGGGAGAGGTCGTGGCGATCCTGGCGCTGATCCTCGCGCACGGCGCGAACGGCCTGCGCGAGCCGCTGTACCTGCTCGGCCAGGTCGCCTTGTGGGTCGTCGTGGCCGCCGCGCTCGTCTCGGCGTTCGACTACTTCCGCCGCTTCAACGTCGTCCTCAACCCGCGCGTCGCGGATTTCGCGGCGTTCCGGCGCGAGCGCGAAGATCGAAAAGCCGTCTAGCGCCCCCTGGGCATCTGCGGAGGCGTCCGCGACGGCGCGGAACGGCGCGGGTTTTCCGGCGGCGCGCTCGGCACCGGCGTCACCCGGTCGGACGTCCTCGGCACCAGCACGTCGTCGGTGAAGATGGCGTCGCGCGCGTGCGTGATGCGGACGAGCGCCAGCGACGGCCCGACCGACACTGCAATCGCCTCGCCAATCGGCTTCAGCGGGTTCCTGTCCAGCTCGAGATCGCGGTAGATGCCGAACCGCGCGCCGACGCGGATGTTGCGATCGGCGCCGTGGTCGATGACCACGAAATCGCCCGTGCCCGACGACCGGCGCTCGTAGTCGCCGTAGAGCACCCGCGTGTACGCGTTGAAGTCGAGGTCCGTCTGGACGAGCGGCGCAATCGCCGCGTCGTCTGGCGGGACGTCCGGCACGCGGAACTGCTCGAGGTAATCACCGGCCTCGATGGCCGAGCAGACGTGCTCGGGGCTCACGAGCGCCGTGTTCGCGTTCACCGCGACGACGCGCACCCAGCCGGTCGTCTGCACCGAATGGGGAAGCGTGTCGTGCTGGGTTTCGGCGCCGCGATAGACGCGGCGGACGAAGTACATCCGGTTCACCTGGACGTCGCGCGTGCTGCCGGCGTCGATCACGAGGACCTCCGGCTGGCCGAAGAGCGCGCGGTCTACCGTGTCCTGAGAGCCCACGATGCGCGGGGCGTCGGCCCGCTCGGTGGAGGTGAAGGGCGGCGGGGCGCAGGCGACCGCCGTCTGAAGCGGGGTCATCGACACGGGCGGCGGAGCCGTCTGCGCCGAGGCCAGAGACACTGTGCCGGAGAGCGCCATGGCGGCACCCAGCGTGAAAATCCGAGACCCCATCGATCCTCCTATGACTTCTTTTCGTTCGATGCCTGCTGTGCCTTCAGTTCGGCGATGCGTTTCTGGGCGTCCTGCAGGTGCTCGTTCTTCGGGAATTCGTTGACGAGCT
>CAZOIK010000443.1:0-25453 GCA_964579765.1 uncultured Bifidobacteriaceae bacterium
CGAACTGCTCGCGGCGCGAGGTGGATTGCACGGACTCTTTCGATCAACGGCCGACGATCTCGGCCGCGCCGCCGGCATCGGCCCGGCGCGAGCGGCGCAGCTGCTCGCGGCGATCGAGATCGGACGCCGGACGCTGACGCGCGCGCCGCACGAGCGCCCGCAGCTGCTCGCGCCGTCGCAGACCGCGGCGTTCCTGATGCCGGCCTTCGGCGGCCGCATCGTCGAGCAGTTCGGTCTGGTGCTGCTCGACACCAAATACCGCGTGATCAGAACCGCGATAATCGCGTCCGGTACGCTCAACGCGACGGTCGTCGAGCCGCGCGACGTCCTTCGCGAAGCCGCCCTCGCGTCGGCCTTCGCGTTCGTCGTGTTTCACAACCACCCGTCGGGCGATCCGCGGCCGAGCCGCGACGACGTGTCGTTGACGCGGCGGCTGCGGGCGGCGGGGACGCTCATCGGCATCGAGCTCGTCGATCACGTGATCCTCGGCGACGCCCGGTACTACAGTTTCAAGGAAGAACGACTCCTGTGAGCCGCGTCCTGTACTTCGACTGCTTCTCGGGGATTGCCGGCGACATGGCGATCGGGGCCATGCTCGACGCCGGCCTGCCCTTTGACGCCCTGAAGGGCGCGCTCGGGAGCCTCGCGATGTCGGGGTATGAAGTGCACGCGACGCGGGTGGTGCGCGGCGGCATCTCGGCGACGAAGTTCGCCGTCCGCGACACGACGGGCGCCGGCGGCGGCGCGCATCCGCATCGCCACCTGTCCGGCATCCTGAAGCTCGTGGACACCTCGGCGCTGTCGCCGTCGGCGCGCGATCGCGCGCAGGCGATGTTCCAGCGGCTCGCGGAGGTCGAGGCCGCGATTCACGACATGCCGGTCGAGAAGGTCCACCTGCACGAAGTCGGCGCGCTCGACTCGATCATCGACGTCGTCGGCGCCGTGTACGGCCTCGAGTGGTTCGGTGTGGACCGGGTGGTGGCGTCGCCGCTCAACGTGGGCGGCGGCACGGTGACGTCCGCGCACGGCACGATCCCGGTGCCTGCGCCGGCGACCGTGAAGCTGCTGGCGGGCGCGCCGATCTACAGCGGCGACATCCAGAAGGAGCTCGTGACGCCCACCGGCGCGTTGATCGTCTCGTCGTACGCGGACGCGTTCGGTCCCGTGCCGGCGATGACCGTGGAGCAGGTCGGCTACGGCGCCGGCGACCACGACTTTCCGTCCACGGCGAACGTCCTGCGCGTGCTGGCCGGCGAAGCGATTTCGGGGGGCGCCGGCTTCGGCCGGCCCGACTCGCGCGTCGTCGTCCTCGAATGCGAAATCGACGACATGAACCCGCAGATCTTTGGCGTGGTCATGGATCGCCTCTACGCCGCCGGCGCGCTCGACGTCTTTTATGTGCCCGTGCAGATGAAAAAGAACCGTCCCGGCACGCTGCTGACCGTCGTGGCGCCGCCAGGCCTGCGGTCGGCCCTGGCGGACATCATCTTCGCCGAGACGACGACGATCGGCCTGCGCTACTCGGAGGTCGATCGCGAGTGCCTGGTGCGCGAGCACGTGAGCGTCGCGACGCCGGCGGGCGAGGTCCGCATGAAAATCGCGCGCCGCGACGGACGCGTCGTCAACGCGGTGCCCGAGTTCGACGACTGCGCGAGGATCGCGGCGGCGAAGAACATGCCGGTCAAGGAAGTGCAAGCGCTGGCCGTCAAAGCCTGGGTGCAGGAATCGTGAGCCGTTTTTACATCACCACGCCGATCTACTACATCAACGCCGAGCCGCATCTCGGGCACGCGTATACGACCATGATCGCCGACGCGTCGGCGCGCGCGCACCGTCTGCTTGGCGACGACGTCTTTTTTCTCACCGGCACCGACGAGCACGGCCAGAAAGTGGAGCGGGCGGCGAAGGCCGCCGGCGAGCCGACGAAGGCTTTTGCCGACCGGACATCCGAGAAGTTCCGGGCGTTGTCGGGCCTGCTGAACATCTCGAACGACGACTTCATCCGCACGACCGAGCCGCGCCACTTCCAGGCGGCGCAGGAGCTGTGGCGATGCGTGAAGGAGCGCGGCTACATCTACAAGGGCAAGTACGAAGGCTGGTACTGCACGGTTGACGAAGTGTTCGTGCCCGAAACGCAGCTCGTGGACGGCAAGTGTCCGACCTGCGGCGGCAAAGTAGAGAAGATCTCCGAGGAGAGCTATTTCTTCAGACTCTCGGCCTTCCAGGATCGGCTGCGCGACCATTACACGAACAACCCCGACTTCGTCACGCCGCCGAACCGCCGCAACGAGATCGTTGCGTTTCTCGAGGGCGGCCTGCAGGATCTCAGCATCAGCCGGACGTCGTTCACCTGGGGCGTCCCGGTGCCCGACGACCCGGCGCACGTCATGTATGTCTGGTTCGACGCGCTGACCAACTACATGACGGCGGTCGGCTACGGCGACCCGACGCCCGCGGCCGTCGAGCGGTTCGAGCAGTACTGGCCGGCCGACGTGCACCTGATCGGCAAGGAGATCGTCCGCCAGCACGGCATCTACTGGCCGGCGTTTCTCATGGCCGCCGATCTGCCGATTCCGAAGCAGCTCGTCAGCCACGGCTGGTGGCTGATGGAAGGCGCGAAGATGTCGAAGTCGATCGGCAACGTGGTCCGGCCGAAGGACTACGTCGATCGATTCGGCGTGGACGCGTTCAGGTACTTTGTGATGCGGGAGATGGTGTTCGGCCAGGACGCCGACTTCACGGACGAGACGTTTCTCGGGCGTTACAACGCCGACCTGGCGAACGATCTCGGCAACCTGTGCAGCCGCGCGACGACGATGATCCACCGGTACTGCGGCGGTGTCGTGCCGGCGGCGAGCATGCACCTGCTCGAGCAGCCGGAGCTCGAGCTCTCGAATCTCGCCAACGCGCTGGTCGGCGCCGTCACCAAGCGCGCCCTCGCGTTCGAGTTCAGCTTCGCGCTGCGCGAAATCTGGGATGTGATCGGCGCGACGAACCGGTATATCGTGACACGCGAGCCGTGGGTGCTCGCGAAGGACGCGTCGAAGCGGCCGCAGCTCGAGACGGCGCTCTATACGATCGCCGACACGCTGCGGGTCGTCGCCGAGCTCCTGCGGCCGTTCATTCCGGCCGGCGCCGAGCGCATTCTCGGCATGCTCGGGGTGGCGCCGGCGCCGCAGGCCTGGATCGGGCTGCGGCGCGGGACGCTCGAGGCGGGAACGCGGATCGGCGAGACGTCGCCGCTCTTTCCAAGAATCGAACAGACCGTGGAGGAACTGAGGAAGATGGCATCGGACGAACAGTCAACGCCGGCACAGCCGCCGGCCGCACCGCCGGCACCAGCGGCTCCCGCCGCGGCAGAGCCCGCGCGCATCTCTTTCGACGATTTCATGAAGGTGGAGCTCCGCGTCGCGAAGGTGCTCGCCGCCGAGCGCGTGCCGAAGTCCAGCAAGCTGATCAAGCTGCTGGTGGACGTCGGCTCCGAGCAGCGCACCCTTGTCGCCGGCATCGCCGAAGCGTACGAGCCGGAGGCCCTCATCGGCCGCACGGTCGTCGTCGTCGTCAACCTGAAGCCGGCGAAGCTGATGGGCGTCGAGTCGAACGGCATGGTGCTCGCCGCGAGCCCGGAGGGCGGTAAGCCGATGCTCGTGAGCTTCGACACGCCCCCTGAACCGGGGACGCGGGTGCGGTAGCACGGGCGGGATGGGCCGGAAGGGCAGGATGGGACTCGTTGCGCTGCTCCTCGTGCTGTTCGCCGCGCCGGCGTTCGCGGCGGGCGGCGCGAATGAAGCGGCGACCGCTCGCCGGTTCGCGGCGATCCGCAATCAGCCGCTTGCGCTCGAGGCCTTTCTGCGCGCCATGCCGAAGGGCGGCGATCTGCACAACCATCTCTCAGGGTCGATCTACGCCGAGAGCTACCTGCGCTGGGCCGCCGACGACAGGATGTGCCTCGTCGTGGCGACGTTTACGATCGTCGAGCCGCCGTGCGATGCGGGAGGTGGCAGGCCGACGGCAGCGGCGGTGGTCGCCGATGCCACGCTCTACAACGCAGCGATCGACGCGATGTCGATGCGCGACTGGCCGGACGGCCTCAACGGCCACGACCACTTCTTCGAGGCGTTCGCGCGTTTCGGCGCCGCCTCGTCCGGACACGCCGGCGACATGCTGGCCGAAGTGACCTCGCGCGCGGCGGCCGAGCACGTGAGCTATCTCGAGCTGATGGTGACGCCGGACGGCGGCGTCTCGCAGCGCCTCGGGCATGACGCCGGCTGGACTCCCGACTTCGCGCAGATGCGCGCGAAGCTGCTCGCGTCGGGCTGGTCCGAGGTCTTCGCGCAGGCGAAGCAGCGGCTCGACGCGTTCGAGGCGCGCCGCCGGGCGCTGCTCAAGTGCGGGTCGAGCGGCGCCGATCCCGGCTGTCTGGTCACAGTGCGCTACATCGCGCAGGTGGCGCGCGCCACGCCGCCCGAGGAAGTCTTCGCCGAGATCCTCGCGGGCTTCGAGCTGTGCACGAAGGAGCCCCGCGTGGTCGGTCTGAACCTGGTGCAGCCGGAAGACGCGCCGATCGCCGTCCGCGACTTCGAGCTGCACATGAAGATGATCGAGTACTTGCGGCAGTACTATCCCGGCGTCCACATCTCGCTGCATGCCGGCGAGCTCGCCGACGGCCTGGTGCCGCCGGAGGTGCTTCGGTTCCATATCCGCGACTCGGTCCGGATCGCCCACGCCGAGCGCATCGGCCACGGCACCGACGTGATGCAGGAAGACGATCCCGACGCCGTCCTGCGCGAGCTCGCGGCGAAGCGCGTGCTGGTGGAGATCAACCTCACCAGCAACGCGAGCATCCTCGGCGTGAAGGGCGCCCGTCACCCGTTGCGCACGTACCTCCAGCACGGCGTGCCCGTCGCGATCTCCACCGACGACTACGGCGTCGCGAGGTCGAGCCACACGCTCGAGTTCCTGCGGGCGGTTCAGGAACAGCACATCGACTACCTGACGATGAAGCGAATGGTCCGGAATTCGATCGCGTACGCGTTCGCGGACGCCGAGACCAAGGCCAGGCTGACGCGAGACCTCGACAATGCCTTCCGACAGTTCGAGCAGCAGCAGGCTCATTGACAGCCACTGCCATCTGGCAGACGAGGTCTTCGCCGCCGATCTCGAGTTCGTGGTCGCGCGCGCGCGCGCGGCGGGACTCGAGCGCGTGCTGACGATTCTCGCGGCGGGCGACGAGCACGAAGAGGCGCAGGCGGCGCGCGTGGCGTCGCTGTGGCCCGACGTGCGCTTCTCGATTGGCGTTCACCCGCACTCGGCGAAGGAGTACGCCGCCGCGCCCGATGCCGCCGCCGTGCGCGTGCAGCAGCAGGTCGCGCGCACCTCGGCGGCGCGCGCCGTCGGCGAAATCGGCCTCGACTACCACTACGACCTTGCGCCGCGCGATGTCCAGCAGGAGGTCTTCCGCGCGCAGCTGTCGCTCGCGCGCGAGCTCGATCTGCCCGTGGTCATCCACACGCGCGAGGCCGACGACGACACCGTGCGGATCCTGCGGGAAGAAGCGGCGCGGACGGGCCGCGGGCCGCTGCGCGGCGTGCTGCACTGTTTCACCGGCGGGCCCTCCCTCGCGCAGGCGGGCCTCGACCTCGGTTTTTACGTCTCGGTGTCCGGCATCGTCACGTTCCCGAAGGCGGCGGATCTGCGCGAGACGGTGCGCGCGGTGCCGCTCGATCGCGTGCTCATCGAGACCGACAGCCCGTTTCTCGCGCCGGTGCCGCACCGCGGGACGCGCAACGAGCCGTCGCACGTGGCGCGCGTGGCGGACGCACTCGCCGCGATCCACGGGATTTCCCCCGACGAGGCGCGCCGGCAGACGGCCGCCAACTTCCACGCGCTCTTCCGCCCGTGATACAGTTCTAGCGGTATTTTCCGTGGAAAACTTCGCCAAAACGCCGCTGGCGCTCGATCAGATCTTCGAGCCGATCCGCGACGACCTCGAGCAGGTCGATCGCGAGTTCGGGCGGCACGTGCAGTCGCAGGTCCAGCTCATTCCGACCATCGGGACGTACATCCAGACGAGCGGCGGCAAGCGCGTGCGTCCGGCGGTGCTGCTGATGGCGGCGCGGATTGCCGGCTACACGGGCGATCAGGGGGCGCTCTACGCCGCCGCAATCGAATTCATTCACACGGCGACGCTCGTCCACGACGACATCATCGACGACTCGGAACTGCGGCGCGGCCGCCTGGCCGTGCACTCGCGCTGGGGCAACGACATCACGGTGCTCCTCGGCGACTACCTCTACATCAAGTCGATGGCGATGGCGCTCACCTACGACACGCTCGATATCGTCCGCCTGCTCTGCGACGTGACGATGAAGATGATCGAGGGCGAGCTCTACCAGTTGACGAAGAACGGCGACGCGGACATCAGCGAAGACGAGCACTTCGACATCATCCGTCGCAAGACGGCGTACCTCTTCGGCGGCAGCGCCGAGATCGGCGGCCTGCTCGGCAAGGTGACGCCGGAGCGTCAGCAGGCGCTGCGCGAGTACGGCTTCAACCTCGGCATCGCGTTCCAGATCGTGGACGACCTGCTCGACTTCACGGGCGACACGGCCGCCGTCGGGAAGCCCATCGGCAGCGACCTGCGCGAGGGCAAGGTGACCCTGCCGCTCATCCACATGCTGCGGCACGCCAAGGACGGCCGTCCGGCCGACATCGTGCGCGAGGTCATCGCGACGCGCAGCGTGACACCGGAGGTCTGGCAGGAGCTGCTGTCGTATCTCAAGCAGCACGCGTCGATCGACTACGCGACGAGGCGCGCCGAGGAATTCGCCGAGCGCGCCAAGGCGCCGCTCTACGCGTTCCCGTCGAGCGCGGAGCGCGACGCGCTGCTCGCGCTGCCGGACTACGTGTTGTCGCGCGATCGTTAGAGTCGTGCCTATCCGTCCCGTGTAGTGCCGGCCTTCAGGCCGGCGGCCTCGGGCGGACCTGAAGGTCCGCACTACACCAGACATGCCGCGATCACCACACGCCCGCGTCGCTGAGCTCCGCCGCCTCATCCGTCACCACGAAGAGCAGTACTACGTGCTCAACGCGCCGGAGATCTCCGACGCGGAGTTCGACGACCTGCTGCACGAGCTCGAGCGGCTCGAGGCGCGGCATCCCGATCTCGTCACGCCCGATTCGCCGACGCAGCGCGTCGGCGGCCGCCTGGTCGAAGGCTTCGCCACGGTCGAGCACAAGGTGCCGATGCTCAGCCTCGACAACGCGTACACCGAGGACGAGCTCCGCGCCTTCGACGAGCGCGTCCGCAAGGGCGCGGGCCTCGGCGAGGCGGCCGTCGCGTACGTCGCCGAGATGAAGATCGACGGCTTGAGCATTGCGCTGAGGTACGAGGACGGACGGCTCGTGCGAGGCGCCACGCGCGGCGACGGCACGCGCGGCGAGGACGTGACGCACAACGTCCGCACCATCCGCGCGATTCCGCTGTCCCTGCACGGCGCGCCGAAGGGCAGTCTCGAAGTCCGCGGCGAGGTGTACCTCTCGCGCGCGGCCTTCTCGCGCATGAACAGGGAGCGCGAGGAAGCCGGCGAGCCGCTCTTCGCCAACCCGCGAAACGCCGCGGCGGGGACGATGCGCAATCTCGATCCGGCGCTTGTGGCGAAACGCGGCCTGAGCGCGTTCACCTATCAGGTTGTCGCGGACCGGGCGGTCGAGGACGTCGCGCCGACGCACAGCGGGACGCTCGGCGCCATGCGCACGTGGGGACTGCCGGTCGAGCCGCACTGGCGGCGCTGCGAGGGCGTGGACGCGCTCGCCGCGTTCTGCGCCGAGTGGGCGGAGAAGCGCCGCACCCTCAGCTTCGACACCGACGGCGTCGTCATCAAAGTGGACGACCTGGCGCTGCGCGAGAAGCTCGGCGCGACGGCGAAGTTTCCGCGCTGGGCGACGGCGTTCAAGTTTCCGGCGCAGCAGGCCCACACGAAGCTGCTGAAGATCGCCGTCAACGTCGGCCGCACGGGCGCCGTCACGCCGTACGCACTGCTCGAGCCCGTGTTCCTGGCCGGCTCGACGATCTCGATGGCGACGCTACACAACGCCGAGGACATCGCGCGCAAGGACGTCCGCGACGGCGACACGGTTGTCGTCGAGAAAGGCGGCGACGTCATCCCGAAGGTGGTGGCGCCGGTGCTCAGCCTGCGCCCGGCCGACGCGCAGCCGTTTGTCATGCCCACGCGCTGCCCGGTGTGCGGCAGCGCGCTGCACCGCGACGAGGAAGAGGTCGTCTGGCGCTGCGAGAACACGTCGTGTCCCGCCCGGCTGCGCCGCAGCCTCGAGCACTTCGCGTCGCGCGGCGCGATGAACATCGAGGGGCTGGGCGAGTCGCTCGTCGATCAACTGCTCGCGCAGGGGCTGGTGCACGACTTCGGCGACCTCTATCACCTCACGCCAGGCGCGCTCGAGGAGCTCGTCGTCACCCCGCGCGATCCGAAGTCGGAGCGCGCCGTTCCCCGCAAGCTCGGCAAGGTCGGCCGCAATGTGCACGCGCAGATCCAGGCGAGCAAAGACAACGACCTGTCGCGGCTCGTCTACGCGCTCGGCATTCGCCACGTCGGCGAGAAAGCGGCGGCGACGCTCGCCCGATACTTCAGGACGATGGACCGGCTGCTGGACGCGTCGGTAGAGCAGCTGCAGGAGACGCCGGAGATCGGCCCCGTCCTCGCCGAGTCGGTGCACAGTTTTGCGGCGGAGCCGCGCAACCGTGCGCTTGTCGCTAAACTGAAACACGCCGGCGTCAATATGGACAGCCGCGCGCCCGAACCGGCGACGGTGCCGCTGGGCAAACTCGCGGGAAAGACCGTCGTCTTAACAGGCACGCTCAAGTCGATGTCTCGCGAAGAGGCGACCACCGCCCTGGAGAACCTGGGGGCAAAGGTCTCGGGGTCGGTGAGCAAGAAGACGAGCTTCGTCGTCGTCGGCGACGACGCGGGCAGTAAGCTCGACAAAGCGCAGAAACTCGGCGTCGAAACGCTCGACGAGGACAAGTTCCGCGCTCTTATAATGGCTGAGTAACGCACTCCATGTCGTCGCGGCCCTTTACGTACGTCTCGGCGGCCCTTGCGGCCGTCGTCGCCTTCTTCGTCGGCACGATCTTCGCCGGCGGCGTCGCGCGCTCGCTGCTCGTCGCGAATCCGGGCGAGGCTGGTCGCCACGTGCCAACGGCGCGGCTCGCACGCCCGGAGGCGACGGCTGGTCCGCTGGTCAACTTCGCCGACGTCGTCGCGCGCGTGAACCCGGCGGTCGTCAACATCGACGCCACGAGCAAGGCGCGGGGGTCGCGCCGTCATGGCCGGCAGGACGACGAGAACGGCCCGGATCTCTTCGACGCGCCGTTCGACTCCGTGCAGCCGAAGCGCGACGGCGATCCCGCACGGCTGGGCGAGGGCACCGGGTTCATCATCGACGCCGACGGCAGCATCCTGACGAACCAGCACGTCATCGATCACGCGGAGCGGATCACGGTGAAGCTCTCGGACGGGCGCAGTCTTCGCGCGCGCGTCATCGGAGCCGATCCGGACACCGACATCGCGCTCATCAAGGTGGACGGCGAGCACGGCCTGCCCGTCGCGCCGCTCGGCGATTCGTCCACGCTGCGCATCGGCGAGTGGGTGTGCGCGATTGGCAACCCGCTCGGCTACGAACACTCGGTCACCGTGGGCGTGGTCAGCTCGCTCGGGCGGAAGCTCTTCGACGCGAGCCTCGACAACTACATCCAGACCGACGCGGCGATCAACTTCGGCAACAGCGGCGGCCCGCTGATCAACGCGCGGGGCGAAGTGATCGGCATCAACGCGGCCATCAGCTCGCGCGCGAGCAACATTGGCTTCGCCGTGCCCATCAACGGCGCGACGGCGATTCTGCCGCAGCTGCGCGTGCGGGGCCGGGTGAGCCGCGGCTACATCGGCGTCGGCTTGCGCGACATCGACCCCGATCTGCAGGAGTCGCTGAAGCTGCCCGTCGCGCGCGGCGCGCTGGTGCAGGACGTCAGCGACGACTCGCCTGGCGAGCGCGCCGGCCTCAAGCCGTACGACACCATCGTCTCGATGGACGGCCGCGACATCGTCAACGACGACGACCTCATCCGCAGCATCGCGGCGAAGTCGCCCGGGACGGCGGCGAAGCTGGGTGTCCTGCGCGACGGCCGTGAGGAGACGCTCACGGTGAAGCTCGCGGAGCGTCCCGGCCGCGAGGCGGCGGACGCACGAAAGAACGACGCGGCGTCCACGCCGGCACGGCGCAAGGCCGACAGCGACGATCCGCTCGGGCTCGCGGTGCGCGATCTCGACAAGTCGTCCGCCGTGCGCCTCGACATCCCAAAGGCGTTCCACGGCGTGCTGGTCACGAAGGTCGAGCCGCTCGGGCCGTCGTTCGACGCCGGCATCGAGCGCGACGCGCTCATCATGGAAATCAACCGCCAGCCGATCGACACGGCCGGCGACTACCGGCGGATCGCGCGCGCGTCGCATCCCGGCGAGGTGCTCGCGCTCTACATGTACTATCCCGACCTCGACCAGCGCCGCCTCGTCACCGTCAGAGTGGACAAGTAGGCAGGAGTCCACGCACGCGCTGATGCCCAAGCCCAAGATCCTCGTCATCGACGACGACGCCGGCATCCGGGAGTCGTTGAAGATGACGCTCGAATACGACGGCTACGACGTCTCGGGCGCAGCGACCGGGCAGGAGGGCCTGAACCTCGTCGAGCGCGACGCGCCGGACCTCGTGCTGCTCGACGTGAAGATGCCCGGCATGGACGGCCTCGACGTCCTTACGCGGCTGCACTCGATGCACGAGACGCTGCCGGTCGTCATGATCTCCGCGCACGGGACGCCGAGTTCCGCCGTCGAGGCGATTCGCAAAGGCGCCCTCGACTTCCTCGAGAAACCCTTCGAGAGCACCGACCGCCTCCGCGTGACGATTCAGAACGCGCTCGAGCAGGCCCGGCTGCGCGACGAGAACCGGACGCTCAAGAAGGCCGTCGAAGTCCGGCATCAGATGATCGGCGAGAGCGGATCGCTGAAGCAGGTGATGGGCGCCATCGGGCGCGCGGCCCCGACCAACGCCACCGTCCTCATCACGGGCGAGAGCGGCGTGGGCAAAGAACTCGTGGCGCGGACCATCCATCGCAACAGCCTGCGCGCGCGCGAGCGTTTCGTGCAGGTCAACTGCGCGGCCATCCCCGAAGAGCTGATCGAGAGCGAGTTGTTCGGCCACGAGAAGGGCAGCTTCACCGGCGCGACCGAGAAGCAGGTCGGCAAGTTCGAGCAGGCCGATCGCGGCACGATCTTCCTGGACGAGGTCGGCGACATGTCGCCGAAGACCCAGGCCAAGGTGCTGCGCGTGCTCCAGGAAGGCGAGGTCGAGCGCATCGGATCGGCGCGGACGATCAAGGTGGACGTCCGCGTCATCGCGGCGACGAACAAGAACCTCGAGGAGGAGATCGAGAAGGGGCATTTCCGCGAGGATCTCTACTTCCGCCTGGCGGTGATTCCGATCTACGTGCCGCCGCTGCGCGAGCGTCCGGACGACATCCCGCTGCTCGTCCGGCACTTCATGGAGGTCATCAGCCGCGAGAGCAACCTCCGGCCCAAGCGGATCACGCCCGCGGCGATCGAGGTGCTGCAGCGCTACCGGTGGAAGGGCAACATCCGCGAACTGCGCAACACCGTCGAACGCCTGATCATCATGAGCGGCGCCGAGACGATCGACGTCGCCGATCTGCCCGAGGTCGTGCGCGCCTCCGCCAACACGTCGGTGCAGGCGCCGGCGGGACAACCTGCCGTGGCTGCGCCGCGGGCCGAGAGCGACGGCGGACGGGCGTTGCCCGGCACGCTGCGCGAATTCAAGGACAACGCCGAGCGCGCGTTTCTCGTGAGCAAGCTGCGCGAGAACGGCTGGAACATCTCCAAGACCGCCGAGGCCATCGACACGCCGCGCAGCAACCTGTACAAGAAGCTGGAGCAGTATCAGATCTCGCAGGAGTCCGACGGCTGATCGTGCGAGGCAGGACGCGCCGGCCGTCGCGCATTGGCGAGGCAGGCTACAATGGACGGGATCGCAGTGCGCGAAACGGCCGCGGAGCCGCTCTCGGGCGGCCCCGAGGAAAGTCCGAACTCCGCAGGGCAGTGCGCCGGGTAACTCCCGGTCGGGGCGACCCGAAGGACAGTGGCACAGAAAACATACCGCCTCGGTTGGCGGCCCTTTCAAGGCCGCCAGCAAGGTAAGGGTGAAAAGGTGCGGTAAGAGCGCACCGCGCCGGTGGCAACATCGGTGGCAGGCAAAACCCCGCACGGAGCAAGACCAAATAGGGAGGCAGGACGGCCCGTCTAATGCCTCCGGGTCGGTTGCTTGATCCCGCCAGCAATGGCGGGGCTAGAGGAATGGCCGTTGCGCCGAAGCCGCGAGGCGAAGGCGAACAGAATTCGGCTTACTGTGCACTGCGATCGCTAACTTCGTGGCCTCGTATCTCATCACCGGCGGCGCCGGCTTCATCGGATCGCATCTCGCGGAGGAGCTGCTGCGGCGCGGCCATCGCGTCCGCGTCGCCGACAGCCTGATCACCGGCAAGCGCGCGAACCTCGACGTCGTTCCCGGCGCAGACTTCCTGCTCGGCGACCTCGCCGACGCCGAGGTCGCCGCGCGCGCCTGCGCGGGCATGGACTACGTCCTGCACCAGGCGGCCATCCCGTCGGTGCCGCGATCGGTGGACGATCCCGTCACCTCGAACCGCGCCAACATCACGGCGACGCTCAACGTGCTCGTCGCCGCGCGCAAAGCCGGCGTCCGGCGGCTCGTCTACGCCGGGTCTTCCTCGGCCTACGGCGACACGCCGACGCTGCCCAAACGCGAGGACATGCCCACGGCTCCCAAGTCGCCGTACGCACTGCAGAAGCTCGTGGGCGAGCAGTACTGCCGCATGTTCACCGAGCTGTACGGATTCGAGACGGTGACGACGCGGTACTTCAACGTGTTCGGGCCGCGGCAGGATCCCGGATCGCCGTACTCCGGTGTCATCTCGCTGTTTGCGACGGCGCTGCCCGCGGGCAAGCAGCCCGTCATCTACGGCGACGGCGGGCAGACCCGCGACTTCACCTACGTCGCCAACGTCGTCGATGGCGTGCTGCGGGCGTGCGAGGCGCCGAAGGCGGCCGGCGAAGTGATCAACGTCGCGACCGGCATGCGCATCTCGCTCAACGACCTCCTGCGCACGCTCAACCAGATCGTCGGGACGAACCTCGCGCCGATCTACAAGGATTCGCGCGCCGGCGACGTGCGCGACTCGCAGGCGGACATCTCCAAAGCCAAGGCGCTCCTCGGCTACACTCCACTCGTGACGTTCGAAGACGGTCTCCGCCGAACCCTCGAGTGGTGCGTCAGTGCCTGACGTCCACGTCCCGAAGCTCGACGAGCACGGCTCGGGAAAGTCGGTGCTCAAGCTGCTGCTCGAAGTGGCGCTGATCAGCGTCGGCGTATTCCTCGGCCTCGCCGGCGAGCAGTGGCGCGAGGCGCGCCATCAGCGCGAGCTGGCGAACGAGGCGCTGCGGCGCTTCCGGACGGAAATTGTCGAGAACAGAAAAGCTGTTGCCGGTGTAAAGGACTACCACCTGGAGCTGCAAAAGCGGCTGCACGAGGAGTTCGCGAAGACGCCAAACAAGCGCAACGCCGACAACATCCAGTTGAAAGGGATCAGGCCTGCGCACTTCGATCGTTCGGCGTGGGATCTGGCCATTGCGACGCAGTCGCTCGCGTATATCGATCCGGCGCTGTCGCTCGAGTTGTCGCGCGTCTACAACACGCAGGACACCGTCGACGGCCTCTCGCGCGGCCTGACGCAGGCCATGTACACGATGCCGCCGATCGACGATCCCCGCGTGACGACGTTCTTCGGCGCCATCACGCTGTATTACGACGACATGCGGTTCTACGAACCGGAATTGCTCCAGTTGTACGACCAGATCCTGCCAAAGATCGATAAGGCTCTGAAGTAGCGCGAGCGCTTTAGCCGAGCGAACCTACTTTGCCGACGGCGGACCCGGGTTGTCGGCCGTGCGCGTCGCCGGCGGCGTGCCGATGTGATCCGCCCACGTCGCGCCGGTGTTGCCGCTCGTCCCGCTCTCGTCGATCTCCGGCAGCATCGTCTGGTTCCAGGCAAGCCACTTGTTCACCAGCCGCTCGTAGACCTCCGGCTCGCGTCCCTTCAGATTCGCACGCTCCAGCGGGTCCTCGACGACGTTGAAGAGGAAGGTGTTGTTGAGGATCTTGAGGAACTTTATGTCGCCGTCGCGGATGGCGCGCTGCGCGTTCGCCTTGTAGCGCCAGTAGAGCGTGCGCGGCTGCGGCGGAGCGCCGGTGAGCATCGGCAGCAGGTTGATGCCGTCGGGCGGATACGCCGGATCCGGTGAGGCGCCCGCAGCGGCGAGCAGCGTCGGCATCCAGTCCATCGAGATCGACACCTGATCGTTTGTCTTGCCCTGCGGCAGCCGCGCCGGCCACGAGACGATCGACGGAATCCGCAGTCCGCCTTCGAGCAACTCGGTCTTCTTCCCCGTGAACGGCCACGTGTCGGCGTACCGCTCGCCGCCGTTGTCGCTCGTGAAGACGACGATGGTGTTGTTCGTGAGGCGATGGTCGTCGAGCGCTTTGAGCACACGGCCGATCTGCGTGTCCATCGCGCCGATCATCTCGCGATACGTCCGCTGCGTGCCGCCGTCGTAGTCCGCGACGCCGCGGCCCTGCATACGCAGCCGATCCGATTCGGCCTGGCCGTCCGCGCCGGGGCCTTCCCACGGCCAGTGCGGCGCGTTGAAGTGCAGGCTGACGAGGAACGGCTGGCGCGCCTTCGCGTAGCCGTCGATGACGCCGACCGCGCGATCGCCGAAGAGCGTCGTGAGATAGCCGATCTGATGGATTGGCATGTCGTCGTCCCACAAGTCTTCGTTGGGACCGCCGGGGGAGTGGCGGTAGTAGTCCACGCCGCCACTGCGGAAACCGTAGAAGTGGTCGTAGCCGCTCTGGAGCGGCCCGAACTTCGGCAGGTAGCCGAGATGCCACTTGCCGATGAGCGTCGTGCCGTAGCCCGCCTTCTTCAGGATCGACGGCAGCGTCGGATGCTCGGGCGGGAGGCCGACGTTGCCGGTGCGAGGCGCGTTCGGGTTGAGATAGCCGAGCGGTTCCTCGAGGCCAATCGGCAGCCGGTACTGATAGCGGCCGGTGATGAGCGCCGTGCGGGTCGCCGAGCAGACGGCCGAGTTCGCGTACCCCTGGAGAAACCGCACGCCGCGCGCGGCGATGCGATCGATGTTCAGCGTCTTCATGTCGGGACGGCCGTAGCAGCTGACGTCGGCATAGCCAAGGTCGTCGGCCATGATGAAGACGATGTTCGGAGGCGTCGTGCGCGGCTGTCCGAACACGTCATCGACACCGGCGGCCATCGCCAGCGATCCGAGCGCGGTCGTTTTCAGGACGTCACGTCGAGTGTGAGGCATGCGCGGGAGTATACGACGCGCCGCAGCCGGCCGCCGACCGCTGTGGTAGATTGCACGGCGATGACGGCCAGGAGAAAGACACCGGTCTTGCACGCCACGTCGCGGGTCCTCCGGGTGTTAGTGGTGGTCTGCGGACTCGCCGTGCTGGGCGCGGTCGTCGTCGATGCCGGCAGAGCCGCTTTCGCGCCCCCGCTCCCGCCGGCGCCAGCGCCGCCCGCTGCGACACAGGATGCCGACGCCACGGCCGCGGCCCTGACCACACAGCTCGCGCAGGACCGCGTGGAGCTCGACGCTTACGGCAAACAGCTCGCGACGTACGAAAAAGAGCTCGATACGCTGAACAAGCTGGCCGCCGTCCTGATCGGCCTCGGCGCACTCTATGCGATCGTCCTGGGCGTTGCGCAGTATCAGACACTCAAAGACAACATCGAGCGGGCAGACAAGGCAATCGACGACGCCCGGGAGCGGTCGGAGAGGAGCGCGGAAGAGGTCAAGGCCGTGTACACGGATCTTCAGAAGAGCTACCCGATGATGAGGGGGCTTGGCCAGGCGCTCGACGACATCGTCAGCGAGCAGGAGCGTCTGCTGGTCACGACCGAGGTGCTGGAGATCGCCGAGACGTACGAGAGCCTCGCCGCCGAGGCGCGCTTCCGGTTCGTGAGCACCGAGAATCTGTTGCCGCTTTACGACCATTTCACCGGGACCGAGACGCGGCTGTCGGAGATGTTTCGCGGGGTCGGTCGCTTCTACATGGCGAAGTACGCGTGGATGAAACGAACGCCGCCCGCCCCCTCGCCGAAGGAATCACCCGAGCTGATGCGCGCAAGGTACTATCTCGAGCGTGCGTTGCGGTTCAACGCGCACAATTACGCCTGCCTGAACGATCTGGGCTGGGTCAGCGACGAGCTCGGCAACGTGCGGGATGCCGAATGCCACTATCAACTCAGCTACGAGTTGCAGAAGAATCAGCAGCGGGCGCAATACAACCTCGCCATTCTCGTCGGCGCGAACGATCTGACGCGCGCGGTGGCCCTGCTGACGCAGGCCATCGCCGAAAAGAACTGGGAACGGCATCCGTCGGGCACGCGCGTCCGCGATCTGCACTACAACCGCGCGTGTTACTACAGCCTGCTTGGCGCCAAAACCACGGACCTCAGGTGCGCCGATCTGGCGCTGGCGGACCTGCGCGAGGGCTGCAAGGAGCCCAACGAGGAAACGAAGAGAATCTTCCCGGGAGATTTGCAGGGCGACCTGAAGTGGCTGCGCGGACAGCGGCCGAAGGAAGTGGCGGAGATCGAGACGCAGGTCACAGGGTGACCTGCGTCAGATCTTCGGCTTGGCTCTCAGTTCGCTCATAACTAAATCTTACGCCTGCCCCGACGCCGCTTCAAGCAGGCCGCCCTGCAACCGCGGGCGTCAGTTCGAGCTGACCTGAACGACGCGTCACACGCCTCGCCGATCCCACTCTCGGAACTTCCGCGCGCGCTTCGAGTTCCGGCAACGCGAGGTCCTCGCCTGGCGCGGTCTCATCCTTGCCCTGGCGACGTGCGACCTTGGTGCGGCGTCACCCCCGCCGTCGGGCGCGACCTCCCAGTCGGTTCCTGGCCGTCGCCGCCCAAGGTCCCCATTCAAGGAGGACCGCATGTTTCGTCACTGTCTGAACGCGCTCGTCGTCGTGTCCCTGCTCGCCGCCGCGCCACATGCCGTCGCCGCTCAGTCGGCCCGTCGTGCCTCAGCGAAGACGGAAGCCGCCGCCGGCATCGTCAACATCAACACCGCGTCCGCCGTCGATCTCGAAGCGCTGCCCGGCATCGGCGCCAAGACGGCCGCGCGCATCGTCGAGTACCGGCAGAAGAACGGGCCGTTCAAGAAGGTCGAGGAGCTGATGAACGTCCGCGGCGTCGGCGAGAAGAACTTCCTCAAGCTGAAGCCGCAGATCGCCGTCGCCTCGAAGACCGACGCGCCCGGCGTTCCCGCCGCGAAGTAGCCCGTGACGATCGGAGAGCTGGTGGTGGTGCTGGGGCTCATTGCCACGGTCACGGCCACCGCGCTGCCCGAGATGCAGGCTGGCCTCGACGATGCGCGCGTGGCGGGCGCTGCGCGCTACCTGTCGTCGAGGCTCGCCGACACGCGGATGAACGCGGTGCAGCGGTCGGTGGAAGTCGCGATTCGGTTCTCCCTGTCGAACGGCAGGTACTCATTTGCCGCTTACGCCGACGGCAACGGCAACGGCGTCACGAGCCGTGACATTTCCCGCGGCGTCGATCGCCAGCTGCTTCCGGCCGAACGGCTGTCGGACAACTTCCGCAACGTGGACTTCGGGACGCAGCCCGGATTGCCCGGCATCGAACCTGGCGACGCGCCGCCTGGATCCGATCCGATCAAGCTCGGGACGAGCAACTCGGCGAGCTTCAGCCCGCTCGGCAGCTCGTCGTCTGGAACCGTCTATGTGACCGGTCCGTCGCGCGCGCAGTACGCCGTTCGCGTGTTCGGCGGCACGGGGAAGATTCGCGTCTATCGATTCGACCGCCGTGCCGCGAAGTGGTTCCCGGGGTAATCGAGCGCGTGGGTAGCAACGACACAGCGCCAGGTCGGCAGCACGACGCCGTCAGCGACTTATGAGCATTTTGCGAACGAATTTCGGTGGCACTCGATTTGGTTCAGCTGCGGCCATGCTGCCATCAGAACCGACGACAGGCATGCCGGCAGACGCGCATCCGCCGCGCCGCCGCGACAGACGGCGCGGGTTCGCGGAGCTGCTGGCGATTCTGGCGCGATGCGTCGATCACCGCGGCGACGTCTCGTGCATGCGTGGCGCATTCGAGGACGCGCTGGCGCGCATCGTCCCTGTGCGCACCGTCCGCCTGCGCGAAGCGGCCCATCGCTGGCCGGCCTCTTCAGGGGCTGTGCAGGACGGGGAAGTGGTCGCGCTCGACGTGCCGGGCGGCGATCCCGACGCTCCGCCCGCGGCGCTCGAGGCAGCGTTTCCGCCCGGCACGCGGATTGGCGAATGGGACTTTCAAACGCTCGGGATGGCGGCGCACGTGGGTGCGCTCGTGCTCGAGATCGAGCGCATCCGCACGCAGCTCCAGCGCCTCGGTGCCTCGGCACTCCCGTCGGCGAAGCGTGACACTGCGGGCCCACTCGTCGGCTCCACGCCCGCGATGCAGCAGCTCCGCGACACCATCGCACGCGTGGCCGGCACGGATTTCACCGTGCTGCTCGAAGGCGAAAGCGGCGTCGGCAAGGAGCTCGTCGCGCGGCAGATTCACGAAATGAGCCGGCGCCGCGGCGGCCCCTTCGTCGCCGTCAACTGCGCGGCGATCGTGGAGACGCTGCTCGAAGCCGAGCTGTTCGGCATCGAAGAGCGTACCGCAACAGGCGTCCGTGGCCGGCGCGGCAAGTTCGAGGCGGCAGCCGGCGGCACTCTGTTTCTCGACGAGGTGTCGGACCTGTCGCAGTCGGCGCAGGCCAAGCTGCTGCGCACGCTCCAGGACCTGTCCGTCGAGCGCGTCGGCGGACAGGGCGCGCAGCGCGTGGACGTGCGCATTGTCGCGGCGACGAATCGCGCGCTCTCGGGGCTCGTCGATCAGCAGCTCTTTCGCAGGGATCTCTACTACCGGCTCAGTGGAGTAGACGTTCGCGTGCCGTCCCTGCGCGAGCGGCAAGACGACGTGCTGGAGCTGACGCGACATTTCCTCGACCGCCACCGCGCGACGCGTTCGCTCGAGTTGTCAGCCGCCGCCGCCGAGGCGCTTTCGTCATATCCGTGGCCGGGCAACGTACGCGAACTGGAGCGTCTCGTCGAGCGCGTCGTCGCTCTCAGCCGGTCCGACGTGATTGCGCTGGAGGATCTTCCAGCGGCCGTGCGCGGCGATCACGCCGCGATTCTCGCCCTCTCGCTCGATCGCGGGGAAACGCTGCGCGACTGGAGCCGCCGGTACACGCGCCTCGTTGTGGATCGCTGCCAGGGGAATAAGCGGCAGGCGTGCCGCGTGTTGGGCATCACCTATCACACGCTCCAGTCGTACTTGAAAACCGACGCGTCCGACGACTGGGGGAGCGATACCGGGTCGGGGGACGAGGGCGAAGGACGAGTGCGTGAAGCCGCGGCACATGCGTAGTGCCGCGCACGCCGGGTGTCTCCGGCGACAACGGCGAACGAGGCGGGCAGCGGAGTGGCGCTGTGAGGTCGCACGTTCGTTGACAACGCGGCACGCGGGAAGGCGCGCCGCAGACCATCGGTCGAAAGGAGTGACATGGCGTCGAAACTCTTCATGCGACGGGCAATTCTCGCGGCGGTGGCGGTCATCACGCTGGTCGGCAGCAGGCCGGCGTTCGCGCAGGCTCCCCCCACGTCAGACCAGTGCATGACGCAGCTGATGAACTGCTACTACTGGGCGGCGTTGCAGAGCGGGTTCTGGACCATCTGGGCCTCCGGCATCGACTGCGAAACTCGCGCGGCTGAATGCCTCCGATTGGCAATCATGGGCCGCTGACTGGAGCACGACCGGGGGCGGCGGCGCCGCTCCCGGTCCACAGAAGACAATGAAGATGTTCCTCATCGGGTCGCTGCTCGCTGTCGCCATGGCCGCCGACGCGCCGCAGCTTCGCCAGCACATGCCGCGGACCTCGGGTGCCGTAGACAGCCACGTGCTGGTCGGTCGCGCACGCTGCGGCGAGACGACCTGGCTGCTCACGGACGCGCCTGCGCTCGTGCGCATCGCGACGGCCGAACGCCGGATTGTCACGGCGCCGATTCGCGGCCTCGACCGCGACGACCGGCCCTTCGGGCTGGCCTGCCTGCGCGGCGACCTCTGGACGCTGGGCGGATTTCGCGGTCTGCTCCGACTGTCGCCCGACGCCATCGTCGTGTCGCGTGTGAAGCTGCGTCAGCCACGTTTGAGCGTCTTCGGGACGGAAGACTCGCTGCTGTTTCTGCAACTGCCGACGTCAGCCGGCATGCCGCTGCTGACAAGGGCCTCTCCGGCCGACGCGAACCGGCAGACGCCATGGCCGGGTGTCATTTCGGCTGAGGCATCGACCGCGCAGGCGGCGATCTCGTCGGCCCTCGTGACGTGCGGCCTTGCGTTTCGCCAGCATCTGCCGTGCTGGGCGGCGTCCGACGCCCGAATCTCGATCGCAGATGGCACCGCCTCGCACACGACGTTCCTGGCACCGCGGTTTCTCGGCACTCTCGCCATCGACCCGACGACTCCCATCTGGGACGTCGCGCTGACCTCGCCGGTCGATGGGTGGGTTCTGACGTCCACCGTGGCCGGTCCGGCGGGTCGGCGTGCCGGGGGCCGGCTGACCCGCGTCGGCCCGCGGGGCGACGACATGGGCCATCTCGATCTTGCACCGCGAGCGCGGGTAATCCTCAGCGCCACCGATCGCTCGGCGCTCGTGCTGACGGCGACGGGAACGCTTCTGGAGGTGACGCCATGACTCGTCCGAGTGATCTTCGCGTCCTCAGCCTTCTCGTCCGGCCGTCGCCGGCCCTGTTCGCCGCCAATGCCGCCATCGTCGTATGGGCGGGCTATCTCGCGGTGACCGCGCCGGAGGACCTCCGCGGGCCGTATGTCGTGCTGCTGTTGTTGCAGGCCTTCACCGCGTCGAGCGGATATGCCGCGCGCGCCCGGCGCGGATACTTCGATCAGCTGCTTGCCGGTCGGGCTGACCGCCGCACGTTCGCGCTGGCGCATGCCGTGGTCTCAATCGGCCTTGGCATCTCGACGTGGATCATCGTCAGCATGATCGACGCGCTTGGAGGCGCCGTGCACTGGCCGTTGGGACTGACGCCGCGCGCGCTTGCGGCCGTCGTCTACATCTCCTTGACGGCGTGGGCGTTCTCGGTCCCGTTCTCAAAGTACGCCGCGGGGGTCGTCTGGCTGCTGGCGGCCATTGTCCTCGCGGGATCGGGCAAGCTGCTCGACATACGCATGGCCTATGCGGGGGCGGTCAACGTGTCGGACGGCCTCGCGCACGCGCTTCCGGCGGCGCTGGTGTTTCCACCGTTTCTCGTGGGCGAGCCGTCTACGCCACCCTGGGTGGTGACAGGCGTCGTGCTCGTGGCCGCCGTCATCGCGCTCGTCGGGGGGGCCGTGTTCATCGCGCGCACCGACGTGCCGCTCGAGGACGCAGAATGACGCCGCGATGCATGGTGATGGCCGTGTCGAAACGCTACGGGCGCCAGTGGGCGGTGCGCGAGGTCACGTTCGATGTCAACTGCGCGTCGATCGTCGGCCTCGTCGGCCCGAACGGCGCCGGCAAGACCACGCTGCTTCGCGTGATGGCCAGGCTGCTGCGGCCGTCGTCTGGAGCCGTGACGCTCGCGTGCGAGCAGGCCTCGATCGCGTACTTCGGCGGCGAGCGGACGATGCCGCCTGAGCTGACGGTCGCCCGCTGGCGCCGACTGTGGCGCATGCGGAGCGAAGAGGGGGCGCGCTCCAAGCGCATCGGCTCGTTGTCGCGCGGCATGCGCCAGCGGCTTGGCCTCGAGACCGTGTTCGCGCACGCGGCAGAGCGGCAATCGCTGGTCCTGCTCGACGAGCCGTGGGAAGGCCTCGATCCCGACGCGTCCGACTGGCTCTCGGCGCGCCTCCTCGACCTCCGCGCCGCCGGCGGTGCGGCCCTCGTGTCGTCGCATCGGATGCACGACCTCGCCGCCGCGTGCGATCGCTGTCTGTTCATGGGCGGCGGCAAGATCGTCGGCCGCGTGGAGATGCCGGCCACCTCGCCCGTCGATCGATCGGCCATGCTGCTCGAGGCGTTCGAGCGCGCACGAATGATGCCCGTCGCCTGACAAACCGCTGTAAGCTCTGGGACGAGCAGACGGAGGGATGCCTATGGTGAAGGGCAGCACGGGGGCCGCGCTCATCGCGCTGGCGATCCTGGGAAGCGTCGCGCACGCACAGCAGGACAAGCCGAAAGCCTCGCCGAAGCTGACGGCGATGGACTACATCGAGATTCAGCAGCTGGTCAACCGCTACGCGTTCGCCATCGACAGCTGCGCGAACAACGGCTACGACTACGCCGATCTCTACACGCCCGACGGCGTGTTCTACTGGGGCGTCGGCGCGAGAAAATCCGTTGGACGCGAGCAGCTCGCCGAAGCAGCCGGCGGCGGGAAGAATGGATGTAAGAAGCTGCAAGACGGGAAGCTGCACCCGAATCACGTGACCCAAAACTTGGTCATCGAACCGGCGCCGGGCGGCGCGACCGGCAAGTCCTACCTTGTGTATCCTGGCGAAGAAGGCGTCGCAGGCGATCCCACGCATGCCGGCCACGTCGGCGGCTACCAGGACTTCTACGTCAAGACCGCTCAGGGCTGGCGCATCAAGAAGCGCATTCACATCTTTCCGCCCGGCATTGCGGGATCGTACAAGTTTCCGGAGGAGTAGCCGCGTAGTACACTCGTCGGGTCTTGAAGAAGACGCCGCTCAATGCCCGGCACCTCGCGTCGGGCGCGAAGATGGTGGAGTTCGGCGGCTGGGAGATGCCGCTCGAGTACGCCGGCATCACCCAGGAGCATCTCGCCGTCCGGAGCCGCGCCGGTCTGTTCGACGTGTCGCACATGGGCGAACTCGAGATCGCCGGCAAGGACGCGCTCGCTGCCGTCCAGACGCTCTTCTGTAACGACGCCGCGAAGCTCGCGCCCGGCCAGGCGCAGTACTCCGCCATCCTCACCGACCGCGGCACGTTTGTGGACGATGTCCTCGTCTACAGGCTCCGCGGCGATCACTTTCTCGTCGTCGTCAACGCGGCGAATACCGTCAAGGACTACACGTGGATCGCCGAGCGCATCGGCGGCTTCGCGGACGCCGTGGTCATGGACGCGAGCTCGCGCTACGCCCTGCTGGCCGTCCAGGGACCGGCGTCGGTCGATGTCCTTCAGCCGCTGACCGGCGTCGATCTCGCGTCCCTGAAGTACTACTCGTTCGCGCACGGGGAAATCGCGAACGTCCGCGGCACGATCTCGCGGACCGGGTACACCGGCGAGGACGGCTTCGAGATCTTCGTGCCGCCGCAGCAGGCCGATCGTGTGTGGCAGGCCATCCTCGCAGGCGGTCAGCCCGCGGGACTCGTGCCGTGCGGACTCGGCGCCAGGGACACCCTGCGGCTCGAAGCCGGCATGCGTCTCTACGGCAACGACATCGACGAGACGACGACCGTGCTGGAAGCGGATCTCGGGTGGATGCTCGCGCCTGCGCGCCGGAGCGAGATGTCGGCGCCCGCGCGCAGGCTCGTTGGCTTCGAGCTGATCGATCCGGGCATCGCGCGCCACGGCTATGCTGTCTATGTGGGCGGCAGCGCGGCAGGCACGGTCACCAGCGGGACGCAGACGCCGACGGTGAAGAAGTCGATCGGCATGACGTACCTGCCACTTGCGCGTGCATCCGCCGGCAACGAATTCGAGATCGACGTCCGCGGCCGCCGCGCCCGGGCGCGCGTCGTGCCGCTGCCGTTTTACAAGAGATCGCGATGACCTATCCGTCCAACTTGAAATACACGAAAGACCACGAATGGCTCGACCTCGCCGGCGATCGCGGCAAGGTGGGCATCACCGATTACGCGCAGAAACAGCTGGGCGACGTCGTCTATCTGGACCTGCCCGCCGTCGGCACGAAGCTGACGCAAGGGCAGCCGTTCGGCACCATTGAATCGGTGAAGGCCGTCTCCGAGCTGTACTCACCGGTCGCAGGCGAGGTCGTCGAGGTCAACGACGCGCTCAAGAGCAAGCCGGAACAGGTGAACACCGATCCCCATGGCAGCTGGCTCATCGTCGTGAAGGTGGCCAACGCCGGCGACGTGTCGGCGCTGCTCGACGCGTCGCAGTACGCCGCCCTCGTGAAATGACGTTCGCCGCGCGCCACATCGGCCCCAGCGCCGACGAGCGCCGCGCCATGCTCGACCTCGTCGGCGTCCCGACGCTCGACGCGCTCATCGACGAAGCCATCCCGCCGAACATCCGCCTGAGACAGCCGCTGGCCCTGCCGGACGGCCTCTCCGAACACGAGTACCTCCGCGAGCTGCGTGCGATCGCCGAACGCAATCAGATATTCCGCTCGTACATCGGCCTCGGCTACTACGGCTGCATCACGCCCGCCGTCGTCGTCCGTAACGTGATCGAGAATCCCGGCTGGTACACGCCGTATACGCCGTATCAAGCCGAGATCGCCCAGGGACGTCTCGAGGCGCTCCTCAATTTTCAGACGATGGTGGCCGACCTGACGGGGATGGAGATCGCCAACGCGTCGCTGCTCGACGAAGCCACGGCGGCCGCCGAGGCGATGACGATGCTCCATCGGATTCAGCCGGCGCGCGGTTCGAAATTCTTTGTCGCCGAGTCGTGTTTTCCACAGACGATCGACGTCCTGCGTACGCGCGCCGAGCCGATGGGATTCGAGCTCGTCGTCGGCAACCCGGAGGCGGCGGAATTCACCCCCGAGATGTTCGGCGCCCTCGTCCAGACGCCGGATGAAGCGGGCGTCGTCCGCGATCTGTCGGCGTTCATCGCTCGCGCGCACCAGGCGGGCGTGCTCGTGGCGGTCGCGACGGATCTGCTCGCGCTGACGCTGCTGAAGCCGCCTGGCGAAATGGGCGCCGACGTCGTCGTCGGCAGCTCGCAGCGATTTGGGGTCCCGATGGGCTACGGAGGCCCGCACGCGGCGTTCTTCGCGGCGAGGACCGCGCACGTCCGCCAGATGCCGGGACGCATCGTCGGCGTGTCGGTCGATGCGCACGGGCACACCGCGTATCGCATGGCGCTGCAGACCCGCGAGCAGCACATCCGCCGCGAGAAGGCGACGTCGAACATCTGCACCGCCGAGGCGCTGCTCGCGAACATCGCGGGGCTCTATGCCGTCTGGCACGGCCCGCGCGGGCTGACCGCCATCGCGCGTCGCGTGCAC
>CAZOIK010000444.1:0-7488 GCA_964579765.1 uncultured Bifidobacteriaceae bacterium
ACTCGCCGACCTGAAAGAGCGTCAGGCCGACCGCCAGCGGGACGACGCGCCGGTAGCCGAACGCGCGGACGACGGCCGCGAAGATACCCGCTTTGCCGACGATGACGACGGCGATCACCGCGGCGAGCAGGCCGAGGTGTCTCCACACCTCCGCCGGATCGAGCAGCATGCCGACCGAGACGAAGAACAGCATGCCGAATACATCGCGCAACGGGGTGACGTCGCTGAGCGCCTGATGTGCGTATTCGGACTCGTTCACCACCAGCCCGGCGATGAACGCACCCAGGGCGAGCGAGAGTCCGAAGGCCCATGCGGCATAGCCGACGCCGAGCGCGACGGTCGTGGTCGTCAGCAGGAAGAGCTCGCGCGAGTTCCAGCGTGCCACGATTGCCATTAGCCTGGGGACGACGCGCGTGGCGGCGAAGACGGTCACGGCGAGGAGCGCGAACGCGCGGGCGGTGGCGGCGACGACGGCGAGCGCGCCGCGCGACGGAGCGCTCAGCTCCGGCAGCACGATCATCATCGGGACCACGGCGAGATCCTGGACGACGAGCATCCCAAGCATCACGCGGCTCGACAGCGTGCCGATCCGTCCCTGCGCCTGCAGCGTCTTGAGCGCGACCATCGTGCTCGACAGCGAGACCAGCGCGCCGAACCACAGCGCCGTCGGCCACGGCCAGCCGAACGCCGTTGCGAGTCCCGCGCCCAGCGCGATCGTCACGACCATCTGCACGGACGCGCCGCCGAGGGCCACGGCGCGGACAGGCGCGAGCTCGCGGAACGACACTTCGAGGCCGAGCGAGAAGAGCAGCAGCGCGACGCCGAGCTCCGCGAGCTGCTGGATGTCCTCGACGTGCCGCACGGTCAGCCCGCCCGTGAACGGGCCGACGATGACGCCGGCCACGATGTAGCCGACGATCAGCGGCTGTCCGAGCCGGCGGGCGACGACGCCGCCGGCGAGTGCGGCCGCCAGGACGAGCGTGAGGTCGGCGACGAGCTCCACGCCCTGGAGCGTACACGCCGCAAGGCGCGGCGTGAAGAGAGCGTCAGACTTCGACTTCGGTTGGATCCTGTGCGGGCGCGATGCGCTCTTCGACGAACGTGTTCCAGTCGTGGCAGTGCGGGCACTGCCACAGCAGTTCGGTGCTCCGGTAACGGCACCGGATGCAGACGTGCGGATCGAGGTAGAAGACTGCGTGCTGCGTGAGGTCGCTGTAGTGATCGACGAGCGACGCGGGGTAGCGCAGCTGGCCGAGCGCGCGCCAGATGGCCTGGTGAATGCCGAGCGCGTGAGGATTCTGCACGAGGGCGGCGAAGAGCAGTTCGAGCGCGTCCTGTGCGTGGCCACCGGAGGCGAGGTGGCGCGACAGCGCCAGGCGCGCGCGCCAGTCCTGCGGGTTCTCGTCGATGAGCCGGCGGCACAGCCGCGTGAACCGCTCCGGCGATCCGCTGCGGACGGCGACCGCCTCGAGCCGGTCGAAGGCGAGGTACGCCCGATCGGGAGCGATCGTGACGAGCCGCTCCCAGGTTTCGACCGCCTCCTGCTCCTTGCCCTGCGCGACGCGGACGTCGCCGAGATTCAGATACGCGGGCACGGCGCGCGCGTCGAGATCGATGGCGCCTTCGAACCGCCGGATCGCTTCGGCGTAGTCGTTCCGGCGCATCGCCTCGCGCCCGATCTCGTTCTCGAGAAACGCGAGAATCGACTCGCTCTTCGACTCGCCGTCGGTGAGCCGGGCCAGCCGCTGGCGCGTGTCGTACGCGTCGGTCCACTGATGCTGCTCCTCGTGCAGCTTCTGCAGGTTCACGAGGGCGTAGCTGTTGGCGGGGTCGAGCCGCAGCACCTCGTTGAACGCGTCGAGCGCGCGATCGACGAACCCGCCGCGCTTGTAGTCGAGGCCGATGCAGAGCAGCACGTACGCGTGCTCGAGCTTGTTCAGGTTCGGGCGCTGCAGCAGCGCCTGATGGACGGTGATGGCCTTGCCGACCTGTCCCTTCTCGCGATACAGGTTGCCGAGGATCATGTGGACTTCGAGCGCGTCCGCGTCGAGGCTGGCGGCCCTGGCCAGCTCCTCGATGGCGAGGTCGATCTGGTTGCTGACGAGGAAGTTCAGCCCCAGGATGTAGTGCGGCGACTGCCGCGCGCGGCGCCGGTCGATCCACTTGCCGTCCTTCAGCTTGTAACGCTCCCACGCCTTGCCGACCGTCAGGCCGGCGAGCAGCGCGACGAGCGTGGCCAGCAGCAGCGCGTAGTTGCTCATGAGCGCGCCGCCTCTGCCTCGTACGCCGCCACCAGCGGGTCCCACTGTTTCTGCGCGCGCAGAATCAGCTCGACCAGCTCGCGCACGGCGCCGTCGCCGCCCCGGTGGCGGCTCACGAAGCTCACACGCGCCCGCACCTCGTCCACCGCGTCGGCCGGCGCGGCCGACAGGCCCACGCGTCCCAGGACGGCGAGATCGACGATGTCGTCGCCCATGTACGCCACTTCGCTGTCGCTCAGGACCATGTCTCCAACGATCTGATCGTAGGTCTCGATCTTGCTCGTCACGCCCTGATGCACGAGCGTGACGCCGAGCTGCGCCGCGCGCTGCGCCGTCGTCGGCGACTGCCGCGCGGAGAGGAGCCCGACCGTCAGGCCGGCGCGCTGCGCCCACACCAGCGCGATGCCGTCGCGGATGTGAAACCGCTTGCTCTCGGTGCCGTCGCCGTACACGACGACCGCGCCGTCCGTGAGGACACCGTCCACGTCGAGGAGGATCAGTTTGATGCCGGCGGCCCGGGCGTCGAGACTCAGAACATCTCCGTTCGCCACAGGTCGTGCAGGTGCACGACCCCGGCCACGCGGCGCGACTCGTCGTCCACGACGACGAGCGACGTGATGTGGCGTGTTTCCATGACGTTCAGCGCCTCGGCCGCGAGCGTCTCGCGGCGGACCGACACGGCGCCGCGCGTCATCACGTCCGCGGCCCGCAGGCGCCGGACGTCGCTGCCGCGTTCGATGTGACGGCGGATGTCGCCGTCCGTGATGATGCCCAGCAGCAACCCCGCGTCGTCCACGACGCACGTCATGCCGAGCTTCTTCGTCGAGATCTCGGTCAACGCATCCTGCATGCCCGTCGTCGAGAGCACGCGTGGGCACTCGGCGCCGGCGTGCATCAGCGCCTCGACGCGCATCAGGCTCTTGCCGAGCGTGCCGCCTGGATGCAGGTTCGCGAAGTCGTCTTCCTTGAATCCCTTCTCGACGAGCAGCGTCATCGCGAGCGCGTCGCCGAGCGCGAGCGCCGCGGTGGTGCTCGCCGTCGGCGCCAGGTTCATCGGGCAGGCTTCCGCGGTGACACCGCAGTCGAGCGCGATGTCGGCGGCTCTGGCGAGCGTGGACTTCGGGGCGCTGGTGATCGCGACGAGCCTCGAGCCGATGCGTCGAATGAACTCGAGCAGCCGCACGATCTCGTCCGTCTCGCCGCTGTACGACAGCGCGATGACGACGTCGTCGCTCTGGATGATGCCGAGGTCGCCGTGAATCGCGTCAGCCGGGTGGAGAAAGTGCGCGGGCGTGCCCGTGCTCGAGAGCGTGGCGGCGATCTTCTGGCAGATGATGCCCGACTTGCCCATGCCAGTCAGGATGACGCGCCCGCGGCACTCGCGCAGCATCTGGACCGCGCGATCGAAGCGATCGTCGAGGCGATCGACGAGCGCGAGGACCGCCGCGGCCTCCGTCTCCAGGACCTTGCGCGCGAGCGGGCGATCAGGCATGCGTGCGGGCCGCAACCGCAGCCGGCTGTTTGACGATGGCGTCGATGGCCAGGAGACGGCGGAGCAGCGGCTCGAGCAGGTCGAGCTTCAGCGCGTTCTGCGCGTCGCTCTTCGCGGCGGCCGGGTCGTCGTGGACTTCGAGAAACACGCCGTCCACGCCGGCGGCCACGCCCGCCGAGGCGAGCGGCTCGATGTACTCGGCCTGCCCGGCGGTGACGCCGTCGCCGCCGCCCGGCAGCTGCAGGCTGTGCGTGACGTCGAACACGACGGGGACGCCGGTCGCGCGCATCATCGGGAACGCGCGCATGTCCACGACGAGGTTGTGATAGCCGAACGTCGTGCCGCGCTCGGTGACGAAGACGTTGGCGTTGCCCGCGCCGGTGACTTTGGCGACGGCGTGCCTGACGTCGTCGGGCGCGAGGAACTGGCCCTTCTTGATGTTCACGGCGCGGCCCGTCTTCGCCGCCGCGACGAGCAGGTCGGTCTGGCGGCAGAGGAACGCGGGAATCTGCAGCACGTCCACCACGTCGGCGGCCGCCGCGGCTTGTGCCGGTTCGTGAATGTCGGTGAGCATCGGGACGCCGAACTTCGCCTTGACGCCGGCGAGCACGCGCAGCCCTTCGGCGAGGCCCGGCCCGCGAAACGACGCGCCGGACGTGCGGTTTGCTTTGTCGAACGACGCCTTGAAGACGTACGGCACGTTCAGGCGCCGCGCGATCTCCGAAATCGCGCCGGCCATGAACGTCGCGTGTGCCTCGCTCTCGATGACACACGGCCCGGCGATGAGCACGAACGGACTCGCGCCGTTCCCGAGCGTGAAATCACCGATCTGGATGGGATGCATCCCCGAACATTATATGGACTGCGCAGCCACGAAGACACAAAGGCCACGAAAGCGCACGAAGAAGGGTTTGTACGAGCCTGGTTTCGTGCGTCTTCCTACGCCACGGACTCGGTCGCCGCCGCGCGGACGTGTGCCGTCTTGTGCCGGTAGCTCGCCTCGACGAAGCTCGCAAACAGCGGATGCGGGCGCGTCGGCTTCGACTTGAACTCCGGGTGGAACTGCACGGCCAGGAACCACGGGTGGCCGGGAATCTCGGCGATCTCGACGAACTTGCCGTCGGGCGAGCGGCCGGAGATCTTCATGCCGTGCTCGAGGAGCGCCGGTTCGTAGAGGCAGTTGAACTCGTACCGATGGCGGTGGCGCTCGTGAATGAGGCGCGCGCCGTACGCGCGCTCGGCGAGCGAGCCCGGCGCGAGCTGACACGGATATTCGCCGAGGCGCATCGTGCCGCCGAGTTCGTCTACGCCGAGCAGATCGCGCAGCTTGTAGATGACCTTCGTCGGCGTGTCCGGATTGCACTCCGTCGAGTCCGCGTCCTTCAGCCCCGCGACGTTGCGCGCGTACTCGACCGTCGCCCACTGGAAGCCGTAGCAGATGCCGAAGTAGGGGATTCTGCGCTCGCGCGCGATCTCGGCGGCTTTCATCATCCCGCGCGTGCCGCGGTTGCCGAAGCCGCCCGGCACGAGGATGCCGTCCGCGTCGTCGAGCAGCGCGGCGCCGTTCGGTTCCTCGAGCGATTCCGCTTCAATCCACTTGATGTTCACCTTCAGCCGGTGCGGGAAGCCGCCGTGATAGAGCGCTTCGTTGAGGCTCTTGTACGAGTCCTCGTACCCGACGTACTTGCCGACGACGTGGATGGTGATCTCGTCGAGCGGATGCTTGATGCGATCGACCATGTCCTCCCACTGCTGCATGCGCCGTTCGGTCTGCGGCAGGTGGAGGTACTTCAGCACGATGCGATCGAGGCCTTCGGCGGCGAGCACGAGCGGGACTTCGTAGATCGTCGCGACGTCCTTCGCCGTGATGACGGCTTCTTCGGCGACGTCGCAGAACAGCGCGATCTTGCGCTTGATGTCCGGGTCGAGGAAGCGGTCGGTGCGGCAGAGCAGGATGTCGGGCTGGATGCCGATCGAGCGGAGATCGCGCACGCTGTGCTGTGTCGGCTTGGTCTTCAGCTCGCCCGCGGCGCCGATGTACGGCACGAGCGTCAGGTGGATGTAGAGCGTGTTGTCGCGGCCGACGTCCTGACGGAACTGGCGGATCGCCTCGAGGAACGGCAGGCTCTCGATGTCGCCGACCGTCCCGCCGATCTCGACGAGCACGACGTCAACGTCCTGGCCGACCTGCCGGATGGCGTCCTTGATTTCGTTCGTGATGTGGGGGATGACCTGGACGGTGCGGCCGAGATAGTCGCCGCGGCGTTCCTTCTGGATGACGCTCGAGTAGATCTTGCCGGTGGTCCAGTTGGAATTCCTCGTCGTCAGCGTGCTGGTGAAGCGCTCGTAGTGGCCCTGGTCGAGGTCCGTCTCGCCGCCGTCGTCGGTGACGTAGACCTCGCCGTGCTGGTACGGGCTCATCGTCCCCGGATCGACGTTGATGTAGGGGTCGAACTTCTGCATCGTCACCCGGTAGCCGTGGCCTTCGAGCAGGCACCCTATCGAGGCGGCGGCGAGACCCTTGCCGAGCGACGACACCACACCGCCAGTCACGAAGATGTATTTGGTCTGCCGTCCGTCCATTCGTCCCCTCAACCGGAAGTCGGCGCCGCGAGCAGGCGGCGCACTTGTTCGAGATCCTCGGGCGTATCCACGCTCATCGAGTCGTACGGCGTTTCCACGGCTTTGATCCGGATGCCGTGTTCGAGCGCCCGGAGCTGTTCGAGCGATTCGGCGCGTTCGAGCGGCGTCGCCTCGAGGCTCGCCAGCACCAGCAGCACCTGACGCCGGTAGGCGTACAGGCCGATATGTCTGAAGTAGGGCGGCCAGCCGCCGCGGGGATCGCGGACGTGCGGAATGGGCGCGCGCGAGAAGTAGAGCGCGAAGCCTCCGCGATCGACCACGACCTTTACGACGTTGCTGTCGAGCAGCTCGGCCGGTTCCGTGATGCGCTTGTACAAGGTCGCCATCTGGACGGACGGATCCGCGAGCAGCGGCGCGACGACCTGGTCGATGGCGCGCGGATCGATGAGCGGCTCGTCGCCCTGCACGTTCACGACGATGTCCACGTCCATGCCGGCGACGATTTCCGCGAGGCGATCCGTGCCAGATCGGTGCGTGGCTTTCGTGAGCCGGACGCGGCCGCCGAACTCGTTGACGCGCGTCGCGATGCGCAGGTCGTCTGTGGCGACGATGACCTCGGCGACCGACGCCGCGGCGGACGCGCGGCGGTAGACGTGCTCGATCATCGGCCGGCCGTCGATGTCGGCGAGCGGCTTGCCCGGAAAGCGCGTCGAGGCGAAACGAGCGGGAATGAAGGCGACGACTTGCTGCGGAAATTTCCGATCGACCGTAGAGCCAGTCGATGAGGGGTGCACGGCGAAGTATAACACGACGCGACGTAGTGCGGGCCTTTGGGCCTGCCTTGGTCATTGCGCGACGGACACGAAGAGGTTCTAATTGTCCAATCCGGTGATGACCAGGCGCACGGTCACGTTCGTCGTCGTTCTGGGCGCACTCGCCGCGTGGCTGGCGGCCGCGGCGACGTCTGGCGTACAGCCGGCGCGTCCGACGATCGCGACCGCGCCGGCGCCGATCGACGTGCGCGGCGAGGCGCTGGCGGCTGAAATCGAACGGCTGCACGATCGCTTGCGGCCGACCGTCGCGCCGGAACACGGCCGGAATCTCTTCCAGTTCGCCGAGCCGCGCCGTGCGGACCGTGCGCCCGTCGCGGCG
>CAZOIK010000445.1:0-3762 GCA_964579765.1 uncultured Bifidobacteriaceae bacterium
CTCGGTGCCGTTGAAGCGGACCTGAAAGTCCGGGCCCATGACGCGATTGTGGCCCGACGCGCCGCTCTCCCGGTCCGTGATCAGCCCGCCGATGAAGGACAGCCCGTAGTCCTTCTTGGCGCGCCCGACGAGCACGGTCGAATGGAAGTCCTCGTCTGCAAGCGACGACGACTTGGGGCCGGGAATGATGACGCTGCCGCCGCCGTTGTCGTCGGCCACGAGCGCGGTGTAGTTGACCCCGCCGAGCTTGCCCGTCGCGCGGCCGCCCCAGTCGGGCGCCGTGATGGTGCGCGTGTACACGGCTTGAATCGGCGTCGAGAACATCTCGACGCCCTCGAGAAAGAACGGCCGCTTCTCCGGGAAGAACAGCGCGAAGCGTTGGTTGGTCGAGATCTGCGCCGTGTCGGACTCGATCTGCGAGAAGTCGGGACGCAGGGTCGCGTCGATGGCGTTGTCGGCGTTCGGCGTGTACTTCACGTCGAGGCCGATCTTGTGTCCGAACGGGTCGTCGACGAGCGGCGTGCCCAGATCGCCCGCAGGCCGCGCGGTCTGATTCGCGGCCAGGTACGGCGCCGCGATCAGATGTCCACCGGAGGGCAGCTGGCTCAGGCCGTGCAGCGAGTTCTCACGGCACACGAAGCACTGGCTGCCCCGCGGCTGCTTCACCGACACGAACTGGTAGCGGAAGTCGCGCGCGTAGTTGCGCCAGAGCATCACGCCCCATTCCTGCGGATCCTTGTTCCGATACCGGAGCGACGAGAACGGAATGCGAATCTCCAGCGTCCAGCCGTGATCGTTGATCCGGGTCGCCGACTGCCAGAAAAAATCCGGCGACGCGTTCTCGCCGCCGCCGTTGTCGTCCATGACCGCGTCGAACTGCACGTTGTGCGCGGTGACCTGGAATTCGTACGCCGTGTGCCCTTCGTTTCTGGTGTCGAGGAACAGGCCGCCGAAGTCCGCGTTGTTCTGGATGTAGTCGTGGTCGCCGTACGGCGAGATGATCTTCTTCGGATCGGGATCTTCGAACTCGAACGCGGCGTAGAAGAACCTGTCGTCGTACGTCAGATAGCCGACGTTCTTCAGCCGCGGCTCGGTGTTGTCGCCCGGGTTGATCTCGTACCACCGCTCGATGCGGAGCGCGTCGCGCCAGCCCTCGTCCGCGAGATCGCCGTCAACGACGATGGGCCCCTTCGCGCGCGCGATCGCGTACGTCTCGCCCGCGAGCAGCGTCTGCGCGGCGGCGGGCACCGCGCCGATCGCGCCGATGACGACGCAGACAGCGGCACTCAAGATGCATCGTGGCGGCATCGGCTTGGCTGTGTTAGACGAATCCCGCGAATCCGGAGTTTGCTGGCCTGAGAAATGGTACGCTGGATGAGTTTCCCAATGCTGAGGAGGGTGCGCCGTGAGACGTGTGCTGTGGCTGTGGGTGTTCGTGACGGTGGCGGTCGGAGGGGCGCGCGTTCGCGCGCAGATGCCCGCCGCGGCGCCTCCACGACAACCCTCGCCGCAGTTCCTCGGCAGCGTGCCCTCGGGTCAGCCGACTGCTGAGCCGCTCCAGCTCTCGATTCTCGACGCGATCAACCGCGGACTCGATCACAACCTCGGCATCCTCCTGGCCGACGACGCACGCGGCCGGGAGCAGGGCGAGCGGTGGCGTACGCTGGGCGAACTGCTGCCCAATCTGAACGGCCGGGTCGCCGAGTCGCGCCAGCTGATCGACCTCGCCGCGTACGGGTTTCCCCTGCCGGAAGGCATCCCCTCGATCGTCGGGCCGTTCAACCTGTTCGACGCGCGCGTGTCGGTGTCGCAGTCGATCTTCGACCTGCACGCCATCAACAACTACCGCGCCGAGAAGCACACGGCCGCGGCCATCGCGCACACGTACCAGGGCGCGCGCGAGCTGGTGGTGCTCGTCGCGGCCAACGCCTATCTGCAGACGCTGGCGGCGTCGGCCCGTGCCGACGCGGCGCGGGCGCAGCTGCAGTCGGCGCAGGCGCTCTACAACCAGGCCAACGACATGAAGCAGAACGGCCTCGTCGCGGGCATCGACGTCCTGCGCGCGCAGGTCGAGCTCAACACCGAGAAGCAGCGCGTGACGGCGACGGCAAACGATTTCGAGAAAGCGAAGCTGCAGCTCGGCCGCATCATCGGCCTGCCGCCGGGGCAGGACGTCACGCTCATGAGCAACGTGCCCGACGTCCCGGTCCCGCAGATGACGCTCGAGGACGCGCTCCAGCAGGCGTACAAGGCACGCCCCGACTATCTGGCGGCGCTCGAACGCGTGAAGGCCGCGGAGGCGACGCGCGCGGCGGCCGTCGGCGACAATCTGCCGTCCGTCGTGCTCAACGCCGACTACGGCGAGCTCGTCGCGCCGACCAATTCGCACTACACCTTCTCGGTCGTCGGCGCGGTGAACGTGCCGATCTTCCAGGGCGGCCGCACGCGCGGCCGCGTCATCGAGGCGGACGCGGATCTCAAGAGCCGGCGCGCCGAAGCCGACGACCTGCACGCCGCGATCTACTATGACGTGAAGACCGCGTTCATGGACCTGCAGGCCAGCGGCGAGCAGCTGCAGGTCGCGACCGGCGCGCGGCAGGTCGCCGAGACGACGCTCGCCCAGGCGCGCGATCGCTTCGCTGCCGGCGTCACCAGCAACATCGAAGTCGTCCAGGCGCAGGAAGCGGTCAGCCTGGCGAACGAGCAATACATCAACGCGCTGTACTCATACAACGTCGGCAAGGCCGTCCTGGCGCGCAATCTGGGCGACGCCGAGGCGGCCGTCCGGCGCTACCTCGGAGGCTCCCGTTAATGGCTCGCGCCCGCATTCTCATCCCGGTGGTCATCGCGATCGTCATCGCCGGCGCCGTCTGGCTGTGGGTCACGGCCGGCCGCGAATCGACCGACGACGCGCAGACCGAAGCGCACGTCGTGCAGATCGCCGCCCGCGTCGGCGGCACCGTCACCAAGCTGCTGGTCAAAGACAACCAGACGGTCGAGGCCGGCGCGACGCTCGTCGAGATCGACCCGCGCGACTACCAGATCGCCGTCGATCGCGCCAGGGCGGATCTGGCCGACGCCGAAGCCGCCGCGAAGGCGGCGCAGAGCAACGTGCCGGTCACGTCGATCGCCGCCGAGAGCAACGTCACGACCGCGACGGGCGGAGTGCGGCAGGCGGGCGCCGCGATCGAGGAGGCCGACAAGGGCGTCGAGGCGGCCAGAGCCCGGCTCGAGGCCGCCCGCTCGAACGTGATGCAGGCGCAGGCGCACGCGACGCAAGCCACGCGCGACGTCGCGCGGCTGAAGGGCCTGCTCGCGAAGGACGAGGTGTCGCAGCAGCAGTACGACGCGGCGGTCGCCACGGCCGACGCCCAGCAGGCCGCCGTGGACGCGGCCAAGGGCGGCGTCGCGGAGGCCGAGGCCGGCGTCCGCGTCGCGCAGAGCCGCCTGATGCAGGCGCAGGTGTCCGAGCAGCAGGCGCAGGCGTCGCTCAAGAACGCGCAGACGGCGCCGCAGCAGATCGCGGCCATCCGCGCGCGCGCGGCCGCCGCCGAGGCGCACGCCGAGCAGCTGCGCGCGCAGCTCGCGCAGGCCGAGCTCAACCTGCAGTACGCGACCGTCAAGGCGCCGGCCGCCGGCTACATCAGCCGCAAGACCGTGGAGGTCGGCCAGATCATCCAGCCCGGACAGCCGCTGATGGCCCTCATCGAGCTGAACGACGTGTGGGTGGTCGCCAACTTCAAGGAGACGCAGCTCCAGAAC
>CAZOIK010000446.1:0-19882 GCA_964579765.1 uncultured Bifidobacteriaceae bacterium
TCAGTCTCCGGCGTCCGAACATCGTCTTCACGACACCGCTGGCGCGCGCGTCGGCGAGCGTGCGATCGATGAAGGCGCGCACGCGCGGGAAGCCGGCGAAGTACGCATCGACGATCGCCTGCGCCTCCTGCGTCGTCACGCCGATGTCCTTCGCAAGCGTGAACGCCGTCTTGCCGTAGAGCAGCGCGTAGTTGATCATCTTCGCGGTCGCACGCTGCTGGTGAGGATCGACCGGACTGTCGGGACCGAAGACCTTCGCCGCCGTCTGGCTGTGGATGTCGTCGCCGCGGCGGAACGCCTCGATGAGCGTCTCGTCGCCGGCCATGTGCGCGAGCACGCGCAGCTCGATCTGCGAGTAGTCGGCCGAGACGAGCACGTGGCCGGGATCGGCGATGAAGGCGCGGCGGATTTCGCGTCCGAGCTCCGTGCGGATCGGGATGTTCTGCAGGTTCGGATCGCTGCTGCTCAGCCGTCCTGTGGCCGCGACCGCCTGGTTGAAGCTGGTGTGGACGCGTCCTGTCTCCGGGTTCACGAGCTGCGGCAGCGCGTCGATGTAGGTGCCTTTCAGCTTCGACAGGCCGCGCCAGTCGAGGATCAGGCGGGGCAGATCGTGCGTGAGCGCCAGTTCCTCGAGCACCTCGACGGCGGTGGACGGCGCCTTCGACGTCCCCGTGCGCTTCAGCACCGGCAGGCTGAGCTTCTCGAAGAGAACCTCGGCGAGCTGCTTCGGCGATCCGATGTTGAACTCGCCGCCGGCCAGCTCGTAGATCTGCTTCATCAGCCGCGTCAGTTCCTGATCGACCTTGCCGGACTGCGCGGCGAGCGCGCCAGAGTCGATCCGGACGCCGGCGCGTTCGACGTCCACGAGCACCGGAATCAGCGGCCGTTCGAGGGTGCGGTAGACGTCCGTCAGCTGTTCTTGCTCGAGCTGCTCGGTGAGAAGAGGTACGAGCTGGCCGGCGAGGTCGGCACGCTCGCCCGCGTAGTCGATCGCGGCTTCGACCGGCACGTCCGCGAGCGACGCGGCCTTCACGCCGCGCCCGCAGATGTCTTCCTCCGCCAGCGCCTTGTAGGCCGTGTGTTCGAGCGTGAGGTCTTCGAGCCGATGCGCCGATCGGGTCGCGTCGAGCAGGTAGCTGGCGAGCATCGTGTCGAGGCCGAGGCCGTCGAGCGCGACGCCGTGGCGGCCGAGCACGATTGCGTCGAACTTCAGATCGTGTCCTGACTTGACGACGGCCGGGTCTTCGAGCACGGGCTTGAGGATGCCGAGCGCGTCGGCGACCGGCATCGAGGCGATGCCGCCGAGCGCGCGATGGCCGACTGGGACGTAGTCCGCGTCGCGCGGCACGGTCGAACACGCGATGCCCACGATCGACGCACGCATCGCGGACGGCTGATCGACGAGCACTCGAAACGCGAACCGGCCGGCGGTCTTCAGCCGGCCGGCGAGCGCGCGGAGATCGTCCGGCGTGTTCACGACGCGGTAGTGCTTCGTGATCGAGGCGGCGGTCGGGGCAAACTCTTTGACCAGGGTGTTGAAGCCGAGCTCGCTGAAGATCCTGAAACAGCGCTCGCGTTCCGCCCCGCCGTAGCGAAGCGCGTCGGGCTGGAAGCTGACGGGCACGCCCGTGTGAATCGTCGCGAGCTCGCGGCTCTGCCTCGCGGCGTCCACGTTGGCCAGCAGCGTCTCGCGACGCTTCGGCGTCAGCTCCGACGCGTGCGCGATCAGGTTCTCGAGCGAGCCGTACTTCGTGATCAGCTCTCTGGCGCCCTTCTCGCCGATGCCGGGGACGCCCTTGATGTTGTCGATCGTGTCGCCCATCAGCGCGAGGACATCGACCACCTGATCGGGGGCGACGCCGAACTTCTCTTTGACGCCCGCCGCGTCGTACCACGTGCCCTCGTCGCGCGGGTTGAACACGCGCAGGCCGTCGTGCACGAGCTGAAAGAAGTCTTTGTCCATCGTCACGACCGCGACGTCGAAGCCCGCGGCGTTCGCCTGCGCCGCCAGCGTGCCGATGACGTCGTCGGCCTCGTAGCGTTCCGAGGTGAGGATGGGGACGCCGAGCGCCTCGCACGCGGCGTGGACGAGCGGAATCTGGACCGCGAGCTCGTCCGGCATGGGAGCGCGGTTGGCTTTGTAGTCCGACACCATCTCGTCGCGAAACGTGCGGCCGGGAAGATCGAACGACGCGGCGATGTACTCTGGCTTGTGTTCGGCGATGAGCTTCCGCAGCATCGTCACGAAGACGTAGACCGCGTTGGTCGGGACCCCGGCGGCGTTGCGCAGGATGCCGCCGTCGGCGGTGCGGATGGGCGCGTGAAACGCGCGGTACATCTGCGAGCTGCCGTCGATGAGGTAGAGAATCGGTCGTGCGGGCACGGTCTGGCCGGAAGTTTTTGTACTATATCACTGCGATGACGCGGCTCTTCCGGGCCGCCGTGCTCGTGCTGGCGGCGCTGTCGGCCGCATCCTGCACGGCCGGCGGTCTGTTCCGGCAGTACGAGTACGAGGAAGACATCTACCTGGCGCTGGACGGCACGGCTTCCGTCTACGTGAACAGCTCGGTCGCGGCCCTCGACGCCCTGCGAGGCGCGGCGCTCGACGCGCGGCCGGCCGCGCGCCTCCACCGCGACGCCGGCCGGCGTGTCTTCCCGACACCCCGGACGCACGTCACCCAGATCAGCCAGTCGCGGCGCAACGGACGGCGGTTCGTGCACGTGCGCGTGGACGTTGACGACATCCGCCGGCTCGGCGCGACCGCGCCGTTCAACTGGTCGCGGTACGAGTTCCGGCGTGAAGGTGACGAATATCTTTACCGGCAGACGCTTGGCGCGCCGGCCGGGAAAGACGTCGGCGACGTCGGCTGGCGCGGCAACGAGCTTGTCGCGTTCCGGCTGCACCTGCCGAGCAAGATCACGTATCACCTGAACAACGCCGGTGTGGACAACTACCTGCGCGGCAACATTCTCGTCTGGGAGCAGCCGCTCAGCCGGCGGCTGCGCGGCGACCCGCTCGAGCTCTACGCGCGGATGCAGACGCAGTCGATCCTCTACCGCACGCTGATCCTGTTCGGCGCGACGTTTTTGGCCGTGGCCGTCGCGTTCGGGCTGGTCGTCGTGTTCGTCCTGCGCGGCGGGCGGAAGAAGACCCCCGCTAGAACCTGACGCCGAAGGTCAGGCGGAGCTCGCGAGGCGACGTGAACGCGAAGCGGCTGAGCGCCGTGCCGAAGTTCGGCGCGTAGTCCCAGTTGACGCCCTGCACGGGCGTGGTCGTGAACGGGTTGAAGTTGGGACGCGTCGTTCCGTTCGGGCTCAGCACGCCCATGCCGATGCGGCTGGTGAGGATGTTGCCGCCGTTGTTGAAGACCGAATCGCCGCAGCCGCAGAGCTGGAACTGGTTGAACAGGTTCAGCACCTGCGCCTGGACGAACAGGTCGATCCGGCGTGCGCCCGCGCCGATCCCGCGCGTGTACGACGCGGCGAGGTCGGTCCGGAACTCCGAGTCGGTCCGGAAGGCGTCGCGCGCGGTGAAGTAGTACGTCTCGCTCGCGCTGCCCTGCGGCGTGACGTAGCCCGGGTTCTTGACGTATGGCCGCGCGTCCACGAGCCCGACCGCGCCGTATGGGACGCCGCTCGCCAGGTTCTCGAGCACGCTCAGCGTCAGCCCCTCGACTTTCGGCACGCCGTAGTTGACCCACATGCGCGAGCGGTGACGCTGATCGGCCGAGAGATCCCCGATCGGCGCGTACCACGACGCCTGGCGGTATTCCGGATAGGAGAGCAGCGTCACGCCGGACGGACCGCTCGAGATGTTCTCGCCGTCGAAGTTGCCCCAGAGGCGCGACAGCGTGTAGTTGCCCCCGAAATCGGTGCGCCCGCTCATGCGGTAGGTCGCCGAGACGGTCAGCCCCTGATAGCGCCGAATGGCGTCGTTGGTGTTCTCGATGATCGTGACGTCGGAGCGGTTGCCGAGCGAATCGACGGCCGTGCCGGTGGACGGATCGACGCGCGACGAATAGAAGTCGCGGTAGTTGCGAAACACGTAGTCGGCGCGCACGGCCGCGCGGCCGCCGAGCTGGCGGCTGACGCCCGCGGCGTACTCGAGGACGTGCGGCGATTCGAGCGAGTCCGGGATCTTGACGGACACGCTCGGCACCTGGGAGAACACGGGCGCGCCGAACGCCGTGCAGAAGCCGTTCGCGTCTCGCTGGCAGGCCGCGAGGACGGTCTGAATGGCCGTCGCGGTGTCCACGAGCGACGGCGCGCTCGGATTCGGGTTGACCGGCGGGCCGTTATAGGCCCAGAGGAAGCTGGCGGCCTGGCCGGCCGACGACGACAGGTCCGCGACGCTGTTGGCGATGGCATCGACGTATTTCGCGAAGCTCGCGGTGACCGCCCAGTCGCCGTTGCCCTTGGGATCCCACACGACGCCGACGCGCGGGCTGAGCGCGCTGTCGCGCGCGACGAGGGTGCCCATGCTGTCTTCGCCGTGGTTCTTGTCCCAGCGGAGGCCGAGGTTGAACGTGAGCTTGTCGTTGTAGCGGAGGTTGTCGTTCGCGAACAGCGAGTGCGTCCGGAAGTTGGTGCCCTCGCTCGTGAGCGAGATGGGATCGTACTCGAGCAGCGTCCGTGTCGCGCCCGACGTGAGCAGCTCCGGATACACCGTCGTGCCGCGCACGATCGTCGTCGTGCCGAGGATGCGGTAGTTGCTGCCTTCCTGGTAGTTGTCCGCAATGCGGATGTCGTTGAACGTGTCGTACCCGAAGCTGATGTTGTGGGATCCGGCGCCGCGGCGCGAGACGAAATACGACCCCTTCACGAACACGTCGTCGTTGTTGCGCTGTTCGTCCCGGCAGACACCGCAGAACGTGGACGACCAGTAGCGGGTGTTGTTGACGAGGTCGCGCATCAACGTGCCCTGGATGAGATCCGTCGTCGTCGCGCCGACGCCGTGCGAGGTCCAGCTGCGCCTGGCCACGCGTGCTTCGAGAAACACCGACGGCGAGAGGACGCCGTTGTAGTTCAGCGTCACCAGATCCTGCGGGTTGCTCGCGTTGTAGAGGCTCGACAGGTCCATGACGTTGAACTGGTTGCCGTTGACCTGGTCGCGCAGGATCTTCGTGTACGCGCCTTCGACGCGGTGATTTGCGGTCGGCGAAAACGTCAGCTTGCCCTCGTACCGCTTCTGGTCGTCGGTGAACGTGTATGGAACGTTCGTGAGGAACAGCTGCCGCGTCGAGTCCTGGCTCGTGAGACGCCCCGCCGTGAAGAACCACAGGTGATCCTTCGCGACCGGACCTCCCAGCGTGTACTCGTACTCGGGGATGGTCTGGTTGAGCGTCGTGTCCTTCGGGTAGACGGCGCCGTCACCGCAGGCCTGGTTGCCGAGCGTGCCGCAGACGGCCGAGGCAGACGGAACCGTCTGCGTGCGATCGCCCGGGACGTACTGGCCCGCCGGAACGAGCGTGAGCGATCGCCAGTTGTCGTTGTTGAGCGTGTCGCGGAACGACCCGCTGAAGCGGTTGCCACCCGACTTGGTGACGACGTTGACCACGCCGCCGCTGAAGCGGCCGAACTCCGCGGAGACGCCGGCCGTCGCGACGGTCGTTTCCTGCACGGCGTCTTCGATGTACAGGTTGTTCGGCTGGCCGCGGAGGTTCTCGTTCACCGTCACGCCGTTCACCAGGTACAGCGACTCGTACGACATCGATCCCGCAATCGAATACGTGCCGTTCGGGCCCGACGGGTGCACGGCCGGCGCCATCAGCAGCACCGCGTTGACGTCGCGGTTGGTCGGCAGCGACGACATCAGATCCTGTTTGAAATTGGTCGCGACCTGCGCCGTCTGCGTCAGCACGTCGGCGGCGCGTCCGACGACGTTCAGGGTCTCAGTGATCGGCGCGGGACCCATCTGCGCGTCTACGGGCAGCACCTGCGTCGGCGCGAGCGTCACCGTCTGGGTGACGCGCTCGAAGCCGCTCAGGTCGAACGACAGGGTGTAGGTGCCGGGAGGCAGCAGGGAGAGGACGAAATCGCCGTTCTCGGAGGTGACCGTCGTGCGCACGCCCTGGAGATTGGGCGAGGCCGCGCTGACGGTGACGCCCGGCAGCGCCAGCCCCTGTCGATCGGCGACGTGCCCTGAAATCGCGCCGTTGGTCGTCTGCGCCGCCACAAGGCCGGCAGCGAGGAGCGCGGCTGCTGCAAGCAGCCACGTTCTCACGACGTTCATACGCACTCTCCTGGATCGCAATCCACACCCTTGGACGGCGTCGTGGCTGCGGCAGTTCCTGATGCGGAGTTATCGGACGACGGGCAGCCGGACAACATCGTCGTCCGGCCGACACCCGCGTCCGGCGGTCAGAAGCCGATCTGCACGCCGACGCGCGCGATCAGCGGGCTCAGGTTCTGCGCGATCGCGTTGAACCCTGAGGCGCCCGTGGCCGTGACGTTGCCGTTGCGGAGCAGCACCGTGTTCGCGTTGAAGAGGTTGAACACGTCGAACATGCCGCGGACCGTCACCGTGCTGATTTTGAAATCGCGCGCGACGCGGAAGTCGGTGTCCCAGACGCTCGGATACCGGACGTAGTCGATCGTCGGCGACACGAGGATGTTGAGCGTCGAGTCCGAGCCGAGCGCGGCCGACGTGCCCGGCCGGTAGAGCGGCTCCGGATAGCCCTGCCGCCCGAAGACGTTCGCGGCGAGCTCGATGCCGTACGGCGCGATGTACATCCCGTCCGCGTTGAACTGCCAGCGCGCGTTCATGTAGATTGCGCCCTCGCCGTTGCCGGTGCTCTGCGGCGCGTAGGCGCCGCCGTCAACGAGCGGCTCGGTGATCGTCGGCGTCGGGTTGCCGTTGGTGTCGTAGACGCCGTTGGCGTTGGTGAAGTGCTCCCGCGCGTCGTTGAACGCCAGCGACAGCCGGCCCATCCACTTGCCCGTCAGGCGGCGCGTGATGGCGAGCTCGATCCCGTGGTTGTCGGTGTAGTAGCCGGGGATATTGGTCTCGAGGAAGCCCCCGCCTCCGGCCGTCACCAGCGCGGGGACGGGGATGTAGGTCGCGATGTTGTACGGCGTGCCGTCGGGCAGCGTCCCGCTCAAGCCGGCGCCCTTCGTATAGTCGCCGTTGACGCCCGGACGGACGCCGACGCGCGGCGTGATGTTCGCGAACAGATTCCCGAACAGATCCGACACGCGCGTGTAGGTGTAGTCGGCCTCGACCGCCAGGTTCGGCCGAAGCTCGTGCTCGACGCCGGCCACGATGCTCGTGGTCATCGGCGCCTTCAGATTCGGGTCGATCTGGTTGGCTGAGGTGATCGCCGTCGGATTCGCCGGGTTGAAACCGCTGCCCGACGCAATCAGCCGGCTGAAGTTCACCTCGTCGGGTGACGCGAAATGGTCGGCGTTCAGATCGTTCCAGAGATAGACCGCAAAGCCGGCGTTCGCGGCGGAGTTCGCGTAGCCGATCGTGCCCGTCGCCTGCTGGCTGGCGTAGCGGCTGAAGCTCGCCTTCAGGAGCGTCTTGCCCGCATCGTCGAGCGCGTAGGTGATGCCGGCGCGGGGCGACAGGTCGTTCCACGTGTACGGTGACGAGTAACCCGCGAAGCTGAAGCCGGGCAGGACCGTCGGAAACGCCGGGTTGCCAGCCGTCGAGGAGGCGAGCGCCGCGCCCCACTGACGGTCGTAGCGGAGGCCGAGGTTGATCGTCGCGCGATTGACCGCGAATGTATCGCCGGCGTAGAAATCGAGGTAGTCGGCGCGGTTCGTGCCGTTGCCCGAGCGGAACAGTTCGGCGAAACCAAGCGTCGGCGTCTGCCGCAGCGCAAGGATCCCGTTGCCCGGCCAGTCGGTCAGCGTCGTCCCATCCGTCCGCCGGAAGCCGAACCCGTACTTGAGGTCGTGCGAGCCGCCGAGCCCGTTGAAGAACGAGCTGGCGTCGGCGTTCACCGTGTGCTGCGGACGGATGTTGGTGCTCTGGGTGATCGACCCGTACGACGTGCCGGTTACGAGATCGCGGCCGGCGTTGAGGCCCATGCCGCCTTCCGGCGTCAGGATGAAGCCGGTGTTGTAGTACGCGTACTTGGCCGAGACGAAGTTGTTCGCGTTGAGGACGCGGTTGTCTTCGAACTTCCACAACCCGTGCAGCTTGCCGTCGCTGTACGCGTTGTCCTGGTGAAACGTCGCCGTCGGCGCGTTGTTGATGACGCCGACCGTGCCCGGGCTGCGGTTGTCCTTGATCTTGTAGCCGTCGAAGTAGAGGAAGTTGACGAGGTCTTTCTTCGTCGCCTGCCAGTTCACCTTCACGTTCGGGTTCTTCAGCTCCGTGCGATCGGCGACGCCCGGCGTCGTATGGTAGAAGAGCCGGATGTCCTGGTAAGAGTACGAGCCGTAGAACCACGCGCGATCCTTGACGATCGGGCCCCCCAGCTCGAAGCCGTAGTCCGACAGCCGATCGACGTGATCCGCCGTCGCGCTGGTGACACCGGTCGCCGCCAGCTCGCTCGGCACGTTCGTCGCCTGCAGGCCTTCGTTGGCGAAATAGCCGCGGAACGCGCCGTGGAAGAGATTCGTTCCGCGCTTGACGACGAAGTTCATCCCGAGGCCGCCGGTCGGCTGCGTGATGTCCTGGCCCGAGGTCGAGACCTGAATCTCCTGGAAGTTGTCGAAGTTGAAATAGGTCGGCGCCGATCCGGCGAGCGTCATGTCGGTGACGACGACGCCGTCGAGGGTCCAGACCGCGTCCTGGGGGCGCGTGCCCTTCATGACAAAGCTCGACTGCTGTCCGGTTTCGTTGCCGCCCACGTTGACGCGATCGACGAGGACGCCGGGCACCGAGCGCATGAGCGCGAACGGATCGCGGCTCGTCGGGACGTGCCGCAGTTCGTCGTCCGTGATGTTGGTCGCGGTGCCCGTCTGGCGCGCGTCGATGAGCGGCGTGGCGGCGACGACGTTCACCGTCTCGGCGACCGCGGCGACCTTGAGCGTCAACGCGACATCGACGTTCTTGCCCACCTCGACGATGAGGTTGTCGCGAACGACGGTCTGGAAACCTTGCAGGCTGACCGACAACTTGTAGGGCCCGGGCGCGAGCTCGAGAAAGCGGAACGCACCCGACGTGTCCGTGACGAACGTGCGGGTCGCATCGACGCCTGTCAGCGTCGCGGTCGCGCCCGGCAGCGCGGCGCCCTGCTGATCTTTGGCGACGCCGGTCAGAGTGCCGTTCTGCACCTGTGCGATCGCAGGCGCGCTCATCAGGACGAGCAGCGCGAGTGCCGCAGTGATACACCGCATAGTCAAACGCCTTCCTAGAAGTTGTTCTGGTCGCATTAATGAGCTTAGAGTCATCTATTAGACACTAACGATCGATGATTTGGAAGTACTCTTTAGTCACACAAAACGGTCACAAACCGGCCATGAAACAATAGCCCGCGTTGAAGAACCATCCATATTGGTGGGACACCCTACCGGCTGCGCCGGGGGTGGGTTCCACTTCTGCACCGTCTTGCCTGGATGATCGCTACGACGTCGCTGTTGTCGGAGCGGGCTACACGGGCTTATCGGCCGCTTGGCGGCTGAGCCGCACAGGGGCCAGGGTGGTGGTCCTTGACCGCGGCGGGGTGGGCGTCGGCGCGAGCTCGCGCAATGCCGGGCAGGTGCTCACCGGTCTCAAGCTCGAGCCGGCAACGCTCGTGGCGAAGTACGGCGAGACCCGCGCCCGCGAGCTCTTCCAGGTGTCGCGGGACGCCATCGCCGCGCTCGAGGGGATCGTCGCCGACGAAGGCATCGCGTGCGAGCTCGAGCGGACGGGACATCTGCAGGCCGCCGCCAAGCCGGCGCACTTCGACGCGTTTCGCGAGGAGCAGGCGCTGCTCGATCGCGTGTTCGCGCATCCCGTCTCCCTCGTCGATGCGGCGAGCCAGCCGCGCGAACTGGGCGCGCACGGCTATCACGGCGTGCTGGTGGACGAGCACAGCCTCGCGATCAACCCGGCGAAGTACGTGACGGGTCTCGGCGCCGCGGCGCGGCGGGCCGGCGCCGTGATCGTGGAAGGCGCCGCGGTCGAGCGGATGACCAGAGCCGCGACCGGGTGGACGCTGCGCACCGCCGCCGGCGACGTTCGCGCCGGAGAGGTGCTCATTGCCACCAACGGGTATGCCGACGCCGCGGCGCCGGCGCTCCGGCGCCGGCTGATTCCGATCGGCAGTTACATCATCACGACGGCGCCGCTCTCAGCTGAGCTCGCGGCGCGGCTGCTGCCGACGCGCCGCATGGTGTTCGACTCGCGGCATTTCCTCCACTATTTCCGGCTGACCGCCGACAACCGGCTGCTCTTCGGCGGCCGCGCGGAATTTTCCGGGCCCACGCTCGAGAGCGCGGCGCGAGCCGAGGCGATTCTGCGCCACGCGATGGCGTCGATCTTCCCGGAGCTCGCGGGCACGCCGATCGACTACGCCTGGAGCGGGCACGTCGCGTTCACGCGCGATCAGATGCCGCATGCGGGCCTCCTCGACGGCGCGTTCTATGCCGGTGGCTACTGCGGACACGGCATCGCCATGGCGACGCATCTCGGCCAGCTCATCGCCAGGCGCATCGCGGGCGAGCGATTCGATCACCCGCTGTTCGACGACCGCTTCGCGCCGATTCCGCTTTACTATGGCCGCCCGTGGTTCCTTCCGCTCGTCGGTCTTTACTACCGCTTTCTCGACTGGGTCGGCTGAGATGACCGTCCGCGCCGCGGTGGACGTGGCGGTACTTGGCGGCGGCAACGCCGGCCTGTGCGCGGCGCTGGCCGCCCAGCGGCGCGGCGCACGCGTCCTCGTCCTCGAGAGCGCTCCCAGAGCATTCCGCGGCGGCAACAGCCGGCACACCCGCAATCTGCGGACGATGCACGAGGCGCCGACCGATCTGCTCGCCGGCGAATATTCCGAAGACGAGTTCCTGACGGATCTCCTGCGTGTGACCGGCGGCAACACCGACGAGGCGCTGGCCCGGTGCGTCGTCCGCGAGTCGGCGCACTGCGCCGAGTGGATCCGATCGTGCGGCGCGCGGCTGCAGCCGGCGCTCAAGGGCACGCTGCATCTGGATCGCACGAACGTGTTCTTCCTCGGCGGCGGCAAGGCGCTGATGAACAGCTACTACGCGGCCGCCGCGCGGCTGGGCGTCGGTGTTCTGTACGACGCAGAGGTCACGGGCATCGAGATGGACGGCGAACTCCTGCGATCGGTCACCGTCAGCCGGCCTGGTGCGCCTCCGTCGGTCATCGGTGCGAAGACGTTCGTGCTCGCCGCGGGCGGCTTCGAGGCGAACGTCGAGTGGCTGCGCGACATCTGGGGCGAGGCCGCGAACAACTTCATCATCCGTGGCACGCCCTACAACAGGGGCGCGGTGCTGAAGATGATGCTCGATGCGGGCGCGCAGCCGGTCGGCGACCCCTCGCAGTTCCACGCCGTCGCCATCGACGCGCGCGCCCCGAAATTCGACGGCGGCATCGTCACGCGTCTCGACTGCGTGTCGCTTGGCATCGTCGTGAACCGGCACGCCGAGCGGTTCTACGACGAAGGCGAAGACTTCTGGCCGAAGCGGTACGCGATCTGGGGCCGTCTCGTCGCGCAGCAACCGGATCAGATGGCCTACTCGATCATCGACGCGAAGTCGGCGCGGCTGTTCATGCCCTCCGTCTTTCCGCCGAAAGCGGCCGCGTCGATCGCGGAGCTGGCGCGGCAGCTCGATCTCGCGCCGGAGGCACTCGAACGCACGGTCGATGTGTTCAATCGCGCCGTGCGGCCGGGCACGTTCAATCACGCCGTGCTCGACGACTGCCGCACGGCCGGTCTCGTCCCCGACAAGACGCACTGGGCGCGCGCGATCGACACGCCGCCGTTCTGGGGCTACCCGCTGCGGCCCGGCATCACGTTCACGTACCTCGGGCTGAAAGTCGACGCGCGCGCGCGCGTGCTGATGACGGGCGGCGAGCCGGCGGCGAACGTCTACGCGGCGGGCGAGATCATGGCGGGCAACATCCTGGGGCAGGGGTACGTCGCCGGCGTCGGCATGACGATCGGCACCGTGTTCGGACGCATCGCCGGGACGGAGGCGGCTGCCGGTGTCGTCTGACGCGCTCGCGCGGGGCGAGCACGTCATGACGGTCTGCAACGCCTGCCGCTATTGCGAGGCGTACTGTCCGGTGTTTCAGGCGATGGAGACGCGCACGTCGTTCGCGAAAGGCGACGTGCTGTACCTTGCGAACCTCTGTCACAACTGCGGCGAGTGTCTGTACGCGTGCCAGTACGCGCCGCCGCACGAGTTCGACATCAACGTCCCGCGCGTGCTCGCGGAAGCCCGGCTCGTGTCGTACGAAGCGTGGTGCTGGCCGGCGTTCATGCGCGGGGCGTACCGCCGTTCCGGCATCGCGACGTCGCTCGCGCTCAGCGTGGCGGCGATGCTCGCCTTGTGGCTGGCCGCGCGCTCGACGCATGTGGTCGCGGACTTCTACGCCGTCATTCCGCACGACGTGATGGTCGGCGTCTTCGGAGCGGCAGGTGTGTTCGCGGCGCTGGCGCTCGGCCTTGGCTTTGTCAGCGCGACGAGGGCGTTCGGCGGGCCTGAAAGGCCCGCCCTACAGAGTGGGCCCAGCAAGCCGACCCTTTCAGGGTCGGCGCCGGCTCAGGCTCTTCGCGATGTCCTCACGCTTCGCCATCTGCATGCGACGGGCGACGACTGCACGAGCGACATCGAGGTACGCACGCCGTGGCGGCGATGGTTTCATCACTGCACGTTCTACGGCTTCGCGCTGTGCTTCGCCTCGACGACGGTGGCCGCGGTCTATCACGTGGTGTTCGGGTGGCGCGCGCCCTACGCCATGACGAGCGCGCCCGTGCTGCTGGGCGCCGTTGGCGGCGCGGGCCTGGTCGTCGGTCCAATCGGCCTGCTGATGCAGCGGCACGGGAGAGATCCCGCGCTCGGCGATCCTGCGCAGCAGGGACTCGACACTTCGTTTATCGTGATGCTGCTCATGACGAGCGTCACCGGTCTTCTCCTGCTCGCGCTTCGTGCACAGCCGGTCATGCCGGCGCTGCTCGTCGTGCACCTGGGCTTCGTGCTCGCGTTGTTCCTCACGCTGCCGTACGGCAAGTTCGTGCACGGCGTGTACCGCACGGCCGCACTGCTCAAGTTCGCGGCGGAGACACGGTAGTGGACGCCGCGACGCGTCCCTCGGCGGCGGCGCGGCTCGACAGGTTGCCGCTGTCGTCGTTTCACCGCGACATCGTCTGGCTCCTGGCGTACATCTTCTTTTTCGAGCTCGGCGACCTGAACAGCTTCGCCTTCGCAGCGCCCGCTGTGCGACAGGCCTGGCACTTGTCGATCGACACGATCAGCTTGATTACATCGGCGTCGTTCGTCGGGATGTTCATCGGCGCGACGGCGGGCGGCTGGTTTTCGGATCGCGTGGGCCGCAAGCGGGCCCTCGTTCTCACGACCATGTGGTACTCGGGCTTCTCGCTGCTGAACGCGTTCGCGTGGGACACGCCGTCGCTCTTCGCCACGCGGCTGCTCACCGGCGTGGGCCTGTCGTCGATGACGGTCGTCGCGATGACGTACATCAGCGAGATGTTTCCGGCGCGCCTTCGCGGGAGCTACCAGGCGTGGATTCTGACCATCGGCCTGTGCGGCATCCCCGTCACGGCGTACGTCGCGCGGTTCATCATCCCGCTGGGCGCCTGGGGCTGGCGCGCGGTGTTCGTGTGGGGGGCGCTCGCGATCGTGTTTCCGCTGTTCGCGGGCCGGCTCGAGGAGTCGCCGCGCTGGTTCGAGAACCGCGGACGGCGCGAGGAGGCGGACGCGGTGCTCGCGCGTGTCGAGGCACGCGTGCGCGCGGAAACGGGTGAACTGCCGGCGGTCGAGGCATTGCCGGCGGCGCCGCCGCGCGCCGGCGGATTCCGCGAGCTGGTCGCGTCCGGATCGCTCGGCCGGCTGATCCTGCTGATGAGCATCTGGACGTGCCAGACGCTCGGCATCTACGGCTTTCTCTCATGGGTGCCGACGCTGCTCGTCGAGCACGGATTCTCGGTGGTGCGCTCGCTCGAGCAGTCGTCGGCGATGTCGATCGGCGCCGTGCCCGGCGCCTGGATCGCCAGCAAGTGCTCCGACCGCTGGGAACGCAAGTCGCTCATCGGCGTCGTCGCCGTCGCGATTGCGATCTGCGGGTTGAGCTACGGCCTGAGTTTTCAGACGACGACGATCGTGATCTTCGGATTTCTGGTCGCGATGGGCCAGCAGGTCTTTGCCGCACTCCTCTATGCGTACACGCCGGAGTGCTTCCCGACCGAAGTCCGCAATACCGGCACCGGCCTCTCGTACGGCATGGGCCGGCTCGCCAACGGCTTTGCCGGTCCGTTCATCGTGGCGTTTCTGTTTCAGCGGTACGGCTACACGAGCGTGTTCACGTACATCGCCGTGTGCTGGGCGCTGGTCGCCATTCTCGTGACGACGTTCGGCCCGAAGACGCGCGGCCGCGCGCTCGCATGATCGTCGCCGCTGACGTCCGCGCTACGGCTGGACGCGCGTCGTCGAACGCGCGAGGACCGTGGCGGACGCCTGTGCCATGGCGTCGTAGTACCCGGTAAACCGCTTCGGCTCCGGCGCATCGTACCGCTTGAGGTTGTTGGCCCAGCGGAATCCGATCGGCTGGTACAGCAATTCCACGGTGACGGAAAGCGGGCCGGTGGCATTGCCGAGGTTGACAGCGTAACGGACGCGATCGGCACCGGCGCCGAAATCGGGATCCTCGAGTGCGCCGCCGTGCACGGCGATATCAGGTTCCGCCGTCCGTTTGTCGAAGCCACGCGGCAGCAGCCGGTTGTCTTTCAGATACTGCGTGCCGGTCAGAAGACCCGTCGTCACCCCGCCGTTCTGATCGCCGAGCACGCTCTCGTAAATCTGCACCTGGTCGGCGGTCCGCACTTCCTGATAGTGGGGCTCGAACTTCGACGCGTCCTGGTCGTTGTCGTTGCCCCGAATCGATCCGTCCGGATTGAGCGCGCCCGATTCGAACACGACGCGGCCGTCGCGGTCGGCGACGACCACATGCAGCCACGCGCGACGGGAAGGATACGCGGTCGGCAGCTTGTGGCCGCCCAGGTTCTCGACGACCACGTCCGCACGCAGCAAAGCGCCGTCGACGCTCGCCCGGTCGATCGTCACCGTCGCGGCGCGCGTCGCGAGATAGTTGATGGTGCGATTGTCCGCGGCGGTCAGCTCATGCGGCAGCGCGGCGACCTCGAGCGAGTCGCGGAAGCGGTTGAGCATGCGGAGCATGAAGAAGTTCGCCGCGACGAACGTATGCCGCTGCAGGCCGTCCCGGAGCGTGCCGAAGACGCGCGTCGCGGGCGCGGGCTCGTTCACCGCTGTCATGTGGCACGACTGGCAGCTCTGCATGTTCTTGAAGTCGCTGTGCAGCCACTCCTGATACGGCACCTGCTCCGGCAGCCGTCCGATCACTTTGCCGCCCGGTCCGAGCGCCTGCGTCAGCAGCGTGTGGCACGTCGCGCACAGCTCCGACTGGCGGATGTGATCCGACTGTGTCGGGCGGTAGCCTTCAGAGGACGAGAGCATGATGCGGCGATGCCCCGGCTCGACCTCGAACGGCCCGTACTCCGGGCGCGCGTCCGGGTCCTGCGGCGGCTGGACGACGAAGCCGCCGTTGAAGCTGGCCGGCGTTCCGAGTCCCTCGGTGCTGATCTGGTGACACACGGCGCACGACACGCCGTCGGCGGCCTGGCGTCCTTCTTTGTCGTCCGCGAAGAACGGCAGATGCGAGAAGACGTGCGAGTGTTCGCCGCGCACCTTCGCTTCGTAGCGTGGAATCGGCATGTGGCAGATGGAGCACTCGTCTTCGATCGCCGCGGCCGACTCGGGATGATCGATGCTTTCGCGCCGGACGCCGGCGTGCCAGTACGGGTCGCGCGACGAATTGGCCATCATGCTGGCGCGCCAGTCGAAGCCAATCGAGATGTCCTGCCCCGATGGCGTCAGCAGGCCGTTGTGGCACGCAACGCACCTGTCGGACGTGTGGAATTCTGGCACGGGCTTTTTCGGATCGGCCGCATGCATCGTCGCATTGGCGTAGACGAGCGCGACGAGCGCGAGCGCCGCCGCGCGTACCGCGAGGCGTGTGATCACTTCCATCCCTCTAAGAATCCGCCGTCGAACCAGTCCCACAGCATGTAGAAGACGAGTTGCGACGATCGGCCCTCGCGGTTCGTTGCCGGAATCTGCCAGCCGACGTTCACGCGTACGTGCTGGCGCCGGTTAAGCGTGACCTGAAACTGCGGGATGACGTCGATGTTGGCGGAGGCGCCGGGCTCGAAGTCGCGATCGCTGACGACCTCGACCATCGGCGACCACAGGCGCCCGAGGCCGTCCTCCTGCCGGAAGCTCTTGCCGGCGTCGACGCGCCAGAACAGGGTGCGCGGCGCGATGTCGGTGTGCCGGGGCTGATCGGTTCCGACCTGTGCCTGAATGAACGCGTTGCCAGGCAGGATCTGTCCGGCCATGGCGTGGAACGAGAACGTCGTGACGCCGCTGCCGAGCCCCTTGTCGCTGTTGCCGGTCGGCAGCGCGATCTCGCCGAAGCCGCTCACGATCGTGTTGTGGCTTGAGAACAGCACGTGCTTGAGGCCGACGGCGACGTCTCCGATGCCACCGACGCGGAGGCCGGCGGCGTCGTGAAGGCCCGCATACGGGATCGCGAGCTCGATCTGATCGCGGGCCGACAGCCGCGTCTCGTACGAGAACTCGCTGTCGATGTCCGGCGCATGCTGCAGGCTGACGCCGAACGTCTGGATCGCTTCGCTTTCGGGAAAGGCCTTTTCAGTGCGCAGCGGCCGCGGGAGGTTCAACTCGCCGCGCGGCCAGCCGTTGCCGCGGCACAACGTCCGCAGGAAGGCGATGAGCGCGTCGATCTGCTGACTGGTCAGCTCTTCGGAGAACTGCGGCATGATGCGCGAAAAGCCGCGACCGTGCCCGCCCTGAGTAATCGTCGCTTTCCAGTCGATGTCGAGCTCGGGCGTCGTCCCCGCGCAATCCGTGAAGTCGGGGAATGTGGACGGACGATCGAACATGGTGCTCGTCAGCGGAGCACCCTCGCCGTTCGGACCGTGACAGCCGGCGCATCCGGCGCGGTAGATCGCTTCGCCAGACGTCAAGCCGGCCGCCGCCGCTGTGGACGCGCTCTGCGCCCGCAGGGCCGGCGGACATCCGAAAAGAAGTATTAAGGCTGCTGAGACAAAAACGATCGACCGCAAGACGTGAGAATTTTAGCGTGAGTCCGCCATGCAGCGAACTGGCGGAATCCCGTCAGCGATGTCCTGATACTCAGTCTCAGATTTCCGACGCGACCGCCTGCATCATGTCCGCCGTCGTCGCCTTGCCGCCCAGATCCGGCGTCCGCACCGTGCCGCGCGAGACGACGCGCTCGATGCCGGCGACGATGCGATCGTGCAGATCCGGGTGGCCGAGGTGCTGGAGCATCAGCCCGCCCGCCCAGATCGCGCCGATGGGATTTGCGATGCCTTTGCCTGCAATGTCCGGAGCCGATCCGTGAATCGGCTCGAACATCGACGGGTACTCGCGTTCGGGATTGATATTCGCGCCGGGCGCGACGCCGAGGCTGCCCGACACGGCCGCGCCGACGTCGGTCAGGATGTCGCCGAAGAGATTCGACGCGACGATGACGTCGAGCGTCTGCGGGTGCGTGACCATGCGCGCCGCGATCGCATCGACGTAGTACTTCTGGTACTTCACCGTCGGATACTTCGCGACGACTTTTTCGGCGACCTCGTCCCACAGCACCATCGAATGCCGCAGCGCGTTCGACTTCGTCGCGTTCGCCAGCATCTTCCGGGGACGCTTCGACGCGATCTCGCACGCGTACCGGACGACGCGCTCGATGCCCGTATACGTGAACACGCCCGTCTGCTCGGCCACCTCGTATGTCGTCCCGCGGTGGACGCGGCCGCCGACGCCGGAGTACTCGCCTTCGGTGTTCTCGCGGACGCAGATCATGTCGATGTCCGCGGCGGTGCGGTTCGCGAGCGGCGAACTGAGGCCGGAGAGCAGCCGCATCGGCCGCAGGTTGATGTACTGGTTGAACCGCTTGCGAAGCGGCAGCAGCAGATCGCCGGCGGAAATATGGTCGGGGACGGTCGGTGCGCCAATCGCGCCCAGATAGATCGCGTCGAACTTTGCCAGACGGTCGAAGCCGTCGTCGTCGAGCATGCGGCCGTGCTTCAGGTAGAACTCGCAGCCCCACGGCAGATCCGTGAACGACAGCGCCACGCCGGAGCCCTTCGTTGCCGCTTCGATCGCCGCGATGCCCGCGGGGATGACTTCCTTGCCGATGCCGTCGCCGGCGATGACCGCGATCTTGTACGTGCTCGCCATGTATACGTCCTGCCTCGAATGTATTCGTAGGGCCGGCCTTTGAGGCCGGCCGATCCGAGGCGGCCCTAAACGGACCGCCCCACGTATGTCGCCCGATTGCTGGGGAAGGCTAAGGTTATCACCCACGCCGCTACGGCTGCAGCCAGGCCGGCGACCGCAGGCGTGACGACGCCCCAGCCGCGGCCGCCTGTCGCGACGTGGACGACGAGCGCCGCCGCGACGCCCGCAATCATCGTCGCCAGCGCGCCCGCCGGCGCGGTGCGCGGCACATACAGACCGGCGAGCACGGGCACGAACAGCGACACGCCGATGAGCGTGTAGAAGATCGTCAGCGCGTTGACGACGCTGCCGAGCGCGACGGCGAGTGCTATGCCGACGGCGCCGCTGACGACGGCGGTTCCGCGTGCGAGCCGCAGCATTCGAGCGTCCGACGCGGTCGGATCGACGAAGCGCTTGTAGAAGTCCTGCGCCAGCGAGGTCGTCAGCATGAACAGAATCGCGTCGGACGCACTGATCTCCGCTGAGAACACGGCTGCGACGCCGACGGCGCCGACCAGCGGCGGCAGCGAACGGACGAGCAGCGTCGGCAACGCGGCGTCCGGCGAGCCGAGTGACGGAAACTGCGATCGCGCGGCGATGCCGAGGAGCGCTGGCACGGCCGCGAAAATCAAAAGGCCGAGCGCGTTGAAGCCAACCCCTATCCGCACGGCGCGATCGTCGCGCGCGCCGAAAATCTTCTGCAGCAGTCCGGGCGACACGATGAACGGCGGCACGATAATCGCGAGCGTCGCGAGCCCCGGCGAGCCAGCGCGCCAGAACTGCCAGTAGTCGTCCACGGGCTGCAGCGTGTGAAGACGGCTCATGCCGCCGGAAATCAGCACGGCCAGCGGCAGCGCGAGCGCGAACCCGATCATCTTGACCGCGAGCTGCACGACGTTGACCCACGCGGCCGTCAGCAGTCCGCCGGCCGCGAAGTACGCCGTGATCACGACGCCGCCGATCGCGCAGCCGAGCCACGGGGGCGCCCCGGTGACGGCCGAGATGATGGTGCCGATCGCCCAGAGCTGCCCGGCGAGGATGAACAGCGCGCCGAGCCAGAGAACGCCGGCGGCCACGCTGCGCACCGACACGTCGTAGCGGTGCTCGAGGAAGTCTCCGACCGTGCGAAGCCGATGCGCTTCGGCGACGCGCCGCATCGACGGACCGATCCAGAACGCCAGCACGATCGAACCGAGACCCGCACAGCCGACCCACCAGACGGCGCTGATGCCGTAGGTGTAGCCGAGCGCCGTCGCGCCGACGGTCGATCCCGCGCCGATGTTCGCGGCGAGCATCGTCGAGAAGATGAGCCCGGGACCGAGCGCGCGCCCCGCGACGAAGAAATCCTTCGTCCCGGACACCCGTCGCCCGATCCAGAGACCGAGCGCGATCAGCAGACCGC
>CAZOIK010000447.1:0-3067 GCA_964579765.1 uncultured Bifidobacteriaceae bacterium
ACGGCCGGCGCCGTGACCGGCGGGCCGGCAGCCGCCGCGAGCACCGCGTCGTCGATCGACGCGCCGGCCGCGAGCGGCCGCAGGGCCGGCAGCAGGCGTTCGCTCAGCCACGACGCCATCGCGCCGTCATACCGGCCGTCGTCGGCCAGGCGTCGTGCGAGCAGATCGCGGGCGAGCGGGACAGCCGCGGCCGTGTCGAGCGTGCCGACGCGCACGAGGCGCGCGAGCAGCGCCATCGCGCCCTGGAAGTCGGCGAGCGCAATCGCGCCGCGCGCCGGGTCGAGCGCGGCGATTCGCGCGGCGTGGTCCGCCGCGGCGGCGTACACGGCCGCGGTTCTGACGCCCATGCGCTCGAGCGTGAGCATCAGTGCCGGGTACGCGTCGAAGCCCCGCGCGGCGGCGACGACCTCGTCGTTGCCCGACGCGAGGCCGAACACGCGCGTCGTGAAGCTGAAGACGTCGAGCCGCCGCACGCGCTCGCTCGCGGGATGCCCGAGCACGAGGTCGGCCAGCGAGGCGACGTCGATCCGCTGATCCGTGCCGCGCGCCTGGCGGTCGAGCAGCGTCTGCCAGAAGGCCTGCGGCGCGAGCGCCAGCGCGCCTTCCGCGTCGGCCGCCGATCGCAGCCGCGCGAAGAACGCGTTGAGGTCGGCCGGCGGGCGGACAAACGGCGCGACGGTCACGTCCCACTCGGGAAACGCGCGGCGCACGAGCGCGGCGAGCCGTTTCAGCGACTCGGGGCCGCCGGCTCTCGGCCCGATGGTCACCGTCAGCGTCGGCGCGGCGACATGCGTCAGGACGTCGAACAGGTAGGCGAGCCGTGCGCGATCGGCGTCGAACAGCTGCGCGACGAAACGATCCGGCCGGTCGAGCGACTCGCCGACAATCGACGCCCACGCCGGCGCCGCCGCGTCGCCGCCCGGGACGACGAGCCGTCCGCCGCGGACGCGCACGCTCTCGCCGAACGCGGCAAAGGCCGCGGGCGCGCGCTCGGCGAGGTGTGACAGCAGCGCCGGATGGCTCGCGAAGAACGCGAGCGTCTCGTCGTCGAGTCCGGCGAGGCCATAGCAGAGGAGCGCCGCGGATCGATCGGCGAGGATGGCGCCAAGCAGATCCTCGCGGCCGATCGCGCGATGGAAGACCGCGTCGCTCCAGACGGCCGCCGACAGAGGCACCGGCACCTCGTCGCCGCCGCCGGCCGCCCGCGGCGAGAGCGCGGTCGCAATCCGGCGGCGCATCGGCTCGCTCGAGTACGGCCCGGTCTGCGGCCACGAGTACACGACGCGAATCGTCTCCGCGACGAAGCGCGCGGGATCGGGAGCGGGCGCGACGGGCACGGCGGCCGCCAGCGCGGCGATGCCGCCGCGCACGGGGACGTCTTCAGCGATCGGAGGGCCCGCGGCGCGAACCGCCGCGGGGGAAGACAACAATACGCAGGCGACGATGAGCGCGAGCGCGGAGGCTTTCACCGCCCGTCACGACTACTTCTGACCGGCGCGCCAGCCCGCCGCGCCCGCTTCGTACGTCTCGCGGACGACCTTCGAGTACGGCACGGGGCTCACGACGACGCGGATCTCGAGCGGCTTGTGTCGTTCGACGGTGGGCTTCTTCGTGCCGCCGCCTTCTTCGCCCCACACGAGCGTCAACTCGTCGCCGGTCTGCACGCTCGGATCGACGACGCCGAGCGAGAGGAACGCGCGTTCGTTGTAGCTGTAGCCCGCGAACATCGAGAAGCCGGCCGTCTTGCCGCCCTTGCCGACCACCTTGTCGTACGACGACGACGCGTAGTTGGTGAGCGGCATGTCGAGGAACTTGTAGGCCTCGCCCGTGTCGAGGAGCGACCGGAACACCTTCGTCACGTCGTCGGCGTTCCAGGCGTACGTGACCTTGCGGCGCTGCGGCGTCTTCGCGATCGTCTCGAGCGCCTCGCGGCCGACGAAGTCGTGGTCGAACTTCACGAACGGCCCGTAGCCGAGCTCGTACGGCGTCATGTAATAGTCTTCGATGTTGTCGGACACGAAGCTGCCGCCGATCGACCCGGTGGCTTCGTAGCTCGTGTCGGTCAGCCACTCGCGATAGGCCTTGAGCTTGTCGCCCGTGTAGATGGCGGGGAGCGGCGAGGGAATCCAGCCCGACTCGAGCGTGTTCGACGGGTACGCGCGGCTGCCCACCTGGCGCAGGCCGAAGTCCCTGCCCGCCTCGATGATGGCCGCGCGGATCTCTTCGCGCTCTTGGTACGGCCCCCACACCTCGAGACCCGGCGCGCCCGCCATGCCGTGGCGCAGCGCGCGCACGGTGCGGCCGGCGATCGTGATCTTGTCCATGTTGAAGAACTTGATCTCCGGCACCGGGCCGCCGTTCAACTTCTCGATCACGTGCTTCGCGTTCGGCCCCTGGATTTGATAGCGGTAGTGCCGCCGCGTGACGGCCTTGCCGCCGGTGATCGACGGCGAGCGATCGTCGCGCGACGTCTTCACGTTGAAGCCGCCGGTTTCCGCGTGGAACTGGATCCAGTTGGCCGCCGGCGCGCGGCCGACGTAGAGCAGTGTGTTCTGTTCGAGGTGGAAGAGGATGCCGTCGCCGATGACGTAGCCGTACGGCGTGCACGGCGCGAACTGCTTGGCGCGATCGACCGGGAACTTCGCGAAGCTGTTGGTCGCCAGATGCGAGAAGAGCTTCAACGCGTCGGGGCCTTCGACGAGCTGCTCGGCCATGTGGTGCGACTGATCGAAGAGCACGCAGGTGTCGCGCCACGCGCGCTGTTCGTCGCGCCAGTTCGAATATTCCGACGGCACCACCGGATATACGTAGGCGCCGATCTGCGAATTGCGCAGCATGTGTACGGGATTCCCCGCTGCGCGCAGCACGTCTTCCAACCGCTTCTGGCCCATGGTTTTCCGTCTCCTTCGCGGCCGCTTAATTTATCACGAGGCCCGCCGCGCTGGCGGGTGCACAATATGCCGCATGAAGAAATCATTCGTGCGCGCGCTCGCCGCCGTCGTCGTCCTCGTCGTCAGCGCCGCGCCGGCGCTCGTCGGGCAGAAAGCGTTCGTGCCGCCGCCGACGC
>CAZOIK010000448.1:0-39024 GCA_964579765.1 uncultured Bifidobacteriaceae bacterium
GAACAGCGAGTCGGAGCTCCCGCGCACGCGCCGCACCGTGGTCGGCAATCGCCCACGCGCGTTCGTTCATCCGCAGACTGGCTGTCGTGCTATCGTTCGACGCCATGAAGAAACCCGTTTTCGCAGCGGCCATCGGCACTCTCGCGACCGCGGCCTCCCTGTTCGCCGCCACGCTGCTCGTCCACGCCGCCGCGCCCTCGTTCACCTACGTCGAGGGCTGGCTCAGGCTGCCCGAGGGGCGATCCACGCTCGGCAACATGCACGGCGACGTCGCCGTCAGCTCGAACGGCGAAGTGTACCTCAGCGTCCAGGATCCGAACGCGGGGCTGCAGGTGTACGCGCCCGACGACCGCTTCCTTCGCAACGTCCCGGGCGCGCCACCCGATTTGCACGGCTTCGTCATCCGTCGCGAAGCCGGGGGCGAGTTCATTTACGGCGTGACGCTGCGCGGCCAGACGATCGTCAAGCTCGCGCTCGACGGCACGGTCACGATGACGATCCCCGCGTCGGCCATTCCAGACGAGTTCAAAGTCCGCAACGCGCGCAGCGGTCAGCTCGGCGTCCTGCTCACCGACGTCGTCGTCGCGCCGAACGGCGATCTGTACGTCGCCGACGGCTACGCGAGCGACTACATCCACCGCTTCGACCGAACGGGCAAGTATCTCGGGTCGTTCGGCGGCAGGAAGCCGCCCTACAACTTCAACACGCTGCACAAGCTTGCCGTGGACACGCGCTTCACGCCGGCGCGCCTCATCGCCTGCGATCGCGCGAACAATCGCGTCGTCCATCTCTCGCTCGACGGCCAGTTCCTCGGCGTCGTTGCGGAGGGGCTGGAGCTGCCGGCGGCGATCGTCGTCTCGGGTGACTACGCGATTGTCGGGGAGTTGAAAGGACGCGTAAGCATCCTCGACAAGCAGGGCGCGATCATCAGCCAGTTCGGCGCCAACACGGATGCCGGCGCGGGCACGAACAAGCTCAAGCCCGAAGAGTGGCGTCCGGGCATCTTCACCGCGCCGCACGGCGTCGCCGTCGATGCGCACGGCAACCTGTTCGTCTCGGAATTCAACCAATACGGCCGCGCGCTCCGCTTCAACCGGCGGTAGCGCGCACCCACTCGAGGATTTCTCCGCGTCCCGGCGTGCCGGCGTCACCGCAGTAGCGCCGGTACCGTCCGTTCAGGATGTCCTCGTCCACGGAAAGCCCGTAGCGCCGGCGCAAGTACATCAACGTAAGCCGCACGTGCGGCGGCTCGAACGTGCACGCATACCAATACGTCGCTGGCGGCTCGATGCCGCCGAACGCGACGATCGTCCCGCGCTTGCTGCCCCGCCCGGGATCGGCGCCGGTCCGGCCGAACACAACCAGCGTGCCGGCGATCACCGCGCGCGCCGCGTCGCGGCCAGCGTCGCCGCCGACGACCACGAGCCCGCGCCGCGCACGGACGGCGGCTTCGACGCCCACCGATCCGTCCACGACGATCTCGCCGCCGGTCATGCCCTTCGACGCGCCGGGCGAGGCGGCGCCGAGTCGATCGCCCGCGCTTCCGCGAACGCGCAGCACGCCGCCACTCATCGCCGTCCCCGCATCGTCTCCGACGTTGCCGAGCACCTCGACGCGTCCGCCCCGCAGTGCCGCCGCGACACGCGTGCCCGCGTCGCCGTCGATCACCAGCTCGCCGCCGGCCATGCCGGCGCCGAGTCCGTGCACGCGCCCCAGCGCGCCTTCAATGCGCACGCGCGGCGAGCGGTCGCCTCGCACGTCGAAGAAGTCGCCGACCTGTGCCTCGCGCGATCCCGTCCAGACAGGCAGCGCCGCGATGTCGCGCGCCGAGAGCGCCGCCAGCCGATCGGCGGCCAGTCCGTCGGTGTCGAGCGCGCTCTCGGGGGCCGATCGCAGCGTCAGCGTGATCGCGTCGCTCATGAGACGCCGTCCATGATCGCGCGCAGGTGAAACTGATACCGGCCCAGGTTGCCGCCGTAGTTGCCGGCCGTGATCGCGCGGACGCCGGGGCGGCACGCCGCCCCGATGCCGGCGCGCATTGCGCGCCGAATCGCCCCTTCGTCGAGGCCGTCGAGCACGAGCTCGAGCACCGCGTTGACGCCGTCGGGCAGCGCCGAATCGGTCGACGCGCGCAGCGTCGGGCAGTACGCGTCGTTGGTCGAGGCGACGAGCGACGCGTAGCCACGCGCGCCAATCTTGCTGCCGCTGCGCGCGACGCCGCCGGGAAACGGCAGGATCACGCCCGGCATGCCGGCGATCGCCGCGACGGCCGCTTCGGCCGCGGCGAGCGCGCTCGCGCCGTCGTCGGCGAGGATGAGAAAGTTGCCGCCGCCAACGCCGTGCTTCAGCACGCCGAAACTCTCCTGGACGAGAAACTCCCCTTCCATCACCGGCACACGCCAGTAGCGCTCGCCGCCGACGACCTTGCTGATCTGGAAGCGATCGCCGAACACGCGCAGCGCGCGGCCCGGCGTCACACGATCGGCCGCGTCCGGCAGGCCGTCGAAGCAGCTCGTCGTCGGACACGTCAGCACCGTCTGGCCGATGCGCTCGACGAGGCGCTTGCCGAGGCCCACGGCTTCCATGGCGAACACGAGGATCGAGACGCCCGGGCGTCCGTCCGGGGTCTCGTCCGGCGAGAGCTCGCGCTCGACCGCCGCCTCGCACTTGCAGGCAATGACCGACGTCGCGAAGCCGGTCATCGCCGCGGCCGCCGCGCGCGCCCAGCGCTCGTTCACCGCCGTGACAACGACTCGTGCCGCGGCCATGTCGAAGGCCTCGGCGAAGGTGTCCTCGATGAACACGCCGCGGACGTTCATAGCGGCTCCGGCGCGTCGCGCAGCGCGCCGACGGGATAGTTGTCGAACGACACGGTCGAATACCGGTCGAAGTACCGGCGGAGATCGCGCTCGACCGCCGCGTCGTGCGGCGGCTTCACGTGGAGGCGTCGCCCAGCGGGTGCGCGGCGCAGCTGCCCTTCTTCAACGACAAGCGTCCCGGCCTTGACGACGCAGCGCGGCGTCGCGAACATGCGCGATCGATCGGCGTCCGGCATGTACACAGTGACGTCGGCGTCCGCGCCGACGCCGAGATGTCCCTTCCGCTGCAGCCCGAGCAGCCGCGCGGGACCGGCGCGCGTGATGACGGCGATCTCACCGAGCGTGTACTCACGCGAGAGGCCGTCGGCGAGCGCGCTGCCGGCGAGGAATTTGTGGTTCACGCGTTTCAGCTGATCGTCTCTGTACGTGCGATCCATCAGCAGCCGGATAAGCTCGGGATAGGCGGCAAACGATCCGCCGTTTGGATGATCCGTGGACAGCACCATGCGCCACGGATCGGCCGACAGCAGGAACAGCTCAAGGCCGACGACCCACTGCAGCGACGACACGGCGGCCTTCTCCCGATAAGTGTAGGGCACGATGCCACAGCCGGTTTCCAGCTCGACGTCCACGTTGATCCACTTGCGACCCGTGCTCTTGTGCAGGAGGTATTCGACCGGTCCGTCCGCCGTCAGCGTCGTCGCCGGCCCGAACAGCACCTGGCCGACGTCGCCGCTCGTTTCCGGATGCGCGTTGATGTACTCGATGACGTCGCGCGCGGCCGACCTCCAGCCGCCGTCCTTCCCCGTTTCGGCGCCGTAGCTGTGAAACTGCAAGTGCGTGAAATGCGCGCGCCGTCCGACCGTCGCGCGCATGCTGCCGAGTGTGGTCGCGACGTTGCCGGCGACGCCGAGGTTGTTGCAGTGGATGTGCGCCGGATGCGGCAGGCGCAGGTCGGTGGCGGCCTGCACGAGCGTCTCGAGAATCGCCCGCGGCGTCACGCGGCTCGATCCGATCTGTGTGTCGAGGTCGGTGCGATCGCGCTCCCCGCGTTTCCAGCGCTCGATGCCGCCGGGGTTCACGATCTTGATCGCGTAGCCGCCGGCCGCGCCGAGCAGCCAGCCGGCGTAGTCGCGGGCACGTGTGCGCTCGCCCGCGTCAATCTGCCGGAAGAGATACTCGTCGTTGCCCATCAGCACGAAGAACCCGCCGTCCACGATCGGCGTGTCGTCGAACTCGGCGTGCGACTCCCGCGCATACAGCGGCGCGACGGCGGCGTCGAAGACCGTCGTGTAGCCAAGGCCGGCGTAGCGATAGCCGGTCGTAAACGACGACGGCAGCGTCCCGCCGGTGCCGGAACGCGGTGCCGCGCCGTCGAGCAGGTCCGGCGCGGGCGCCGGGTCCTTGTCGTGCTCTTCCGGCAGCAGACGGCGCGCAAGATTCACGCTGCCGCTCGCGACGTGCGCGTGGATGTCCACGCCGCCCGGCATCACCACCATGCCGCGCGCGTCGATCGTCGTCGCGCCGGCCGGCGCCTCGGCGACGATGCGGCCGTCGGCGATGCACACGTCGCGCACCTCGCCGTCGATGCCGTTGGCCGGGTCGTACACCGCCCCGCCGACGATCCGCAGCGCGCTCATCGCGACACCGCCTCGCGCAGCGCCCGCACGATCGACGCCGCCGTGCGCGCGCGGGGAACGAGCGCGCGCAGCGGCAGCGGCACGTCGTCCATGCGGAGGGCCGTGCCGTCCTCGTGAACGCCGGCGATGCCGGTGTCGATCACGACGCCGCGAGCGGCGAACATGCTCTCGCTCGCGCGCGGCCCGATCGCGGCGGAGGCGTCCACGCGCGCCATCGAGGACCGCAGGTCCTCGGGAATGCCCGACGCCGCGCCGACCGCCAGAATCACGTCCACCTCGCCCCGATTCAGACGGTCGGCGGCCGTGCCGTCGTGCGGACGGTAGCGCGGATAACCGCGCGCGAAATCCGCCGCGAGCGGATAGCCGGTCTGCCACGTGAGGAGGGCGTCGGCGCCCGATCGATTCCCGCCCGCGCGCAGCGTGCTGAGCGCGCACCGCGTCGGTCCGTTGAGCGCCTGCGCGAGCGCGATCAGCGCGCCGGTTCGTGCCGGATCGCGGCGGTCCGCGTCGCTGTCGTCATCGCTCCGCTCGCCGTCGGCGACGATCACGACGTAGCGTCCTTTGCGCAGCCAGTCGGCGAGCTCGCGCGCGTGTGCCCAGATGCCGTGGTCGCGCGCGGCTGCCGCTGGCACGCGGCCGCCGGAGACGATCGCCGTGACGGCCGTGAGCGTCGCGACCTCGTCGGCGGCACGGATGCCGAAGCGGCGATCGGCGTCCGCGGGTCCGTGCGCGCTGGGCACGTCCTCGACGTCGATCGCAATGACGGTGCGCGAGCGCCGACCGTCGGGCACGTGCAGCCCGGCTGGCTCGGGCGCGTAGCGGCTCGTGTAGCGTGGATAGCGATGCGCCGGATCGACGCCCCAGAAGACCACGAGGTCCGCACGATTGCGCGCCTCCCCGAGCGTGGCACTCGCACGCCCGCGTTCCTGGGCCGCGAGCACAGACTCGAGCGCCGTCGCGGACGTGACGCTGTCGAGCGCCGCGCCGAGCACGTCGGCGAGCGCGACCACCTCACGCTGTGTTTCCCACGAGATCTCCGGTGCGAGGTACACGAGCGGCGCCGCCGCGTGCGAGAGCGCTTCCGCCGCGGCGGCGACGGCCGCCTCGACGGCAACGTCACGGCCGGCGATCGCGGCGCGATCTGGAAGGGCGCCGTCGCCAAACCAGGCCGTACCGAGCGCGCACGCGTTGTGCGCGGCGGCGATGCGGCCGGACTGCAGGACCACCTCGATGTCGTCGCAGACGCAGCCGCAGCCGAGACACGCGACGTGCGGCACGATGCGATCGGGCGGCATGCTCACGCCGCGCGCCGTGCCCAGAGGCGCGTCCGCGCCTCGACCCAGGCGGCACGCCTCACGAGGTTGTCGTAACAGTCCGACGCAGTGCGGCCGCGGGCAAGCACGGTGCAGACCGGCTGGCCCGCGCGGATGGCCTCGCCGAAACGCGGCACGTCGCGCACGTCCGTGCGCGCCAGCCACGCCGACGTGTCGCCGGCGACGAGGTCGGCACGCGCGAAGATCACGGCCTTGCCGACCGCGTCGGCGCGCGCTCGCGCCGCGATCAGATCGAACTCAGGCAGCGTCCCTCGGTCGCAGGCGCCGGCGTGCGCCGCGAACACCGACAGGCCGTACGCACGCTCGACCAGCTCCATCGACGCCGACCAGCGCGGGTTCACTTCGATCGGCACCGCCGCGCCGTCACGCGCGATGAAGTCCACGCCGCCGACGCCGGTCAGCCCGAACTCGCGCGCGACGACGTCCGCCAGCCGGCATGCGCTGCGCAGAAGCCGCGCTTCTTGCGCGAATTGCGGATCTCCGGCCGGACTCAGGATGTTGCCGCAGTAGCGGAAGCCGGCGGCGCCGAATGTGGCGTCGCCGACGATCTGTCGCGACACGCCGATCGGCACCGCACGGCCGTGCGCGGCGACGAACACCACCGACGCGGGGATGCCCGACACGAACGCCTGAAGATGGCAGCCGCGCGGCACCCGCGCGCCGGGGCTCCATCGACGGACGCCGCGACCGCCTCCCGAGGCGCACGGCTTGATCATCCACTCGCCGCGTGCAGCGGCATCCGTGCGAACAGCCGGAGCGGCGATGCGATGCCGGCGCCAGGCGTCCGCAAGTTGTCTCGGATCCCTCACCGCGCGGAGCACCGACGGCGGATTGCCCCACAGCGCTCGTCCCGCCGCGAGCGCGCGCACGGCATGCGGGCGGTTCTCGAAGTTCGACGTGTAGGTGACGGCATCGCAGTCGATGCGTCGAGCAGCACGAGCCACCGCCGAGAGCGTGAAGGAAATGCCGAAGTCGCGCGGCAGCGACAGCACGCGAACGGACGCCGCGTGATCGAGATCGCCGAAGGCGTCGATCGACGTGACATCGAAGCCGGCCCCGGCCGCCGAGGCCGCCATCGCCCGCGTGGACACGCCGACGATCAGCACCCGGCGGCGCATCGGCTCGGCCCGTCTCACGCCGGCTTGCGCCCGCCGATCTCGCGCGCGATGTCGGCGATCGTCTCGGCGTCGAGCACCAGGTCGTTGCGCTCGAACAGGCGCGCAATGCAGGCTTTGTGGATCTTCATCTTCAGCCGGCCCACGCCGAGCGCGCCGAACACCGTGACGCCCTCGCGCTCCACGCCGTCGTCCATCGCCTCGATGCCCTCGATGCCGACCGGCGGCACGGCGTTGAGATCGGCGGCTGCGCGCAGACCGTGCCGTCCGGCCCACCCGTCGCGCGGCACGAGACTCACGCCGGCGGGTCCCGCGTTCAACACCAGCTCGGCGCCCTCGAGCGCGGCCGCCGCCTGTGAGCGGTCCGACATCACGACGGCGCGCACGCGTCCGCCGAAGCGCGTGACGACCGCGTCGATGCGGGCGGGATCGACGGCGCGTCTCGACGTCACGGTCACCTCGGCGCCGGCCTTCGCGAGCAACCCGGCAGCGCGCAGACCGACCGGGCCGGTGCCGGCGAGCACGACGGCGCGACGGCCGGCGACGTCGCCGCCGAGCGCCGCGCGCAGCTTTTCCACCGCGGCGACTGCGGTCGTGTTCGATCCGTTCGCGTCGAGCATCACCGACACGCGCAGCGGGCCGAAGAACGACTTCACGGCCGCGGCGAGCAGTCGCTCGCCGACCGCCATGTCGGTGCCGCCGACGAAGATCGCGGTGTGTTTCAAGTCTTGCGGCCCGCGCGTGAAGATGCACCCGTGCACGAGATCGCGCACGGACTCCGGGCTGACGCCGCCGTAGCTCATCACCTCGTCGGCGCCGCCGTCGTAGCCGACGACGCGGTCGAACACGCTGGGATGCGGGGAGCTGTCGATCTGGAGCAGAAGGTTGCGCACGGGTGAAAAACTGCGCGAGGGCGAATCGCGACGGCCGCCCCCGCGCAGAACCTCAGGAAACCCCTGGAACCGCTGGAACCTACTTCGGGCTGAACGGGTGCTTGGCGGTCTTCGAGCCGGCGATCACTTCCTGCACGGACGGCTTCTTGCCGAGCGCGCGCGCGATCGCTTCTTTCGTCGCCTGGTAGTTGTAGTCGTAGATCTTCTTGTCGTCGGCGGCTTCCCAGTGGATGAACACGCCGACCAGCACGCAGTAGTCGTCGGCCTTGTCCTTCGGAATGACTCCGCTCTCGACCGAATCGACGACAGCGCGCGCTACCGCGGCCTGCGCGGGCCCGAACATCTGGACGGCCTGCTTGGCGCCCTTGATCGTCACTTTGTTGAACAACAGCGTGTCCGGCTTGGCCGGCAGGTTGGGCGCGACCACCGCGAGCAGGGTCGTGAACCCGTCCTTGTTGTTCGCAAGCGAGTTGCAGAACGCGACGCCCGCCGGACCTGACTTCGATCCGATAATGAGGTCGATATGGGCGACCTCGTTGCCGTCGCCAACCAGGGACTCACCAAGGAAAAAATCGGCTGCCATGTCGGAGGATCCTTTCGTAAAGGAGAACACGTCACCCGGTGTTCCGGACCGCGAAGTGTATCACGCGGCGGGACTACGGGGTATCATCGCCGCCCATGGCCGACGAATTGTCTGACAAGATTCACGAGGCGATCGAACACGCCGAGCACGGCTCGCGGCTCGGTTCGACCGTCGCCCTGCTCGTCGCGCTGGCGGCGACCTTCGTCGCGCTGGTCAGCGTCAAGGACCGCAACATCACGCTGCGCATGGATCAGGCGCAGGCAAAGGCCATCGACACCTGGAACTACTATCAGGCCAAGAGCATGAAGCAGAACCTGGCTGAGGCGACGCTCGATCAGCTCGCCGCGGCCGGAGGCGCCAACGCCGCCAACATCCAGGAGCGCGTCGAGAACTACAAGAAACAGATCGAGCGCTACGAGCACGAGAAGGGCGAAGTGAAAGACGAAGCGGAGGGCTACGAGAAGAAATACGAGGCCCTCAACCAGCAGCACGATCTCTTCGATCTGTGCGACGCCGCGATGTCGGTCGCCATCGCGCTGCTCGGCGTCACCGCGCTCACCCGCCAGCGCTGGCTGCTCGTCGTCGCCGCGATCTTTCTCGCGACCGGCGCGTTCTTCGGCGTCGCCGGGTTCATCAACTGGCCGATCCACCCCGAGAGCGCCGTGAAGTGGCTGGCGTGACGTCCGATTGAACACGGCCGCCTGAAGGCGGCCCCCACATCTCATGGCCGCCCCCACATCTGCGTGTGGGCGCCGGCTTCAGCCGGCCTACTTCAGTTCGGTGATGACCGCGCGCAGCTGGCCGTCGACGAGCGTCTCGGTGTGCACGCGATCCCGGCGGTTGAACCGCGTGTCGCCCGGCTTCCAGTGGTTGACGACGCTCTTCCCGTCCGGCGTCGTGGACCGCAGCGCGCCCGTGTCCAGGTAGACGACGACGACGTCCTTGTCGTGGAAGTGCATGGGCGTCGGCACGCCGGGCGTCCAGGTGTAATCCCACACGATCATTCGCCGGTCTTCGTACAGCTTCTTGATGCCCGGGCGTGGAAACGCGTTCGGATAGCCCGACGTGTTCGCAATCGGCGGGACGACGGCGTCTTTCAGGGTGATGGCGACGGCCTTGGCCGGCGTCACTGAAATCCAGACCTCGTTGGCCGTCTGCCTGACGATCGACCCGGGCGGTCCGCCGATCGTCGGCCGCTCGCGGACGTTGACGCGCTCGTTGTCCACGATCGGAGGGTCGAGGACCGCCTGCGACGCCTGGGCGTGCAGCGCGCGGGGCACGAGTCCGGGAAAAAGGGCGACGAGGCACACGGCGGTTTTGAAGAACGTCATGGCGGAATCTTATCGTGTAGACTCTCCGCCGAGGAGACACCCATGAAGATTCGCACGATGATCGCCGCCGGGGCGCTGGCGCTTGCGGCGCCGGCGTTGTCGAGCGCGCAGATTCTCGACGCCGGAGACGGGCCGATTGTCTACGGCCACCACCACCTGAACACGACGAACATGGCGGCCCAGAAGAAGTTCTTCGTGGACACGCTCGGCGGAAAGCTCGTGAAGTTCGGACAGAACAATCAAGAGGTTATCGAGTTCCCGAACGTCCTGATCTTCTTCCGCCCGATGCAGGCGCCGACCGGCGGCTCCATCGGCACGACCGTCAACCACATCGGCTTCTCGGTGCCGGATCTCAAGCCCGTCGTCGCGAAGATCAGGGCGAACGGCTTCAAGATGATCACGAAGGATTCGGTCGCGGCGACCGTGAAGGTCACCGACGACATCGCCGCGGCGAGCCCGACGACGAACATCGCGTTCGCTCTGGGCCCCGAGGACGTCAAGGTGGAGTTCGTCGAGGTGAAGAGCCAGACGCGGCCGATTCAGCTCCACCACATCCACTTCTTCGGCGAGCACAACAAGGACATGCAGGCCTGGTACGCGAAGACGTTCGGCGCGAAGGTGCTGGACGCGAATCCGGGCGCGGCGTTCGTCCAGGATCAGCTTCCGGGCGTCTTCCTCAACTTCACGCCGTCGCCGACGCCGACCGTGGGCACCACGGGCCGTGCGATCGATCACATCGGGTTCGAAGTGAAGAACCTCGAGGCCTTCACGAAGAAGCTCGAAGCCGAAGGCATCAAGCTCGATCGTCCCTACACGAAGGTCGCGGCGCTCGGCATCGCGATCGCCTTCATCAAAGACCCGTGGGGCACGAACATCGAGATGACCGAAGGGCTCGACCAGGTGAAATAGCGGTCGCGGGATTCTCGAGTTCAGGAGCGCCGCTGCTCGAGGCGGCGGAGTCGCGTTTCATGATCGCCGAGGCGCTCGGACTGAATGCCGATCGCTTCGGCGAAGATACGCATGTCGTCGTGCAGGGTCTCGGCAACGACGTCGAAATGCCTTCGTGTGCGCTCCTCGCCTTCGCGAATCTCCACACGAAGCTCGTCGAAACGCCGGTTGACGTCCTCGAAACGCTGGTTGACGTCTTCGAACCGGCGATCGATCTGCTCGAACCGCCGATCGATCCGCTCGAACCGGCGATCGATGGCGCGAAAGCGCGTATCCACTCATCGGAACCGCGCGTCCATCGATTTCTTCAAGTGCGAGACGGTCATCGGCTCTCTTGCGCCACGCATCGTAGCATCGTCGTCCTGCGATCGCCATGCCAAGGAGGGCATGACGTGAGTCCGCTCTGCGTATAATCGATCGACGCCCATGAAACTGCGACTCGACTACGGCTCGGACGGACTCGACGTCACGCTGCCTGACGAGCGCGTGACGGTCATCGAGCCGTCGTTCCTGCCCGCGCTCGACGACCCGCACGCGGCATTGGTCGCCGCGCTGCGCCATCCGATCGGACGTCCTCCGCTCAGAGACATCGTGCGACGCGGGCAGAAGGTCGCCATCTCGGTCTGCGACATCACGCGCGCGCAGCCGCGCGAGGCGATGCTGCGTGCGATCTTCGAAGAAATGCCCGGTCACAATCCCGACGACGTGGCGATCCTGATCGCGACCGGCACGCACCGCACGAACACGCGCGCCGAGCTCGAGCGCATGCTGGGCCACGACATCGTCGCCGCCTATCCGGTCGTCAACCACGACAGCCGCGACGACGCGTCGCTCGCCTACCTCGGCGAGACGAGAGCCGGCGCGCCGATTTACCTGAACAAGAAGTGGCTCGCGGCCGACGTCCGCATCACAACCGGCTTTGTCGAGCCGCATTTCTTCGCCGGCTTCAGCGGCGGCGCGAAAATGGTCGCGCCCGGACTCGCCGGCCTGAAGACCGTCCTCGTCCTCCACGACGCCAAGCGCATCGCCAGCCCGAACGCGACCTGGGGCGTGATCGACGGCAACCCGGTGCAGGACGACGTGCGCGAGATCGCGCGGACGACCGGCGTCACGTTCTCGCTCGACGTCACGCTCAACCGCGATCAGGAGATCACGGCCGTCTTCGCCGGCGAGCTCTTCGCCGAGCACGGCCAGGCGTGCGCGTTCTCGCGCAAGAGCATCATGTGTCCGGTTGACAAGCCGTTCGACGTCGTGCTCACGACGAACTCCGGATACCCACTCGATCAGAATCTCTATCAGGCGGTGAAAGGGATGTCGGCGGCCGCGAAGGTCGTGAAGCCCGGCGGGACGATCATCTGCGCGGCCGAGTGCCGCGACGGCCTGCCGAATCACGGATCGTACGGCGAGGTGCTCGCCTCGCGGCCGGACGCCGCGAGCCTGCTCCAGATGATCACCGCGCCCGGCTACTCGCGGCCGGACCAGTGGCAGGTGCAGATTCAGGCGCAGATTCTGATCAAGTCGAAAGTGCTCGTGAAGAACGGCTTCATGTCGGACCACGAGATCCGCGCGGCGCACTTCGAGCCGCTGCACGACGTCAGCGCCGGCGTCCGCTCCGCGCTCGCTGCCGCCGGCCCGTCCGCGTCGCTGTGCGTTCTCCCGCAGGGCCCGCAGACGATTCCGTATCTCGCGCGATAGCGGCGCAGACGACGATCGGCGTCTCTACTCGGCGGGCTCAATCCGGAGCAGCGCGCCGGGATCTTCTTCCGTCAGGACGTAGAGATAGCCGTCAGGTCCCTGGCGGATGTCGCGGATGCGCTGGTGCAGTTCGTTCAGCATCTGCTCGCGCCGGACCTCCTCCCACTTGTCGTTGAAGACGATCCGCTCGATGTGCCCCGTGCGATCGATCTCGCCCTGGCGCATCGCCCCGACGAACGCGTTGTTCTTCCAGGCCGGGAACTTGTCGCCTGTATAGAACGACAGCCCGGAGACCGCGATCGACGGCACCCAATAGACGATGGGCTGTTCGATCCCTTCCTTCGCCGGCGTGTCGGACTGGTTCGGCCCCGCATACTTACGGCCGTAGCTGACGTACGGCCAGCCGTAGTTCTTCCCGGCCGCGATGACGTTGATCTCGTCGCCGCCGTTGGGCCCCTGCTCGCTCGCCCACACGTCGCCCGTCACCGGGTTGAACGCGATCCCCTGCTGATTGCGCTGCCCGAACGTATAGATCTCGGGCCGGTACCCGGCGCGGCCCATGAACGGGTTGTCCTTCGGAATGCTCCCGTCGTCGTTGACGCGGACAACCTTGCCGAAGTCGTCCATCGGGTTCTGCCCACCGTCGGCGCGGTCGCGGTCGCCGACGGTGACGAGGAGCGTGCCGTCTTTCAGAAACAGGAGGCGCGATCCGAACCTGCCGTCGCCAAGGTCGTTCCCCTTCATCCACGACTCGGTGACGAACACGTCGTGCACATCGTCGAGCTTCATGCCGTCGAGCCGTCCGCGCGCGACGGCCGTCGCGGCACCCTTCTCACCGTCCTTCACGTACGAGAAGTAGACCAGCTTGTTCTCGGCGAACTTCGGGTGGAGCGCCACGTCGAGCAGCCCGGCCAGCCCGCGCACGTGCATGGGGGGCAGCCCGGCAATCGGCGTGGGATCGAGCACTCCGTTCCGGACGAGGCGCAGCCGGGCGGGGCGTTCGGTGACGAGCAGGTCGCCGTTCGGAAGCCACGTCATGCCCCACGGATGCGACAGTCCGCGCGCGACGACAACGACGCGAATCTTGTGCTGCTCGGCCGTGTCGAGCACGATCGGACCGTCCGGCAGCGGCACCGGCGCGATGCCGACCGCGACACGGCCGCCGCCGCGTCCACGCCCGCGCTGCTGGGCGGACGCTGAAAAGGCACACACGGCGACGAGGGTAAGGATGAGGGCAATGCGCTTCATGCCGGTGAGTATAATCACCGCGGCAAATCAGCGGGCCTCGGCAATCAGCGGGCCTGAAAGATTCCGTAGGGCGGCCCTTTCAGGGCCGCCATCAAGGAGCGCCTCGTGAAGAAGATTCTCTGGCCCCTCGGCATCCTCTCGATCGCGGGCCTCGTCGCGACGGGCGCCGCCATCGGCAAAAGCGAGAAGAGCCACGACTGGCCGGCCTACTCCGGCGACAAGGCGAGCACGAAGTACTCGCCGCTCGATCAGATCAACGCGAGCACCGTCGGCAAGCTGCGCGTCGCGTGGACGCAGGCCGGCGTGCCCGCCGAACTGCAGTCGATGTTCCCCGGCGCGCAGGCGCCGATCAACTTTCAGAACACGCCGATCGAGGTTGACGGATTGCTGTACATGAGCAGCGGCGTCGGCACCATCGTCGCGCTCGACGCCGCAACGGGCAAAGTCGTGTGGTACGACGCGCCGTCGCACGAGGACGGCAAGCCGCCGGCGCGCGCGGGATCCACGCGCGGCGTCGCGTACTGGAAACACGGGAACGACGTGCGCATCTTCGCGATGCACGGCCAGAGCCTGATCGCGCTCAACGCGAAAACGGGCAAACGCTATCCGGACTGGGGCACCAACGGCGAAATCGATCTGAAGACGGTCGGCTACGATCGCGGCGGCGTCACGGGCTATCGCAACAGCAGCGGCCCCATCGTGGTCCGCGACGTCGTGATTGTCGCCGGCGTACCGGCGCCCGCCACCGATTACCTGAACGAGCGCGTCAAGGCGACGAAAGAAGCCCCGCCCGACGACGTCCGCGGCTTCGACGCGCAGACCGGCAAGCTGCTCTGGACGTTCCACGTCGTGCCGCGGCCCGGCGAGTTCGGCGCCGACACCTGGCTGAACAACTCGAATACGTACTCGGGCAACAGCGGATCGTGGTCGCTCCTGAGCGGCGACGAGGAGCTCGGCTACGTTTACCTGCCGTTCGAGGAGGCGACCGGCGATTATTACGGCGGCACGCGCCCGGGCAACAACCTGTTCGCGGAAAGCATCATGTGCCTCGACGCGAAGACCGGCAAGCGCGTGTGGCACTTCCAGACGATTCATCACGGCATCTGGGACTACGACCTCCCGGCCGCGCCGATCCTCACCGACATCACCGTCAACGGCCGGAAGATCAAGGCGCTGGCGCAAGTGACGAAGCAGGCGTACACGTTCGTGCTCGATCGCACGAACGGTCAGCCGGTGTGGCCGATTGAAGAGCGCCCCGTGCCGAAGGGCGAAGCGCCCGGCGAGTGGTACTCGCCGACGCAGCCGATTCCCACGAAGCCGCCCGCGTTCGATCTGCAGGGCGTGTCCGAAAACAATCTGCTCGACTACACGCCGGAGCTCAAAGCCGAGTCGCAGAAGATCATCGACCAGTACAACCACGGTCCGCTCTACACGCCGCCCGAGGTCGTCGGCACGCCGAAAGGCAAGATGGGCACGATCTACGAGCCGGGCACGAACGGCGGCGCGGACTGGGGCGGCGCGGCGTTCGATCCGGAGACGGGCATCCTCTACGTCCCGTCCACGCACATGCCCGACATCATCGGCCTGGTGCACTCGCAGAATCCGGAATCGAACATGCCGTGGGTGAAGCGCGCGTGGCCGAAGATGCTCGGGCCGCAGGGTCTGCCCGATCCGTTCAAGCCGCCATACGCGCGGCTGACCGCGATCGATCTCAACAAGGGCGACATCCTCTGGCAGGTCGCCAACGGCGACGGGCTGCGGCATCATCCCGCGTTCAAGGGGCTCAACCTGCCGCCGATCGGCACACCGGGCCGCAACTCGGCCATCGTCACCAAGTCGCTCGTGTTCATGGGCGAGGGCGCCGACACCGGCGTTGGGGTGCCGGCGGGTTTCGGCGGCAAGATGTTCCGCGCTTTCGACAAGAAGACGGGCAAGATTGTCTGGGAAACCGAACTGCCGGCCGGCGTCAGCAACTCGCCGATGACCTACATGGTGAACGGCAAGCAGTTCATCGTCGTCGCCGTGTCGGGACGCAATCATCCGGGCGAGTACGTCGCGTTGTCGTTGCCGTAATCGGCGGCCCTGAAAGGGCCGCTCTACATTCGTCGGAGTCGTAGCGCGGGCCTTTCAGGCCCGCGAATGCCTATGCGAAAAGCGCTCTTGATCGTCGTCCTGGCGGCGGCGTCCACCTCCGCACAGAAAAACGTCCCCAGCGTGACGACGGACATGCTCGTCACACCGCCGCCTGAAGACTGGCTGATGTACAGCCGGACGTACGATGCGCAGCGCTTCAGCCCGCTCGAGTTCGTCAACCGGCGCAACGTCCCGCAGTTGACCACCGCGTGGACGAAGCCGCTGCCCAACGGCGCGCACGAGAGCATCCCGATCGTCCACGACGGCGTGATGTATCTCGTCGAGCCGGGCGCCGCCGTGATGGCGCTGAACGCGGCGACGGGCGATCAGCTCTGGGAATACAAGCGCGACACACCGCTCGCCTCACGCACGAAGACCTTGGCGATCTACCACGACCTCGTGTACTACGCCGCGCCCGACGGCTTCATCGTCGCCCTCGACGCGGCGACGGGGAAAGTCCGCTGGGAGAGCAAGACCGACGGCGGCATGACGTCGGGACCAGTCGTCATCGAAGGCAAGGTGCTGACGGGCCGCACGTGCGCGCGCTCGCGGAAGAACTGCTACATCTCCGCGCACGACGCGCTCACCGGCAAAGAGGCGTGGCGCTTCTACACCGCCGCGGGAGACGACGACCCAGGCGGCGCGAGCTGGGGCGGCGAAGAAGAGGACAAGCGGTTCGCGTCAACCTGGGGCTTGCCCGGCAACTACGACCCGCTGCTCAGGCTGATCTACTGGGGCGTCGCGAACCCGACGCCGAACACGCGCACCGAGCGCCACGGCCGCTTCGACGCGGTGCCGTTCACGGCGCCGGTCGATCTCTACAGCAACTCGACGATCGCGCTTCATCCCGACACCGGCAAGCTGGCGTGGTACTACCAGCACCTGCCCGGCGACGACTGGGACGAGGACTACACCCACGAGCGGACGCTCTTCCGCGTCGCGGTGCGTCCGGATCCGAAGCTCGTGAAGTGGATCAATCCCGACATCCGCCGCGGTGAGCAGCGCGACGTCGCCGCCATGGTCGGCGAAGGCGGCGGCGTGTTCCTGATCGACCGCCGCACCGGGCAGTTCCTCTGGGCGAACCCGTTCCCGTTCGACGCGCCGAACTTCTTGATCTCGAACGTGGACGGCAAGACGGGCAAGGTCACGATCAACAAGGATCTCGTCTTCACGGCGCCCGGCCAGCGTCACGTGATCTGCTTCTGGAACACGCGCAGCTACTGGCCGACGGCGTACTATCCGCGCCAGCACGCGCTGTTCGTGCCCTGGGTGGACAACTGTCTCGACATGACGTCGGCGATTCCCGCGGCCGACGGCAAGCCGGCGGTGCCCGCCAAACGCGCCGGCATCCCGCGCGACGGCAGCAGGCCGGAAGAGTTCGGCGGCCTCTCCAAGATCAACATGGAGACCGGCGAGATTCAGCACATCTACAAAGGCAGGGCGCCTGGCAACGGCGCCGTGTTGACCACGGCCGGCGATCTCGTGTTCTGGGGCGATCTCGACGGCAAGTTCCATGCGTTCGACGCGCAGAGCGGGAAGATTCTGTGGGAGACGTCGCTTGGCGGACCGGTGGACAACAGCACGATCACGTACTCGGTGGACGGAAGCAGTACATCGCGGTCATGTCCGGTGAAGGGTTGCTGACGGGCGGAATCATCACGCAAGCCGGCATCTCGCCGGCGCGGAGGCACAATGAAATGTACGTCTTTGCTCTCCCGACTCGGCGCTAGCGCCGCGCTGGCCACCTCGCTCGCGGTCGCCCCGGCGCTCCACGCGCAGCAGGCGATTCAGATCTTCCTCAGCGCCACCGGTGCCGACGGCAAGCCCGTGTCGGATCTGCGCGCCGAAGAGGTCGAAATCCAGGCGGACGGCTCGGCCTGCAAGACGAGCAAGTTCGAGGCGATCGACTGGCCGACGAAGCTCACGCTCATGGTGGACAACGGCCCCGTCCACACCGACGCGCTCCGGCAGCTGCGCGAAGCGTTGCGTCTGTTCATCGCCGAGCTGCCGACCGACATGGACGTGTCGCTCGTCAGCTTCGATCCCGCGCCACGGTTCGTCTACAAGGAAGGCGACGACCGCGTGAAGCTGCTGTCGAGCGTGGACCTGCTCATCCCCGACAGCGGCGCGCCGAAATTCATCGACGCGCTGTCGGAGGCCGCCGATCGGGTGGACAAGGACAAGCGCGGCAAGAACAAGGAGAAGGGCAACTACTTCCCCGTCTTCATGATCGTCGGCAGCGCCGGCCTCGAAGGCAGCAACCCGCGCGACTATCAAATCAACAAGCTGTTCAAGCAGGTCGGGGACAACGCCATCACGGTCCATGTGGTCATGGAGCAGAACTCGATCCGCTCTTCCGACGTCGCGAGCGGCACGAACCAGATCGAGGTGGGCCTGCGGCTGACGCAGGGAACGGGCGGCCGGTACGAATCCATCAACTCCGAGACCCGCCTCTCGACGCTCCTACCCGAGTACGGCAAGCAGATCGCGAAGAGCGCGGCGCGGCAGGCGCATCAATACCGCATCACCTGCCAGCCGGCGGGTCCACCGAAGCAGATTGCCGCCAGCATCGCGCGCGCGAACGTCACGGGCGCGCTGAGCATCGACGGACGCTTGCCGTAACTCTCCACCGCGGAGGACGCGGAGGAATTCAATTGGCGGTGCGCGCGCCTCGCGCGCACCGCCAGCCCCTTGCGCCGGACCTGCACCCGAATCGCGTGCGGTCGTCCGTCACGGCGCACCTCGCTCGGCGACGTCGACGACGCGATGATCACGTTCGGCCTGGACGCCAGCGCCGGCCGATAAGAACCTCTGCGTCCGCTACCTCCTCTGCGGCGGAGAGGTAGAATACCGAATCGCGATGTCTGATCTCCGCCACGACTGGACCATCCCCGAAATCGAACAGATCTACACCGCTCCGCTCCTCGACCTGCTGCTGCGCGCGCAGCTCGTCCACCGCGAGCATCATCGGCCCAACGAGGTGCAAGGCTGCGTGCTGTTGAACGTGAAGAGCGGCGGCTGTCCCGAAGACTGCGCGTACTGCCCCCAGTCGGCGCACTACACGACCGGCACCGACCGCTACGATCTGCTGAGCGTCGATGACGCGCTCGAGGCCGCGCGGAACGCTCGCGCGCAGGGCGCGACGCGCTTCTGCATGGGCGCGGCCTGGCGCGACGCCGCCGAGGGCGAGCAGTTCGACCGCGTGCTGCAGATGGTGCGCGGCGTCCGCGCGCTCGGCATGGAGGCATGCTGCACGCTCGGCATGCTGACGCAGGCGCAGGCGGACGCTCTCGCGGAGGCCGGCTGCTCGGCGTACAACCACAACCTCGACTCCTCACCCGAGTTCTACGGCAGCATCATCACGACACGGACGTACACCGAGCGTCTCGAGACCATCGCACGCGTCCGGCAAGCCGGCATCACCGTCTGCAGCGGCGGCATCATCGGCATGGGCGAGTCGCGGCGCGCGCGCTGCGGCATGCTGCAGCAGCTCTCGTCGCTCCGGCCGCATCCGGAGAGCGTGCCGATCAATTTGCTCGTGCGCGTCCAGGGCACGCCCCTCGGCGATCGCCCCGACGAGGACGCCATCGAGCTCGTCCGCACCATCGCCACGGCGCGCATCGTCATGCCGAAGGCATTCGTCCGGCTGAGCGCCGGCCGCGCGTCGCTGTCGCCGGAGGGCCAGGCGCTCTGCTTCATGGCGGGCGCCAATTCGGTCTTCCTCGGCGACGTCCTGTTGACCACGCCGAACGTGGCCGTGGACGTTGACCGTCGGCTGTTTGCCGATCTCGGGCTGCAGCTCCAGGCGGCGCCGAATGCCTGACGCGCTCGCCGATCGCATCCTGGTCCGGCTGCGATCGATTCGCGAAGACGGCCTGGAGCGCTCCCTTCGTCCACCGTCCGGTATCGACCTGTCGTCCAACGACTCGCTCGGGCTCTCGACGCACCCGCGGGTGGTTCAGGCGATGATCGACGCCGTGGCCCGCGAGGGCGCCGGCAGCACGGGATCGCGTCTGCTCCGCGGGCATCGCGCGGCCTTCTCGGACGTCGAGCGCCGCTTCGCCGACTTCAAGGGCACGGACGGCGCGCTCTACTTCTCGAGCGGCTACCTCGCGAACCTCGCGGTCCTGACGACGCTCGCCGAACGCGGCGACGTCATCTTTTCGGACGCGCTCAACCACGCGAGCCTGATCGACGCCGTCCGTCTGTCGAACGCCGACTACGTCGTCTATCCGCACGCCGACGTCACGGCGCTCGAGCCGCTCATCGCCGAGCATTCCGCCGAGAAGCAGGCCTTCGTCGTCACCGAATCGCTGTTCAGCATGGACGGCGACGTCGCCCCGCTCGCGGAGTACGCCGCGCTGTGCCGCGCGACGGACGCCGCGCTCGTCGTAGACGAAGCACACGCGGTCGGCCTCTACGGGCGCCGCGGCACCGGGATGCTCGAGGACGCCGGTATCGATCCGAACTCGTGCGTCTCGATCAACACGGCGGGCAAAGCGCTCGGCGTGAGCGGCGCGTTCGTGGCCGGACCCGAGTGGGCGATCGACTATCTCGTCCAGCGCGCGCGGCCGTTCGTCTTCTCCACGGCGCCGCCGCCCTCGGTCGCGGCGGCACTCTCCGCCAGCCTCGACGTCATCGAGCAGGAGCCGGATCGACGTGCGCGCCTCGCGAGCCGCGTGGCCCGGCTCCACGCATCGCTCGCCGATCACGGCCTCGCCGTGCCGTGCCGGCCATCGCACATCATCCCGGTGCTCATCGGCGACAACGATCGCGCCGTCGCCGCGGCCGCCGCGCTGCAGGCGCAGGGCTTCGACGTCCGCGCGATCCGTCCGCCGAGCGTCCCGCGCGGCACCGCGCGCCTGCGGATCTCGGTCAACGCCGGCCTGGACGACGAGACGATCGATCGCTTCGCGGCTGCGCTGGCAGACGTCTTCAAGCGCGTGGTCCTTACCTCTGCGTCCTCCGCGTCCTCAGCGGTGGAGAGTTTCGAGGGCTCGACGGAGTAGATGCCCGTGGCCCGCGGCTTCTTCGTCACCGGCACCGACACCGGCGTCGGCAAGACCGTCGTTTCGGCGGCGCTCGTCATGAAGCTGCGCTCGACGGGTGCGGTCCGCTACTGGAAGCCGATCCAGACCGGCATCGAGCAGGACGACGACACGGCGACCGTCGCGTGGCTGGCCGAATGCTCGTCCGCCGAGCTGTGGACGACAGGCGTGCGGCTGCCGCGTCCCGTGTCGCCGCACCTTGCGGCTCGGCTCGCCGGCGTCCCGATCGACCTCGCGCCGCTCGAAGACTCGTTCAACCAGGCGGCACAGACCGCCCACCTCATCGTCGAAGGCGCGGGCGGCGTGCTCGTGCCGGTCAACGATCTGCAGTTCATGATCGACCTGATGGCGCGGCTGGATCTGCCGGCGGTGATCGCGTCGCGATCGACGCTCGGCACGATCAACCACACGCTGCTGACGATCGAGGCACTGCGGACGAGGTCGATCGCCGTCGCGGGCGTCGTCATGGTCGGGCCGTCGAACGCCGACAACTGCGCGGCGATCGAGCAGTACGGCGACGTGCCGGTGCTCGGCGAGATGCCGCTGTTCGCCACGCTCGCGCCGGACGTGCTCTGGGCGTGGGCGCGGACCGACCTCGACCGCGATCGCAGGCTCGCGGAGATGCTGCGATGACGCTCGTCGATCGCGACAACGCCGTTGTCTGGCATCCGTACACGCCGATGAAGACGGCGCCGGCGCCGCTGCCGATCGCCCGCGGTCAGGGCGTGTATCTGTTCGCCGAGGACGGCCGGAAGATCCTCGACGGCATCTCGTCGTGGTGGGTCAACGTCCACGGCCATTCGCATCCGCGCCTGAACCAGGCGCTCGCCGAGCAGGCGAAGAAGATCGAGCACGTGATCTTCGCCGGCGCGACGCACGAGCCGGCGGTCGAACTCGCCGAACGGCTCGTCGGCATCCTGCCGGCCGGCCTGACGCGCGTCTTCTACTCGGACAACGGATCGACCGCGGTCGAGGTCGCGTTGAAGATGGCGCTGCAGTACTGGCAGAACCAGGGCCAGCCGCACCGCCAGCGCTTCGTCGCGCTCCGGCACGCGTACCACGGCGACACGGTCGGGACGATGGCCGTCAGTGACGAGTCCGTCTTCACGGCGCCGTTCGGCTCGCTCTTGTTCCCCGTCGATCGACTCGACCCGGGCGACGTGCCGTCGCACTTGCAGGCACACGGCGATCGCGTCGCCGCCGTTATCGTCGAGCCCATGCTGCAGGGGGCGGGTGGCATGATCATGTGGTCGGCGGACGCGCTCGCGGACATTCGCGCGGCCTGCTACCGCCACGGCGTCCTGCTGATCGCGGACGAGGTGCTGACCGGGTTCGGACGCACCGGCCGCATGTTCGCGTGCGAGCACGCCGCGGTGACGCCGGACATCATCTGCCTGTCGAAGGCGCTGACGGCCGGCTACATGCCGATGGCCGTGACGGCGACGACCAATGCGGTCTACGACGCCTTCTTGAGCGACGATCGCATGAAGACGTTCTTCCACGGCCACTCGTTCACCGCGAACCCGCTCGCGTGCGCGGTCGCACTCGCGAGCCTCGATCTGCTCGAGGAGGGCAACGTCCTCGCGCGCGTCGCGCGGCTCGAGCGCCAGCTCCGCGAGGGCTTCTCTCCCCTCGCCGATCTGCCCATCGTCTCCGACGTCCGAGTCCTCGGCGACGTCGGCGTCGTCGAGCTCGTGCCGGAGAATGCGGCGACCGATGCGGGCGGGTACCTCGATCAGATCGGCCCGCGGCTCTCCAGAGCGTTCCTCGACCGCGGCGTGCTGCTGCGTCCCCTGGGCAACGTGCTCTACTTCATGCCGCCGTATGTGATCACCGATGCGGAAGTGGATCGGGTGATTGCCTGCATCCGCGACGTGTTGAACGAGCTGTAGTACTCTCTGACTTCCACACGAGAGGAACGCCACCATGAGCGAGCGAGGCCGCATCCTCGGCATCGGCGGGGTCTTCTTCAAGTCGGCGAATCCGCAGCCGATGAAGGAGTGGTACGCGACGCATCTCGGCCTCGCGGACAGCGGTCATGGCGTCATGCTGCCGTGGCGTGAACAAGACAATCCCGAGCGCGAGCAGATGACGATCTGGAGCATCTTCCCCGGCGACACCAGATACTTCGAGCCCAGCCCCGCCTCGTTCATGATGAACTACATCGTCGACGACCTCGACGCGCTCGTCGATCGCCTCGCGAACGCAGGCGTCCGCATCGACCCGAAGCGCCAGGACGAAAGCTACGGCCGCTTCGCGTGGATTTACGATCCCGACGGCAACAAGATCGAACTCTGGCAGCCGCTCAATCCCGGCGCGTAGTCGTCCTCCTTGTAACATCCGGCGCATCAGCTTGCGCTCGCCACGCGGTCGGCGCAGACTGCTGGTTTCGTGGTCTAACGCACGCGCCGTCTGCACGCAGTGGAAAGGCGCCGCCGGCCAGCTGCGAGCGGGAGCGAGCGGCTCGGCGTCAGTTCGCCGTGGGGGTGGGGCCCCACGGCCAGTGGAAAGAAGGAGGCAGCGATGATGAAGGCGAAGCGACCTGTCCCTGAGGGCTACCACACGATCACGCCGCAACTCACGCTCGACAACGCCGCGCAGGCGATCGACTGGTACAAGAAAGCGCTGGGCGCCGAGGAGCTCGGACGCTCGACCGGACCCGACGGCAAAATCATGCACGCGGAGCTGCGCGTCGGCGATTCGCGGTTCATGCTGAACGACGAGATGGGCGGCGGCAAGAGCGCCAGGGCGCTCGGCGGATCGCCGATGTCGCTCTGGCTCTACGTGGACGACTGCGACGCGATCTTCAACCGCGCCGTCGCCGCAGGGGGTAAAGTGGACGGGCCGATGGGCAAGATGGCCGATCAGTTCTGGGGCGATCGGTCAGGCACATTCACCGATCCGTACGGCTACCGCTGGTCGATCGCGTCGCACAAGGAAGATCTCACACCGCAGGAAATGCAGCAGCGCCAGGACGAGTTCATGAAGCAGATGGCGCATCAGTAGGGAATAGAGCACAAGGCAGAGGGCAAAGGGCCTTCGCGCCCTCCACGCTGCCCTCTGCCCTCCTGCCCTCTACAGCATCAGGCTCATCACCCACGGGCGCGGAATCAGGAGCATCATCAGCGCCGCGCCGAAGAGCGCAACGTTCTTCTGAAAATTCACGCGCTGGTTGATCTTCTGCATCATGTCCGTCTCGACCCAGTAGTTGTGCATGAGCAGCGTGACGGGCACGAGGAACAGCATGATGCAGCCGAGCCCTGTGCGCACGTGGTAGCCGAGGATGACGCTCAGCCCGCCGACGATGATGAGCAGGCCCGACAGCACGACGGCCGCTTTCGCCGACGGCACGCCTTTCGACTGCACGAAGCCCGACATCATCCCGAGATGCATGAAGTGATTGAGGCCGCCGAGCACGAAGAACCCGCCGTACAGGATCCGACCAAGCACGAACGCGTAGTCGTAGACCATCGATGCCTCCAGCGCGGCCTATAATAATCTCTTCGCCTTGCTGAACCCGACATTCCTGAGAGAGCTCGCGCGTCTGGTCGATCCTGGCAGCCTCATACACGACGCCTCGGATCTCCTGACCTACGAGTCGGACGCGCTCGTGCACTGGCGGGCGACGCCAGGCGCGGTCGTCCTGCCGGCGTCAACCGACGAGGTCCAGGCGGTCGTGCGCCTCTGCCGGCGCGACGGCGTGCCATTCGTGGCGCGCGGCCACGGGACGGGGCTTTCGGGCGGCGCGCTGCCGCTCGAGAACGGCGTGCTCATCAGCCTCTCGCGGATGAGCCGCATCCTCGAGATCGACATCCCGAATCTCCGCGCGGTCGTCGAACCGGGCGTGACGAACCTGTCGATCACGAAGGCGGTCGCGCCGTTCGGCTGCTACTACGCGCCGGATCCGTCGAGCCAGGTCGTCTGCTCGATCGGCGGCAACATCGCGGAAAACTCGGGCGGCGCGCACTGCCTGAAGTACGGCTTCACGGTGCACCACGTGCTCGGCGTCGAAGCCGTGCTGCCAAGCGGCGACCTCGTCCACCTGGGCGGACCGGTGCTCGACGCGCCTGGCCTCGACCTGCTTGGCGTGCTCGTCGGCTCCGAAGGCACGCTGGCCATCGTCACCAAAGCGACGGTGCGGCTGCTCCGGCGTCCCCAGAAAGTGATGACGCTGCTCGCCGGCTTCGATCATCTCGACACCGCGGGCGAAGCCGTGTCGGCGATCATCGCGGCTGGCATCGTGCCGGCGGCGATCGAGATGATGGACCGGTTGACGATCGAAGCGGCCGAAGCGGCGGTCCATCCGAACTTCCCGAAATGCGAAGCGGTGCTCATCGTCGAGCTCGACGGCCCCACGTCCGAGGTGGACGAGCTGTTCGCCATTGTGGAGACGATCGGCCGCGAGCGCGGCGCGCTGACGATCGAGGTCGCGCACGACCAGGCGCAGCGCGATCGCATCTGGAAGGGACGCAAGGCCGCGTTCGCCGCGATGGGCCGCGTCTCGCCCAACTATTACGTCCAGGACGGCGTCGTCCCCCGCACGAAACTGCCGGAGGTGCTGCGGCGGATTCGCGCGCTCGAAGCGCGATCCGGTCTCCGCATCGGCAACGTCTTTCACGCCGGCGACGGCAACCTGCACCCGCTCATCTGCTACGACCAGAGCGTCCCCGGCCAGGCGGAGCATGCGGAGCACGTCGCCTCCGAGATCCTCACGTACTGCATCGACGCCGGCGGCGCGATCACGGGCGAGCACGGCGTCGGAGTGGACAAGAAGGGCTACATGCCGAAGATGTTCGGCGAACACGACCTCGACACGATGCAACTCGTGCGCTGCGCGTTCGACCCGACCGGCATCTGCAATCCCGGCAAGGTATTTCCGACGCCGCGCCTGTGCGGCGAGGTGCCCGGGCCCTACCGCGAGCACCCGGTCGAGCGCGCCGGCCTGGCGGACCGCTTCTGATGGCGACCGAGATCTACGCGCCCTCCGACGCCGCCGGTGTCGCGGCCGTGCTGCAGACGGCGAGCGCCGATCGTCTGTCGGTCGTCGTTCACGGCAGCGGGACGAAGTTCGTGCCGCCGCCCTCCGACGTGCGCCTGGAGACGACGAAGCTCACGGCGCCCGTCGATCACGTCGCCGGGGATCTCGTGGCGACGGTGCCGGCCGGCGCCTCGCTCGACGTCGTCAACGAGGTCCTGCGGCGCGAACGCCAGTGGCTGCCGCTCGACCCGCCGCGCAGTCATCGCGCGACGATCGGCGGGATCGTGGCCAGTAACGACAGCGGGCCGCGCCGTCATCGCTACGGGGCGCCGCGCGACCTGATCATCGGCATCGAGATCGCGCTCGTGGACGGCCGCACCGCCAGGGCCGGCGGCCGCGTCGTGAAGAACGTCGCCGGCTACGACCTGTCCAAGCTGATGTGCGGCTCGCTCGGGACGCTGGCCGTCGTCACGAGCGCGACGTTCAAGCTGTCCCCCGTCGCGCCGTTTTCGCAGACGCTCGTCGCGACGGTTGCCGACGTCCGGACGTTGAGCGAGCTTGCGCTGGCGCTCGCCGCCGCGCCGATGACGCCGTCGGCGCTCGAGCTGCAGTCGCCGCCGCATCGGCTGCTCGTGCGGTTCGAGAGCACCGAAGCCGCCGCCGCCGCGCAGACGGCGATCGCGAGCGGCATCTGTGCGGCACAGGGCGCGAGCGTGAGCGTCGTCTCGGGGCAGGCCGAGAGCGACGCGTGGCGCGCGCACGAGAGCCGCGTCTTCAACGCGGCCGGCACGGTGGTGAAGATTGCCGTGCGGGCGACCGACGTCGGCGACGTCCTCGCCGCCGCGCAGCGTCTTGCCTCGCGAGTGGAGTGCGACATCGCCGGACGCGCGGCGCTCGGCATCGTGTTGCTTCGCCTGGGCGGCGACGTCGCCGCACATGCCGACATCGTGGACGCGCTCCGCCGCGACGCCCTCGCCCGGGGCGGCAGCCTCGTCGTCGTGTCCGCGCCGGACGCTCTGATGCGGAGCGCGGCCAGGGCGGCGCTCGGCCGCTGGGGACCGCTCGGCGACGCCGAACCGCTGATGCGCGCGGTGAAGGCGCGCTTCGATCCGCACCACATCCTCAACGCCGGGCTGTCGCCGTGGGATTGAATTCCGATCGTGAGGGCCGGCTTCAACCGGCGGACTTCGCGTCGCTGGCTCCGCTCGAGCCGCTGATCGACAAGTGCGTGCACTGCGGCTTCTGCCTGCCGACGTGCCCGAGCTACCTCCTGCTCGGCCAGGAAATGGACTCGCCGCGCGGGCGCATCTACATGATGAAGGCGGGCGTTGACGGCCGGATGTCGATGAGCGACGGCATGGTCGAACACTTCGACACGTGCCTCGGCTGCATGGCCTGCGAGACGGCCTGTCCGTCCGGCGTTCGCTATGCGCCGCTCATCGAGGAGACGCGCGCCGCAATCGAACGTCATCACACCCGGTCGCTCGCCGACCGGCTGTTTCGCCAGGCGCTGTTCCGGATCCTGCCCTACCCGGCGCGGCTGCGCCTGCTCGCGATGCCGCTCGCGCTGGTCAACGGGCTCCGCGCTCGGACGCGCCTGCTCTCGCTGCTGCCGCTGAAACTGCGCAACCTGATCGCGCTGGCGCCAGACGCGCGCGCCGGCCGCGCGTCGCACGCGGTGCCGGAGCACACGGCCGCGGCCGGATCCGCGCGGCTGCGGGTCGGCCTCGTCACCGGATGCGTCCAGCAGGTGTTCTTCGGTCACGTCAACGAGGCCACCGTCCGCGTCCTCGCCGCCGAGGGCTGCGACGTGCACGCGCCCCGCTCGCAGGGCTGCTGCGGCGCGCTCGCGCTCCACTCGGGACGCGACGACGACGCGCGCGCATTCGCCCGCGCGCTGATCGAGACCTTCGAGGACGTGGACGTGGACGTCGTCGTCGTGAACGCGGCCGGCTGCGGCTCGTCGATGAAGAGCTACGGCGCGCTGTTCCGTGGCGACCCGGCATGGGAATCACGAGCGCAGGCGTTCGCGGCGAAGGTGCGCGACGTCACTGAAGTGCTCGTCGAGGTCGGCGCGCCGAGGGCGCCGCGTCACCGGCTCGACATGCGCGTCGCCTATCACGACGCCTGCCACCTCGGGCACGCCCAGGGCGTGCGGCAGCAGCCGCGCGACCTTTTGGCGGCGATCCCCGGCGTCACGCTCCTCCCGATTGCCGATGGCGACATCTGCTGCGGCAGCGCCGGCATCTTCAACCTGGTGCAGCCGGAGATGGCCGCGGAGCTCGGACGCCGCAAGGCGGCGAACATCGCGGCCGCCGCGCCCGACCTCGTCGCGACGACGAACCCGGGGTGTATGCTGCAGATCGACGCGGCCGCGCGCGCGAGGGGTGACGCCCGGCCCATCGTGCATGTGGTTGAAGTGCTGGATGCGTCGATTCGAGGAACGGAGATCAGGCGGTCCTGAAAGGGCCGTGACACAACCATGATCATCGACCCGACGGACATTCCCCCACAGACGATGTATCGACTGCTGATCGGCGCCGTGGTGCCGCGGCCGATCGCGTTCGTCTCCACGCAGTCACGGAGCGGCAGCCTGAATCTCGCGCCTTTCAGCTTCTTCAACGTCTTCTGCGCCGATCCGCCGATCGTCGGCTTCGCGCCCGTGTGGCGTACGCCCCCGAAGGACACGATCGCCAACGTCCGCGCGACGAGCGAATTCGTCGTCAACATCGTCGGCGAGGAGATCGCGGAGGCGATGAACGTCTGCTCCGGCGAGTATCCGCCGGAGATCAGCGAATTCGACATGGCGACGCTGACGCCGGCGCCGAGCGCCGTCGTCGCGCCGCCGCGCGTGAAGGAGTCGAAGGTCAGCATGGAGTGCATGCTGCTGCAGATCATCGACTTCAGCGAGAAGCCGCAGGGCGGCAGCCTCGTCCTCGGCCGCGTCGTCCGCATGCACGTGGACGACGGGATCGTGGACGACCACTACCGGATCGACGCCGACAAGCTCCGCGCCATCGGGCGCATGGGCGGGACCGAGTACGCGCGCACGCGCGATCGGTTCTCGATGCCGCGCCCAGACGTTCGATCGTAGTGTCCGCCTTCAGGCGGACGAGGTCCGGCTGAAGCCGGACGCGACGACGGCTACTCGCACGCGCCGATGCGCTCGATTCGGCGCGCGGTGATGTCCCGCCCGTCGAGCGTGCCCGTCACCGACACGCGGTCGCCGATGTGATCGGCCAGCTTCAACCGGTCGGCCGCGTCCACGACGCCGATTGCGGAAGCATGCTTGGTGAGAAAGCCCGTCTTCCAGCTCCGCGACTTCGGGGCGTCGGCGCCCTGCGTGTCTTTCAGCCGGAACTCGTCGTGGCTGCGCTCGAGACAACCCGTAATCGTCACCGCGTCGTCCGTCTGCACGACCGGCCCGGCGTCGGCGGCACGTGCCTTCGGCGCCGGCGTCTTCTTCGCGGGCGTCGATGTTGTGGCGACGATCGCTTTCACCGGCCGCGGCGACACGACGTCCACCGGCGAGTCCGGCGGATGGGCCGCGACGACGAATGCGGCGGCCGCGACGATCACGACGACGGCACCGCCCGCGATCTGCACGACACGAGGCGATCGGATCGGCGACTTCTTCGAGCGTACGGATTTCCTGAGGCGCGTGATCCACTTCGAGACGTGCATCGGCATCCTCCTGCAGATCTGTGGAGGAGCAAACGGAGTGCCGCGCGACGTGCCGCGTTTACCGTGGGGTTTTCGAGTGCAGACTCGCCCTGTCCCGGACCGGGACAGCCCGTTTTGTGATCGCAGTTACCAGCCGGCGGCCTGGCCGTCTTTCCTGAAGTCCGATCCCGCGCGGTAGCCGCCGTCGATCGACATCAGCCACTGCACGCCGCCGACGTCGTGGCCGTCGATCGATCGCACGCTGTGGCCCATCTTCGCGAGCTCGACCCCGACGAGGCGGAACAGCGACGACTCGAGCGAGAGCGTATTGGAAATCTGCGCGTGGCGGAAGCGCGCCATGTCGGCGGCCGCCTGAAGATTCGCGCCCAGATCGAGCACGTCCACCAGAATCTGCTCGTGCCCCTGCGCCTGCATGTCGCCGCCCATGAGCGTCACGGTCATCAGCGGGCGGTTGTTCTTCATGACGAAGCCCGCCGACAGCGTGTTGAACGGCCGCTTGTGCGGCGCAATGGCGTTCGGACTGCGCGCGTCGAGCGTGAACAGCGCGCCGCGGTTGTGCAGGATGAAACCGTAGCCGGGGACGGTGATGCCCGAGCCGAACTCAGAGAAATTGCTGTTCACCCACGACACGATGTTGCCCGCGCTGTCCGCCGCCGACAACACGATCGTGTCGCCGCGTTCGTCGGCGTTGCCTTTCGGACCTGGAGACGACGCGCGATTCGGATTCACGCGGCTGCAGAGCGACGCGGCGTACGGCTTTGACAGCAGCTTCGCCGTCGGCACGGGAGCGACATCAGGGTCCGCGTTGTAGCGATAGAGATCCGCGTAGGCGAGCTTTTTCGCCTCGACCATGACGTGCCAGTACTTCGGGTTCGCCGGGCCGAGGCTCGCCAGCGTCTGACCGGGCGTCCACACCGGCACGCACGCGTCGAGGATGTTGAGCATCTCGTTCGCCGCCCACGCCTGCGACGGCGGCGGCAGCTCGAACACGTCGAATCCGTTGTGCGTGCTCGCGGCCGGCTCGACCCACTCGCCTCTGTAGGCCGCGAGATCCCCCAGCGTCATCGTCCCGCCGAGCGCGGTGGACTTTGCGACGATCGCTTTCGCGATCTCGCCTTTGTAGAACACGTCGGCGCCCTGGGTTTGCAGCAGCGTGAGCGTGCGCGCCAGATCGGGATTCCTGAACCGCTGCCCCGCAACCGGCGGCCTGCCGGTGACGTACCACGTCTCGACCGAATCGGGATCGAGCCGCGAACAGCAGCCCTTGAGCGGCAGCGCAGCCGGCAGCACCCAGTCGTGTGCGATGCGCTCCGAGACGGGAAATCCGTTCGTCGCATAGTCGATGGCCGGCGCCAGCACGTCCTTGAAGCTGAGTGTGCCGAAGCGCCTCAAAGCCGCGTCCCATCCCCAGACGGTTCCCGGCACCGTGACCGGCAGGATGCCGCCCGTCGGCATCCCTGACCCAGGTCCCCAGTTCGCGGGCGTCGCGTGATAGCCAAGCGCGTTGAAGCGGGCAACCGTCGCGCCCGACGGCGCCATGCCGCTCGCGTTCAGGGCGTAGAGCCTGTGATCTCGCGCGGAATAGACGATCGCGAACAGATCGCCGCCGACGCCGACCATCATCGGCTCGACGACGTTCAGGACGGCAGCCGTGGCCACCGCGGCGTCGATGGCATTGCCGCCCTGCTGCAGAATCCGCAGTCCGGCCTGTGCGGCCAGGGGCTGGCTGGCCACGACGACGCCGTGAGGCGCCATCACTTCAGACCGCGTCTGCGGCAGCCAGCCGTCAGCGCGATCGCCGCGCACGGCGCTGCAGAACGGCGGCTTCGGCGACGCCGTGCACGGCGTCATCGGCAACGGCGACTGCGCGCCGATCGCGACGGCCGCGAGAACGAGGCCGATGGCGCACGTATAGTGCAGGGCTTCAGCCCTGCGTGCGCTGAGATCAACGCGCGGCATAACGCCGCGTCCAGCCGGTGCGCCCGTTGGTCACGCTGAAGCTCCCGTCCGCCTTTGCCGAGAGCTTGATCCACGCCGCGCGATCGTGATCGCCGTCTTCGAGGTTGGCGATGAAGGTGTCGGGGAAATTCACGGAGCGCTGGTTGAGCGACTTGTGAAGCTCCCACACGCCACGGATTTCCGGATGCTCGCGCAACGCGTCCCACGTCGAGGGCGAGCCGCCCTTGTACGCGCCGTTGTCCGCGATGGCGACGCGCGGGCGGATCGCCGTGAGCATCTGCGGCAGGTTCGTGTCCGAGTTGGCGTGGTGCGTGAGCACGAACGCGTCCACGCGGCCGATGAGATCGTTCGGGCACACGAGGCGGAATATCCCAGGCCCGACCAGATCGCCGAGATCGAGCAAGGTGAACGCGCTGTAGCGCATGTAGATGCCAAGCGACCGTGGGTTTTCACGGCTCGCGAAGCGCGGCGGCTGGTAGTCCGCGCACGAGGCGTTCGGCTCGCCCGCGCCGTCGATCGGCGAGCCGATCGTCTCGCCGTCAGCGCTGAGCACGCGCACGTCGAGGCCGGCGATCGGCAGCCGATCGCCCGGCTTCGGCACGATGTGCGGCGCTCCGTGCCTCTCCGCCGTCTCCCTCGCCGCGCTGTAGGCCGCGAACGCGTCGATGACGTCCTTCCCCGTTTCGACGGGCGAGCCATAGTCGATGAAGGCGCCAATCGGAACGCGCCGCGCGAGTTCGGCGGCGCCGCCGTTGTGGTCCTCGTGCATGTGCGTGATCAGCAGGTAGTCGATCTTCGACACGCGGGCGTCCTTCATCGCCGCCATGATGCGATCGGGATCGCGGCCGTTGCGATCGGGATAACCCGTGTCCACGAGCAGCGACTGGCGGGCGGGGGTCACGAACAAGGTGGACTGCCCGCCTTCGACGTCGATGAAGTACACGTCGAGCGCCCGACCGGCCGCCTGCGCCCCTGCCGCGAGCAGCGCGACCGCAATGGCGGCCGTCAGCAGACGCCATATCGCCGACAATGTCGTCATGGGGCGCCATGATACCTATAAACTACGCGCGATGTTGAAACGTCCCGGCAACGCGCTCGCGCGCATGGCCGCGCTCGCCCTCGTCGTGTCGGCGAGCATCGCCGCCGCGACGGCCGCCGTACTGCCCTCGCGTCTGGCCGATCGCGAGTTCTGGACGCTCGTCAGCGATCTGTCGGAGCCCGGCGGATCGTTCCGCTCCGAAAACCTGTTGTCCAACGAGCTCCGCCTGCAGTACGTCATCCCCGAGCTGACGCGCGCCACGCGCAGCGGCGGGGCTTATGTCGGCGTCGGCCCGGAACAGAACTTCACGTACATCGCGACCGTGCATCCCTCGATCGCGTTCATCGTGGACATCCGGCGCGGCAACCAGCGGCTGCAGTTGATGTACAAGGCGCTGTTCGAGATCTCGAACAGCCGCGTCGATTTCGTCTCGCGTCTCTTCTCGCGCACGCTGCCGGACGGACTCGGTCGCGACGCGACCGTCGCGCAGATCTTCGACGCGGCCGGCGCGTCGCCGAAGAGCGAGCCGCTGTATCGGAGCACGCTCGAGGCGATGGTCGCCCGGCTGCAACAGTCGCACGGCTTCCCGCTGACCGACGAAGACAAGGAGGGCATCGCGCACGTCTTTCACGCCTTCTACACGTTCGGCCCGGCGATCAACTACGCGTCGAGCGAGGCGGACGGCGGAGCGGCGGGGGCGAGCAATGCGCGGCCGACTTACGCCGATCTGATGACCGCGACCGACAGCGAGGGCCGCGCACACGGCTTTCTCGCCACCGAGGACGCGTTCGCGTCGGTCAAAGCGCTGGAAGCGAACAACCTGGTGGTGCCGATCGTCGGCGACTTCGCCGGGCCGCGCGCGCTGCGCGCCCTCGGCGCGTACTTGAAGTCGAAGTCGGCGGTCGTGTCGGCGTTCTATGTCTCGAACGTCGAGCAGTACCTGCGCGTCGAGCGCGTGTGGGGCGCGTTCTGCGGCAACGCCGCGCGGCTGCCGATCGACGACAAGAGCGTCTTCATCCGCGCCGGCCACGGCGGACGCTACGGCCGCGGCGGCACGGCGCTGACGCTGGAACTGACGTCGATGTCCGTCGATCTCGAGGGCTGCGATCGGCGGCCATGAACAGGCGAAAGCACGACGAGTTCGTGCGCCTTGGTGATCTTCGTGTCTTCGTGGTTTCTCCGTTTGAACAGCGAGGTGTTCGATGATCAGCGTGACGCAACTGCTCGTTCCGGCGCTCGTGTCGGCGGTGCTCGTGTTCGTGGTCAGTTCGATCGTCCACATGGCCACGCCGTGGCATGCGAACGACTTCCAGAAGATTCCGAACGAAGACGCCGTTCTCGCGGCGCTGCGGCCCTTCAATCTCGCGCCCGGCGCATACGTCGGCCCGCGGCCATCGAGCATGAAGGACCTGGGCACGCCGGAGTTTCAGGCCAAGACGGCGCAGGGGCCAAACGTGATGATGAACGTCATGCCGAACGGCCGCGGCGGCATGGGCGCGCAGTTGGCGTTGTGGTTTGTCTACGCCGCGGTAATCGCGCTCTTCGCCGGCTACGTCACCAGCCGCGCGGTCGGCATCGGCACCGACTACAAGATCGTTTTCAAGTTCGTGGGGGCCATCGCGTTCGGCGCGTACGCGATGGGACTCTGGCAGATGTCGATCTGGTACCGCCGGTCGTGGGCGGTGACGCTCAAGTCGACGCTCGACGGCGTGCTCTACGCGTGTCTCACGGCCGGCGCGTTCGGGTGGCTGTGGCCCAGGTAGTGGTCGGAGATCGCGGAGATCGCAGAACCGAATTCGTCGAGATGACCCGACGGCTCCTGATCGTTGCGGTGGTGCTGGCGTGCCCCGATCAGATCGCCTTTGCTCAGGCCGACCGCGTGCTCGGTCTCGCGGGCGAATTCCGCGCGGCGCCACTGACCATCTCCGTTCGCTGATTCTGGGCTGCACTGGCGGAGGCCGGCGGTTCTGAGCGCCGGCCTTCACACGTCGAGGATCTCGATGTCCTTCTCGATCGACGCGAGCGGATTCCGCCCCGGCGACGGGCGGTATTCGTGCGCGATGTAGCCGGTGAAGCCGGTGTCGACGATGGTCTGCGCGATGAAACGGTAGTTCAGCTCCTGCGTCTCGTCGATCTCGTGGCGGCCGGGCACGCCGGCGCAGTGGAAGTGATGAATCCACTGGATGTTGTCCTTGATCGTCGCCGCGACGTTTCCTTCCATCACCTGTGCGTGATAGATGTCGTAGAGCATCTTCACGCCTGGTGAGTTGACGCGCTTGCACATCTCGAGGCCCCACGACGGGCGATCACAGAGCTGATCGGCGCGCCCGAGCACGTTGTCCGGGTAGCGGCTGTTGGCGTTCTCCATGCACAGCGCGACGCCTTTGTCCTCGAGGTAGCCCTTCACGCGGTTCATGAACTCGACGGTCAGATCCATCCCCTGCTCGAACGACATGCCCTTGCGCTGGCCGGCAAACGTGATGATCGCCTTGCAGCCGCCCTCGACGCACGTGTCCACTTCGTCGCGCAGCTTCTTCTCGATCTCGGGCCACTGCTCCTTCCGTACGAGGCCGTCGCTGATCCCGGCAAACGACATCCCCGCCATCGTCGGCACGAGCCCGTACTTCTTCATCGTCGGCCAGTCGGTGGGGCGGACGAGATCGAACCCGTAGCAGCCGAGCCGCGCCGCTTCACGGCACTGCTCGTCGAACGTCGTCAGCCCCGGCGTGTTCTGGCCGAAGACCGTCCGGAACAGCGCCTGTTTCAGCCGGCCCTTGCGTTTAATCGGAGCCGGCGACGGCGCGCTCTGCGCCGACGACGTGGACGCGGCGGCCGCGGCGACGACGGCCGCGGCAGATGTGGACAGAAACTCTCTGCGTCGCATGCGCGCATTATACTGACGCGCTGTATGAACCGCCGCGATTTCCTCGTCACGGGTGCGGGCGCGCTGGCGGGCGTCGCGCTCCGGGCACAGCCTCAATTGGGCCGGCGCGTGCTGCTCAAGGGCGGCGCCGTTCTCTCGCTCGATCCGAAGGTTGGTGATTTCGACTCGGCCGACGTGCTGATCGACGGCGAGACCATCGCAGCCGTCGGCCCGAACCTGGCGCCCGGCGACGCGCAGATCGTCGATGCCAGCCACGCGATCGTGATGCCGGGGCTGATCGACACGCACCGCCACATGTGGGAAGGCCCGCTGCGCAACATCCTGCCGGACGGCCTGCTCAGCGACTACACGCGCGACATCACCGGACGCGCACGGGCGATCTATCGCCCCGCGGACGCGCACGTCGGCGATCTGGTCAGCGCGCTCGGCGCGATCAACGCGGGTGTCACCACGGTGCTCGACTGGTCGCACATCGGCAACAGCCCTGAGCACACCGACGCCGCCATCGCGGGGCTGCGCGAGGCGGGCATCCGGTCGGTCTACGCATTCGGCGCCGGCGCGCCCGGTCCGAAGAACCAGTTTCCGCAGGACATCCGGCGCCTTCGCCGGCAGTACTTCTCATCCACCGATCAACTGCTGACGCTCGCCATGGCGACGACGACGGACGCGGCCGCGTGGGCGGTCGCGCGGGAGGTCGGCGCGCCGATCACACTGCACGTCAACGGCGCCGGCACGCTGCTGCCGATGGCCGCGTCGATGCGATCCGACTGCACGTACATCCACTGCGACAACCTCACCGACGAGGAGTGGCGGCTCATCGCCTCGACCGGCGGGCACGTGTCGATCTCCGGTCCGATCGAGATGGAAATGGGACACGGCGTCCCGCCGTTCCAGCAGGCGCTCGCGCACGGCGTCAGGCCGAGTCTGAGCGTGGACGTCGAGACGGAAATGCCCGGAGATCTCTTCAACCAGATGCGGACCGCGTTCACGCTGCAGCGCATGCAGGTGCTCGCGCGCGAACGGTCAGGAGAAAAGAACCTGCCGAAGCTGCTCACCGTCCGCGACGTCGTGGAGTTCGCGACGATCGACGGCGCGAAAACGAATGCGCTCGACGCGAAGATCGGCACGCTCACGCCGGGCAAGCAGGCCGACGTCATCCTGCTCCGCCACGATCGCATCAACACGCTGCCGCTCAACAACGCCTATGGCGCCGTCGTCCTCAACATGGACACGAGTAACGTCGATACCGTGTTCATCGGCGGGAAGCTGATGAAGTCGGGCGGACGGCTTGTGGGCGTTGACGTCGCGCGCGTCCAGCGCATGGCCGAGGCCTCGCGCGACTACCTGCGGTCTACGCTCGGCTGGCCGAAATCACGCGTGTAGAACTCAGCGATGTGCGGTCGCGCTACGGCAAGCCGAACACGAACATCGCGTAGCCGGCGCCGATCGCGACGTACTGCTTGCCGTCGATGGCAAACGAGACAGGGATGCCTCGGATGTTGGCGCCGAGCTGCGTGTCCCACAGCGGCGCGCCGGTCGCGGCGTCGAGCGCGAAGAAGTTGCCTTCGTCCGTACCGCCGAACACGAGGCCGCCCGCGGTCGAGAGCAGGCTGCTGAAGCCGGGCGACAGCAGCTTGAACTCCCACTTCAGTTTTCCCGTCGTCGCCTCAAATGCGCGCACCGCGGCCCAGGCGTCGTCGCCGTTCTGCGTGCGGCCGCCGCCCGCGGTGAAGCCGAAGCCGGGTTTGTAGACCGCTTCGCCTTTGTAGAAGATCGTGCTCCACTCGCGCGCGACCTGGTAGAAGAGCCCTGTCTTCGGCGAATAGCTCGGGCTGTACCAGTTGGCCGCGCCCGAGATGCTCGGGAACACTTCCACGCCCTTTTCCGTTGGCTCGAGTCCCGGCTTCACTCTCGGCCGGCCCTTCGCGTCGAGGCCGTCCGCCCACGTCTGCTTCACGTACGGCGCGCCGGCGATGAACTCGCCGTTCGTCCGATCGAGGACGTAGTAGAAACCGTTGCGATCGGCCTGCGCGAGCAGCTTGCGCGGACGTCCGTTCACAGGCGCGTCGAACAGCACGACGTTCTGAACGGCGTCCCAGTCGTGCGTGTCGTGCGGCGTGAACTGGAAGTGCCACTTGATGCTGCCGTCGTCCGGATTGAGCGCCAGGACCGAGCACGTATACAAATTGTCGCCGGGCCGGTTGTCGCCGTTCCAGTCAGGCCCGGGATTGCCGACCATCCAGTAGAGAGTATGCAGTTCCGGATCGTACGAGCCGGTGAGCCACGTCGATCCGCCGCCGGTCTTCCAGCTGTCCTTGCCGCCCCACGTCTCGCTCCCCGGCTCGCCCGGCGCCGGAATCGTGTGACGCCTCCACACGCGCTTTCCTGTCTTCGCGTCGTACGCGTCCACGAAGCCGCGGATGCCCGCCTCCGCTCCCGAGACGCCGACGACGATCTTGCCGTCGAGCGCGAGCGGGGCCAGCGTCAGGTAGTAGCCGAGGTGGTTGTCGTCAACGACCGTGTCCCAGCGCACGGCGCCCGACTTCGCGTCGAGCGCGGTGAGGTGCCCGGCGATCGAGCCGACGTACACCATGTTGTCGAGGACCGCGACGCCGCGATTCACCGGCGGCGATCCGATCACGATCACGTCGTCCGGGATCTTCGGCGACCAGCTCCACAGCGGCCGGCCGGTGCGGACGTCGAGCGCGGTCACCGTGCTCGGCGGCTCCGTGATGTACATCACGCCGTCCACGACAATCGGCGACGTCTCGATGATCCCGGCCTGCCGGATCTGATACACCCACAGCGGTCGGAGCTGCGTGACGTTCTTCGTGTTGATTTGATCGAGCGGCGTGTAGCGCTGCGACTTGTACGTCCCGCCGTAGGTGAGCCAGTTCTGCGGCTCGCTGTCGGCCTTGACGATGCGGTCGTACGGGACCTGCGCAAATGCGGTGCTTGCAATCAGCAGCAACGCCGGCGCCATGTAGTGCAGACCTCTAGGTCTGCCGATGTGGGCAGGCCTGAAGGCCTGCGCTACGGATGAAAGATTTTTCATGACTCGCTCCGCAGGCTCACGAGATACGCGACGAGGTCGTCGAGCTCGGGCGCGGTCAGCCGATTGGCGAAGCTCGGCATCAGGCTCTTGCCCATCTGCTTGTCCAGCAGCTCGAGATCGGCCTTGCGCAGCGAGTAGATCTTCCCCGCCTGATCGCGCACCTGCACGGTGAATGCGTCCTCGTTGACGCGGATGCCGCGCACCTCGTCGCCCTTCTTGGTGACGATGCGCAGCGGCAGGTACTCCGCATATCCGCGCGACGGGATCTGCAGCGTCCCTTTCGGCAGCGTGGCGGCGGGATCGACGATCGCCTGCTTCAAATACGCGCCGCCGCGCAGGAAGCCGATGTCCGACAGGTCCGGGCCGAGGTCGCCGCCCTGGCCGTTGACGATGTGGCAGCCGGCGCAGCCGAGCCCTTTGTAAATGGCCGCGCCTTTCGCCGGATCCCCGGGCACCTTCACCTCGGCGACCCTGCCGAGCGAGCGCACGTACGCCACGAGCTGGCGCATCTCGCTGTCGGTGAACCGGCGGATGCGCGGCATGTTCGTGTTCGGGATGCCGCTCGTCAGGATGCTGACGAGCGCCGCGTCGGTCGGGGCGTGCTGCAGCCGCGGCCGGTTCAGGCTCGGCGCGTCGCC
>CAZOIK010000449.1:0-2222 GCA_964579765.1 uncultured Bifidobacteriaceae bacterium
ACTTCTTCCACAGCGGCATCAGCAGCTCGTACGGCGAGAGCGTCTCGTCGGTGACGATCAAGCAGCGCATCCGGAAGATCATCGAGAACGAAGACGCGCGAAAGCCGCTGAGCGATTCGAAGATCGTCAGCATCCTGCAGCGCGAAGGTCTGGTGCTGGCGCGCCGCACGATCGCGAAGTACCGCGAGGAACTCAAGATCCCGACCTCGAATCAGCGTAAAGTCCTCTACTGACGTGACAGGCGTCACCGTTCGTGGCTTGCTCGGCAGCCGGTCAGACGCGCTCGATCTCTCGATCGAACTGCTCGCCGGCGGTCGCGGTCTCGATCGCCTGATTACGAACCCGCATCCGCAGAAGACCGGCCTCGCCCTGGCCGGGTTCCAGGAATACCTGCGCCCGGGCCGGGTCCTGGTGTTCGGGGAGAGCGAGATCCGCTACCTCGAGAACCTCGATTCGGAGTCCCGCACGGCCCGGCTGCGGCAGGCGCTCGCGCTCGACTTCCCGTGCATTCTCATCACGGGCGGCTTTGCGCCGCCGGTGGAGATGACGGTGGAGGCCGAGGCGGCCGGCGTGCCGCTCCTGAAAACGCCCGTCGTGACGCCGACCGCCATCGCGAAGCTGACGTCAATTCTCGAGGACTCGCTCGCCGAGCGCACCGTACTGCACGCCGTGCTCATGGACGTCCTCGGTCTGGGCGTGCTGATCGTCGGCGACAGCGGCATCGGCAAGAGCGAGTGCGCGCTCGACCTGATCGTCCGCGGCCACCGGCTCGTGGCCGACGACACGGTCGAAATCCGCCGGCGGTCGGAGACGATCCTCATCGGCACGTGTCCCGAACTGACGCGCCACCACATGGAGCTGCGCGGGCTCGGCCTGATCAACGTCAAGGATCTGTTCGGCATCGCGTCCACGCGGTCGTCCAAGCGCGTGGAGCTTGCCGTGCACCTGGAGAAATGGGACGCCTCGCGCGAGTACGAGCGCCTCGGGCTCGACGACGACTTCTACGAGATCCTCGGCCTGCGCGTCCCGCTGATCCGCATGCCGGTCGCGCCCGGCCGGAACATCGCGATCCTCGTCGAGGTCGCGGCGCGCAACCAGCTGCTGCGCTCGCGCGGCCACCACGCGGCGCGCGCGCTCGCCGAGCGTCTCGATCAGCGGCTGCGCGGCGAGGCCGCCGGCGCCAGCGACGAGGACGACGACGACGAGGAGACGCCGGCGTGAAGAAGCCGTTCATCGTCCTGACCGGGCTGTCGGGATCGGGGAAGTCGCAGGCCATCCGCGCGCTCGAGGACCTCGGCTACTTCTGCGTGGACAACCTGCCGACCACGCTCATCCCGACGCTCGCGTCGCTGGCGCTGCGCGGCGAGATCGACAAAGTGGCGATCGTCGTGGACGTGCGCGAGAAGAACCTGCTGAAGTCGTTCCCGAAGATCTTCAAGCGGCTCCGGCAGATGCCGCGGCTCAACCCGGTCCTCATCTTCCTCGAGGCGAGCCACGACACGCTCGTGCGGCGGTTCAGCGAGACCAGACGGCCGCATCCGTTGGCGCACGATCGGTCCGTCACTGAAGGCCTGCGCGACGAACGCGCGCGCATGCGGCCCATCCGGCAGCTGGCCGACGAGATCATCGACACCTCCGACATGACCGTGCACGAGCTGCGGCACTTCTTCATGGCGCTCTCGCGCGGCCGCGGGCCGTCCAAGCTGGTCCTCACGCTGCTCAGCTTCGGCTACAAACACGGGTTGCCGGTGGACGCCGACCTCGTCTTTGACGTGCGCTGCCTGCCGAACCCGCATTTCGTGCCGGCCCTGCGCCGCCGCACCGGCCGCGACCGCGCGGTCGCGGCGTTCATGGAGCGCGACAAGTCCGCGCGCGAGTTCATGAACCGCCTCGAGGAGTACGTCCGATACGTGCTGCCGCACTACGTGGCCGAGGGGAAGGCGTACCTGACCGTCGCCATCGGCTGCACCGGCGGCCGGCACCGCTCGGTCATGATCGCCGAGCGGCTGAGGCGCGCGCTGGCGAACGCGTCGGGTGTGACCGTGAGAGTCCGGCACCGGGACGTCAAACGCGCATGACCTGCCGTAGGATAGACGCGTGATTGGCGTCGTCGTCGTCACCCACGGGCAGCTCGCCACGGAGCTCCTGAACGCGGCCGAGATGATCGTCGGCGATCTGCCCGGCTTCACCGCCGTCTCCATCGGCTGGCACGACGACGTCGG
>CAZOIK010000450.1:0-5456 GCA_964579765.1 uncultured Bifidobacteriaceae bacterium
CTCGACGTCATCGTCGGCAACGTGTTCGAGGAGGGGACGGGCCCGCGGGCGGAGTGGAAGTCGGCGCGCCGCGGCAGGCGCGGGCGCCGAAAGGCAGTCTCGCAGAGGTAGTGCAGGCCTTCAGGCCTGCCGGCTCCGTCCTACTTGCTCGACCTACTTGCTCGACAGCCTCGGTGCGTCCTTCTCGTTCTCCCCGCAGACGTAGGGCAGCAGATCGGTGTCGAGTGTGAGGACCTGGTGCAGCGTGACCGTCCACGCGTGCGTGTATGCCCTGGGATCGTCCACCGTGATCTCGATGTCGAGGTGCCCGAGGTCGGGACGATGGAAGCGTTCGGTGATCCGCGCGGCGTCGGTGATCGGGTTGCCGAGGGCGTCGAGCCACTGGCGGTCGCGCAGGCCGTTGGTGTGGACGACGAGCGTGTCACCGTCCCAGCGGCCGCTCGAGTAGCCGTTCCAACTCGGGTTCGGATCGGTCGGCAGCGGTCGGCCGTCCGTGAAGATCTGCCGGTAGCTCGAGTCGGGCTCGTTCATGATGACGAGCAGGCCGGGCGTGACGAGATCTTTCGCCCATGGCTGATACGGCAGGCCGCCGCGCAGGCCTGCGGCGATGTTGACGAACGCGTCGGACACCGCCTCGCATCCAGGAAACTGCGGGTTCGCGGCGCTGATCACGAGATCACCAAATCACGAAATTCTCCACCGTAGCCACTCCACGTATCGCCCGGCGCTGTAGACTGACCGCACATGCGACGTCTGCTGCTCGCCGGCGCGCTCGTCGTGCTGCTCGTGCCCGCCGCCCGGACGACGTCGCAGGCCGTCGCGCCGGCCCCGCCTACGCCCGACGCCGCCGAGATCGCCGTGATGCGCCAGTACTGCGTGGGCTGTCACAACGATCGGATGAAGACTGGCGGCGTCAGCTTCGAGGGCCTGACCGCGGACGCGATTGGCCAGCGCGCCGACGTCCTCGAGAAAGCGGTCCGGAAACTCCGCGGCCGGCTGATGCCGCCCCCGGGCAGCCGGCAGCCGGACCAGCCGGCCGTGGACGCGCTCGTCTCGTGGCTCGAGACGGCGCTGGAAAAGGCCGCGCCGACCGGCGCCGCGGCGGCCGGCCGCGTCGGGGCCGAGCGCCTGACGCGCACGGAGTTCGGTACCGCGGTCGGCGATCTGCTGGGCATCGAGCTCGACGCGGAGAAGCTGCTGCCCGCCGAAATCGAAGTCAACGGCTTCGACAACATCGCCGCGGCGCTGACGGTGTCGCCGGCCTTTCTCGATCAATACGTCGCCGCCGCGAGGGTGGCCGCGCGGCTCGCTGTCGGCGACGCGACGAAAGTGACAAGCGCGACCTACTCGCTCCCGCCCGGCGAACAGCCGGATCACATCGACGGCCTGCCGCTCGGCACGCGCGGCGGCCTGACGTTCCGGCACAACTTCCCGGCCGACGGCGAGTACCGGTTCACCATCCAGGACCTCGGGATCGATCTCTACTCGCGCGTCCTCGAGACGCGCCACACGGTCGTCATCCTCGTGGACGGCCGCGAGGTGTTCCGCCAGCCGATCGGCGGCCCCGAGGACCTCCGCATCGCCGATCGCCAGGGCGCGCCGGGCCGCGCCGAAATCGTCAAGCGCTTTGCGAACATCCCGGTGCAGGTGAAGGCCGGCACCTACGACGTCGCCGTGACGTTCGTCGAGCGCGCGCGCGTCGAGACGGACGAATTCGTCGGCGGTCCCGACGGCTTCCTGCCCGGCGACGAGTTCAGCCGCGGAGACCGCGAGCCGCGCCTGGTTGGCGGCGTGCAGGTGACGGGGCCGTTCCACTCGCCGGGCGTGTCGGAGACGCCGAGCCGCCGGAAGATCTTCATCTGCACGCCGAGCGGCGCGCACGAACGCGCCTGCGTCCGTCGCATCGCCGCCCGCCTCGCGCGCCTCGCCTACCGTCGTCCGGTGACCGAGGCGGACGTCGATTCGCTGATGCCGTACTACGACAAAGGCCGCACGACCAGCGTGGACGCCGGCGTCGAGCAGCTGATTGCGGCCATTCTCGTCACGCCGGATTTTCTGTATCGCACGATTCGCAGCAGCGGGCCGCTGAGCGATCTCGAGCTGGCGTCGCGGCTGTCGTTCTTCCTCTGGAGCGACGGCCCGGACGACACACTGTTGACCGCGGCGGCAGCCGGCCGGCTGCGCACGCCGGCGGCGCTGCAGGCACAGGCGCTGCGGATGCTGAAGGATCGCCGCGCGTCGGCGCTGGTGCGCAACTTCGCGATGAAGGCGCTCGACCTCGACAAGCTCGCGCAGGTGGTGCCGGACCCGAATCTGTTCCCGACGTTCACCGAGCCGCTGCGGCGCGACATGCAGACGGAAGTCGAGGCGTTCCTCGCGAGCGTGCTGCTCGACGACCGCAGCCTCGGCGACCTGCTGACGGCGAACGACACGTTCCTGAACGAACGCCTCGCGCGGCACTACGGCATCACGTCGGTCCACGGCCCGCAGTTCCGCCGCGTGGTGCTCGACGACCCGCGGCGATGGGGCCTGCTCGGCAAGGGCGCGGTGCTGCTGCGGACGTCGTACGGCGACCGCACGTCGCCCGTGCTGCGCGGCGCGTGGATCCTCGGCAAGCTGATGGGGACGCCGCCCACGCCGCCGCCGCCCGACGTCGAGGTCGGCGACCTGTCGAACGTCAAAGGCGAGCCGGCGAAGACGGTGCGCGCGCGCCTCGAGCGCCACCGCACGCGGCCCGGCTGCAACCAGTGCCACGGCGTCATCGATCCGATCGGCCTGGCAATGGAAAACTTCGACGCGATCGGCCGCTGGCGCGAGAGAGACGCCGAGGCCGCCGTGCCGATCGACGCGCACACGGTGCTGCCGAACGGGCGCGCGATCGACGGCCCGGTGCAGCTGCGCGACGCGCTGTTCGCGGGGCGCGACGTGTTCGCGCGCGCGTTCACCGAGAAGCTCATGATGTATGCGCTGGGACGCGAGCTGAAGGCGTACGACATGCCGCAGGTCCGCGCCATCGTCCGCCGCGCGGCGCCCGGGTATCAGTTGTCGGCGATCGTCAGCGGGATCGTGTCGAGCGATGCGTTCCGTTTTCAGGGGGAATAACGCATGTTCCTGACGAAGAAACACCTCTCACGGCGGACGGTGCTGAAGGGCGCGGGCGCGACGCTCGCGCTGCCGCTGCTCGACGCGATGATCCCGGCCGCGACCGCGCTCGCGCAGACGGCCGGCGCGCCGAAGCTGCGCATGGGCTTCTTCTACCTCCCGCACGGCGCCATCATGGGCAACACGGCGCACGGGCCCGCGCTCGATCGCTGGACGCCGCACGGCGAGGGCGACGGCTTCACGCTCAGCCCGATTCTGGCGCCGCTCGAGCCGTACAAGCGCTACGTCACCTCGTTCGGCAACCTGCAGAACACCGCGATGGTCGGCGGCGTCCACGGCTTCGCGCCGGCGACGTGGCTGAGCGCCACGAAACCGGACAAAGCCTCGGCCAGCGCCAGCATGGCGACGACGCTCGATCAGGTGATCGCGCAGCACATCGGCCGCGAGACGACGCTGCCGTCGCTCGAGGTCGCCTCGGAGACGACGCAGCAGGCGGCGGCGTGCAGCGGATCGGCGTGCTACTACAACACGACGCTGTCGTTCCGCGACGCGCACTCGCCGCTGCCCGTGGAGTTCAACCCGCGCAAGGTGTTCGCGCAGCTCTTCGGCGAAGGCGACACGCCGCAGGAGCGCGCGGCCGTGTCGGCCGAGACGCGGAGCCTGCTCGATCGCATCGGCGACCGCACGCGCGCGCTGCAGCGCGACCTGGGGCCCGCCGACCGGCACGTCCTCGATCAATACCTGGAGACGCTGCGCGAGATCGAGCGGCGCGTGCAGATTGCGTCGAACCGCGACCTGTCGGCCATCACGGTGCCCAACGCGCCGATCGGCGAGCTCGACTCGTTCCCCGCGCAGGTGGACCTGATGTTCGACCTCATCGCGCTCGCGTATCAGGCCGACCTCACGCGCGTCGCGTCGTACATCATGGTCGCCGAGGGCACGAACCGCACCTACAACCACATCGGCGTATCCGACTCGTTCCACCCCGTCTCGCATCACGCGAACGACCTGACGCGCATCGAGAAGCTCGTGAAGATTCAGACGTGGCACCTGGACCGCTTCGCCGCGTTCGTGAAGAAGCTCGCCGCCGTGCCCGACGGCGACGGGACGCTGCTCGATCACGCGATGTTCCTCTACGGATCGAACATGTCGAACAGCGATCGCCACAACGGCTATCCGCTGCCGACGCTGCTCGTCGGCGGCGGCAACGGCAAGCTGCGGGGCGGGCGGCACATCGATCCGGGCCAGCCGACGCCGCTCGCGAACGTGCACCTGACGATCCTCGACAAGATCAACGCGCCGCAGGAGCACTTCGGCGACGGCACGGGCCTGATCGCGGGGCTGTGATGGATCGCCGGACGCTGCTCAAGGCCGGAGTGGGCGCGCTCGTCGGCGGCGTGCTACTGCCGCGGCGCTCGGAGGCGCAGGCGATCGGGATCGCGCGGCTGAGCGATCGCACGACGCTCGTGACGAGCGGCGGCACGAACGTGCTCGTGTTCTCCACGCCGGACGGCCTCGTGCTCGTGGACAGCGGCGCGGCCGAGTCGAGCGACGCGCTCATGCAGGCGCTCGGCCGGATCGCGGGCGGCGCGCGCATTGCCACCGTCTTCAACACGCACTACCACCTCGATCACACCGGCGCCAACGGCCGCCTGCGCGCGGCGGGCGCCGAAATCGTCGCGCACGTCAACACACGGCTGTGGATGTCCACGCCGGTCTGGGTTCCCGCCGACGATCGGTATCGTGCGCCTCGTCCGAGCGACGCGCTGCCGGGCAAGACCTTCTACACGAGCGAGTCGATGGTCGCGGGCGGCGAACACATCGAGTGCGGGTATCTCATCGAGGCGCACACGAGCGGGGACATCTACGTCTTTTTCCGTGACGCGAACGTGCTCGCCGCGGGCGATGTCGTCTCGCCGGTCCGCGATCCCGCGCTCGACTGGCTCACCGGCGCGTGGCTCGGTGGCCGCGTGGACGCGATGACGCGGCTGGTCGCGATGAGCGACGACCGGACGCAGATCGTTCCCGGCACCGGTCCCGTCATGACGCGTGCGCAGCTCGCCGCCGAGCGCGACGTGCTGAAGACGATCTACGACCGCGCGGTCGATCGCATTCGCCAGGGAGACGATGCGGGAGACATGCTCGAGGCGGGAGTGTTGAGTGGATTGCCGCGGACGTGGAGCGAGCCGCGGACATTCTTGTATGACGTCCAGAAAGGGTTGTGGGCGCACCACAACAAGCTGCATCCCAATGTGGTGTAAGCGCGCGGCGCTGACGCTCGCGGCGGTTGACGTCCGCGCCGTGCGCGACGAGCAGCGTGGCGACCTCGACGTCGCCAGTGCGCGCGGCGAGCA
>CAZOIK010000451.1:0-6156 GCA_964579765.1 uncultured Bifidobacteriaceae bacterium
GGGCCTGCGTCGGAGCGGCCGGAGACGAGATCGCCGGCGGCTGGGGCGCAGCGGTCGCCGGCGGTGGCGCCGCGGGACGCGGCTGCGGGGCGCGGCCGCCCGGCTGCGGGAACGGCTGCGGCGTCTGCGCGAACGCCAGGACCGCGGCGAGCGTCATAACAGCAGAAAGCACTTTCGCGATTATAAGATAGAGGCAGGATGTCGAACACCGTGAAGACGGCGCTGTTGCTCGGCGTGCTCAGCGCGCTGCTGCTGCTCATCGGCGAGGCGCTCGGCGGGGCCGAGGGCCTCGTGCTCGGATTCGTCTTCGCGGTCGCGACGAACTTCGCCTCGTACTGGTTTTCGGACAAAATCGTCCTCCGGATGTACGGGGCGCAGGAAGCCGAGCCCGACAGCCGGCTGGTGCGCATCGTTTCGCGGCTGGCCGCGCGCGCCGGGCTCCCACAGCCGCGCTGCTACGTCATCCCCGAGCAGTCGCCCAACGCGTTCGCGACGGGCCGGGATCCCCAGCATGCGGCCGTCGCCGCCACCGCGGGCATTTTGCAGCTGCTCGACGACGACGAGCTCGAGGGCGTGCTGGCGCATGAGCTGTCGCACGTCAAGCACCGCGACATCTTGACGAGCTCGGTCGCGGCGACCATCGCGGCCGCCATCATGATGATCTCGCGCTTCGCGATGTTTTTTGGCGGCGCGCGGGACGACGACCGCCGCGGCGGCAACGCGATCGCGCTCATCGCGACCATGATTCTGGCGCCGATTGCCGCGATGCTGATTCAGATGGCCATCTCGCGCTCGCGCGAGTACGACGCCGACGCCGGCGGCGCGTCGCTCGCCGGCACGCCCGCCGGCCTCGTCAGCGCGCTCCGCAAACTGGACGCCGCGTCGAAAGTCGTGCCGCTCGACGCGAATCCCGCCACCGCGCATTTGTTCATCGTCAAACCGTTCTCCGTGAGCGGACTGGCAGGGCTATTCAGCAGCCACCCGCCGACCGACGCGCGCATCGCCGCCCTGCTGCACGAACGCGAATAGATCCCGAGCCGAGTACGAGTACATCCTGTGGTCTCGGAGCCACAGTGTCACTGGCGTACCTCTTGCTACCTCTGACGGAAGACGGAGGCGGCGAACGTGCAGGTAGAAGACCTCGATATCTCCCCGACGAAGATTTCGGATACCGCACGCCGCATCATCGATCGTGCCGCCGAAGAGGCCGAGCGGTGCGGTCATGCGGTGCTTTCGACGGAACACCTTTTCCTCGCTTTCGTGCAGGTCGAGTGGGACCTGTTCGCGGCCGTCATGCGTGAACTGGACCTTAACCCGCACGAGATTCTCGAAGCCATCGGCGAAGACCTGCGACGGCTGCCGACCTTCAGCGGCCGCGAGTTGCGCGTGTCGCCGACCGCCAAGCTCGCCGTCAAGCTGGCGCTGCACCAGGCGACGCGCGCCGGACGGCACTCGATCGAGGGCGTCGATCTGTTGTCGGCCGTGCTCGAGGAGACGCAGGGCGTGCCGGTCGCCATCCTGCGGCGCCACGGCGTCGAACCCGAGCACGTCATCACGCGGCTCAATACGCACGTGCGCGACAACGAGCTGCGCGACGAGCGGCTCAAGAAACGCTTCGAGCTGCCGTCGTTCCTGAAGCACTTCGCCACCAATCTCAATCTGCTGGCGCGGCAGGACCGTGTGCCGCCTGTGTTCGGCCGCGATCGTGAGATTCAGCAGGTGCTCGAGATTCTCTGTCATCGCGAGCGCGCCAACTCGGTGATGCTCGTCGGCGAACCTGGCGTCGGCAAGACCGCCATTGCCGAAGGCCTGGCGCGGCGCATCGAGTTCGAGCCAGACACGGTGCCCGTGCGCCTGCGTGACTGCCAGGTCGTGAACCTGCAGATGAACTCGATGGTCGCGGGCACGATGCTCCGCGGGATGTTCGAAGACCGGATGCAGAACGTCATCCGGGAGCTGAAAGAGCACCCGAACCTCATTCTGTTCGTTGACGAGGCGCACACGATGGTGGGCGCGGGCTCGGCGCTCGGGGCGCCGGCCGACGCGGCGAACGTCTTCAAGTCGGTGCTCGCGCGCGGTGAGATCCGCATGATCGCCGCGACGACGCTGTCCGAATACAAGGAATACATACAGGAGGACGAGGCGCTCGCGCGCCGGTTCCGCTGCGTGCACGTAGCCGAGCCGTCGATCGAGGAAGCGCGGCGCATCCTCTACGAGCTGCGGCCTCGTCTCGAGCGCAACTACTCGGTGCGCATTGCCAATGATGCGATCGAGACGGCGCTCGAGATGTCGCCGCGCTACATGCGCCATCTCCACCTGCCCGACAAGGCGATCGGCTGGCTGGACACGGCGGCAGTACGCGCGGAGATCGATCGGCGGTGGGAAGTGACGGCGGCCGACGTTGTCGCCGTGATTTCTCAGGCCGCGCAGATTCCCGAAGACATGGTGTTCCGCGACGTGACCGATCGCTTCCGCGACATCGACTCGTCGCTGCAGGAGCGGGTCGTCGGCCAGCAGGACGCCGTGCGCGCCGTGTCGCGGCGCCTCGTGCTGAACAAGGGGCCGCTCAAGGACGGCTTCGATCGGCCGGATGGCGTGCTGCTGTTCCTCGGGCCCACCGGCGTCGGCAAGACCGAGCTCGCCAAGGCCGTCGCCGAGTTCCTGTTCGGCGACGAGAAGAAGATGATCCGCGTGGACATGTCGGAGTACCAGGACGGCGGCCTCGGCGTGGACAAGCTGATCGGCATGCCGCGAGGGATCGTCGGCTCGGAGCGAGGCGGCGTCCTGACGAATCAGCTCCGCGACAACCCGTACACCGTCGTGCTGCTCGACGAGGTCGAGAAGGCCAGTCCGGGCCTGCTGAACCTGTTCCTGCAGGCGTTCGACGAAGGCTGGCTCACCGACGGCCGCGGCAAGCGCGTGTATCTGAGCGACGCGATCGTGATCATGACGTCCAATCTCGGATCCGAGAACTTCCGGAGGCTGACCAGCCCGCTCGGCTTCCTGTCGCGCGAGGTGGGTATCGAACACGTACGGGGCGAAATAATGCGCGAGCTCGATCGGCGGTTCCCGCCGGAGCTGCGCAACCGCATCGACGAAGTGGTGCTGTTCTCGCCGTTGACGCACGACGAGGTCCGGGAAATCGCGCGGCACTACATGGCGGATCTCGAGGCGACGCTGCTGCGATCGGGCAAGCGGTTGACCGTCAGCGACGCCGCGCTCGAACACATCGTGACGTCGGGCTACAGCCTGGCCTACGGCGCGCGGTTCCTGAAGCGCGTCATCGACGAGCAGATCAAGCTGCCGATCAGCGAGCACTGGAAGGACGCTTCAACGTTCAACGTGGTGGTCCGTGACGACCGCGTGGCCGTAGACGCCTCGTCGGCGCATCTCGCGAATTCGGCGGTCGCCTGAGCTGTTACCACGCGAACGCCCCTTGCTCGGGCAGAGGAGTCGGGTTGTTGGCCGGCGCTTGCTGCGTGCCCGGCGCCTCGTCCCGTCCCCGTAGTCCATAGCGATCCTGCAGCACACGCACCATCGCGTGCACTTCCTGACGATAGGCGGGCGGCGCCTCCTTGCGCGCGTACAGCCGGCGCAGGCCGGGCAGCATCGACGGGAACTGCCGCTCGATGAAGCCGAAGAAGTGATCGCGTGTGCCGTCCTCGAGGCGCATGACGGCGCAGCCAGCGAATCGCGCGCCGTGATCCGCAATCGCCTTAATCGTGTCTTCGACCTTCCGGCGCGACGAGGTGAACCCCGGCACGATGGGCGCCATCAGCACGCCCGCGTGCAGGCCGGCATTGACCAGCTCGCGCACCGCGCGCAGGCGCTGCAGTGGCGGCGCCACTCCGGGCTCGAGCGTGCGCCATGCCTCTTCGTCGATCGACGGAACGCTCATGTAGATTGTGCAGCCGGCGGCCTTCGAGAGGGTCAGCAGGACGTCGGTGTCGCGCACGATCATCGGTCCTTTCGTGATTAAGGCCACCGGCGTGCGGGCGCGCGCCAGCGCTTCGAGCGACCGGCGCGTGAGCCGGTAGTGGCCTTCGATCGGCTGGTATGGATCAGTGGCCGTGCCGAAGGCGACGCGTTCGCGCCCCCAGGACGGGCGATCGATCTCGCGGGCGAGGACGTCCACGAAGTTCGTCTTGACCAGGATCACCGAAGCGAACTGGTCGTCTGCGTTCATCTCGAACTGCGTGTGATAGCGCCGCGCGAAGCAGTAGTGGCAGCCGTGTGTGCAGCCGCGGTATGGGTTCAGCGTCCAGCCGAACGGCATGCCCCGCACGCGGTTGAGTGCCGATCGGCACGTCACTTCCTGATACGTCGCATCGTCCGCGCGATGGTCGGCGCTGCTCAGCGCTTCGGCTGGTCCCGCGTGCTTGACGGCGAGGGCAATCTCCCGCGTCGTCGGAGGCCTAGAGGGCAGAAGGAAGAGCGTGTCCGGCATGTTCGCCTTTTGTTCGCCAGCGATCATGCGCGTCGTCTGCAGGCGCTGTCAAGCGCCCGATCAGCTGACAACTCAGACTTGGTTGCGCCAATACGAGAGGAGATCGGTGATGGTGCGCTCGAGAGGGATTTCCGGCAGCCAGCCCAGCTCGGCCGTCAGGCGTGTCGGATCCCCGACGAGCAGCGGCACGTCGTTTGGGCGATACCGTGCGGGATCGACGCGTACGCGAATGGGCACACGCGCCTGGGCCAGCATCTTGTCGAGCAGCGTGCGAATCGAAATCGCGCGGCCCGAGCAGACGTTGTAGGCGCGTCCGTCCACGCCGTCGTCGAGGATCGTCGCGTACGCGCGCACGGTGTCGCGCACGTCGTGCATGTCGCGGCGCGCATCGAGGTTGCCGACCGCGATCTCCGGCTCCCAACGTCCGGCTTCGATGTCGGCGATACGGCGAGCGAAGCCGGAGGCGGCGAAGTACGGATCCTGCCGCGGTCCGGTATGGTTGAACGCGCGTGCAATCGTCACGTGCAAGCCGTCAGCTCGCGCCCGCAGCGCCGTCATTTCCTGGGCAAGTTTGCTGAGGCCGTACGGGCTGTGCGGGACAAGCGGCGAGTCCTCGCTGAGGACGCCGTCGGTGCTCGCATACACGAGCGCGGAGCTCGGAATCAGCACGCGCGATCGCAGTCCGGCGACGCGCAGCGCCTCGAGCAGGTAGTGCGTGCCTCGGACGTTGGTGTCGAACGTCGCCGTCGTCTGCTCCCAGGCGCGGCCGACGTGCGACTCGCCGGCGCAGTGGTAGACCGTATCGGGACGAAGCGACGCGACCGCCTCGAACACCGCTGCGCGGTCGGTGATGTTGACGGCCTGCCACGTCACTCCCTCGCGCGCCGAAGGGAGCTCACGACCCGGCCGCCGCCACGCGACGACGGCGGCGCCGCGTTCGTGCAGCAGGTCGATGAGGTGACTGCCGGCGAACCCCGCGGCGCCCGTGACGAGCGTGGTCACCGCGGCACGCCGCTCATCGCGCCGTTGAAGGGCGAGAAGTTGCCGAGGCCGGCCAGCGTGAACGACAGGAAGAAACGGTGATCGGCGGGAATGCCGAGGCCGCTGGTGATGCCGCCGTAGTTGAACGCCTGATACTGAAACGCGAGGCCGCAGCACTGCGAGTTGTAGAACGCCGAGATGCTCTGCTGCAGCATGTTGCTGTTCGTCACGTCGTACGTGAAGCTGTAGATGCCGCCGTAGTGGTTGTCCTGCGTGTGGATGTTCGCGCCGCCGGTGAACGTGTTCACCAGGCTTGACAGGAAGTTGTAGCCGGCGAGTTGCGGGATGTAACCCTGCTTGCTCCAGCTCAGGTTCGTCTGCACGCGCGTCGTCCACGCGTAGCTGCCGCCTGCGGAGAGTTGACGCATCTTCAGGTAGCGGCTGTCCACGTCGATGCTCAGCTGGCCGTTGATCTGACTCGTCGGCATCACCCTCGCCATGATCGAGATCGGCGAGAAGTTGCTGATGGACGCCGTGCTCGACGCAGTCTGGTACTGCGGGTCGTAGTACGCGGCCGTCGAGTTTGAGTAGTGCGACTGCGTCACCGACACGTCGAGGATTTCGACCGCCTGGCTGCGGCCGCCTGGGACGGTCGCCCGCTTCGCGTAGAACCGGTTGTTCACGCCGTAGGTCAGCTGGGTGGTGTCGCCGTAGATCGTGTCGGTGCC
>CAZOIK010000452.1:0-7455 GCA_964579765.1 uncultured Bifidobacteriaceae bacterium
AGCCTGCGCCAGGCCGCGAACCGCTTCGGGCTCACGTTCGGCCCCGACCCGGCGACGCACAGCCGCTGCACGCTCGGAGGAATGTTCGGCAACAACTCGTGCGGCATCCATTCGGTGATGGCGGGCCGCACGTCCGACAACGTCGAGGCGCTCGAGATCCTGACGTACGACGGCACGCGGATGCGCGTCGGCGCCACGAGCGACGCCGACTACGCGCGCATCGTGGCCGAAGGCGGACGCCGCGCGGACATTTACAGACAGCTGAAACAATTCCAGCAGAAGTACGCGGACCTGATCCGGCGGACGTTCCCCGACATCCCGCGCCGCGTGTCCGGCTACAACCTGCCGGCACTCTTGCCCGAGCACGGGTTCCACGTCGCGCAGGCGCTCGTCGGGTCCGAGTGCACCTGCGTGCTCGTCCTCGAAGGCACCGTGCGTCTCGTCGAGAATCCGCCCGTGCGATCGCTGCTCGTGCTCGGCTATCCAGACATCTACACGGCGGCCGATCACGTCACCGAACCGCTGCCCTTCGGCCCGATCGGCCTCGAGGCGCTCGACGACAGCTTCATCACCGACATGAAGAAGAAAGGCATGCACCCGCCGAACGTGAACGTGCTGCCCGAGGGCAAGGCGTGGCTGCTGGTGGAGTTCGGGGGCAAGGACAAGGCAGACTCGGATCAGCAGGCGCGCGCGCTGATGGATCACCTCAGGGCACGCGGCGGCGCCCCGCCCATGAAGCTGTTCGACGACCCGCAATACGAACAGCTCGTCTGGCATCTGCGCGAAGAAGGCCTCGGCGCGACGGCCAAGATTCCGCACGAGAAAGACAACCACGAAGGCTGGGAGGATTCCGCGGTCCCGCCGGAGCGGCTCGGCGCGTACATGCGCGAGTTCCGCACGCTGCTCGAGAAATACGGGTACGAAGGCTCGCTCTACGGACACTTCGGCCAGGGCTGCGTGCACACGCGCCTCACGTTCGACCTCAAGACGGCGCACGGCATCGGCGCCTATCGATCGTTCGTGCAGGAGGCCGCCGATCTCGTGGCGCGCTACAACGGATCGCTGTCCGGCGAGCACGGCGACGGCCAGGCGCGCGGCGAGCTGCTGTCGCGGATGTTCCCACGCGAGATGATGCAGGCGTTCCGCGAGTTCAAAGCCATCTGGGATCCCGACTGGACGATGAACCCCGGCAAGGTCGTCGAGGCCTACCGCGTGGACGAGAACCTGAGGCTCGGCGCCGGCTTCACCCTGCCCAATCCCAAGACGCACTTCGCCTACGCCGACGACGACTTCAGCTTCGCGAAGGCGAGCGAACGCTGCGTCGGCGCCGGCGTGTGCCGCCGCCACGACGGCGGGACGATGTGCCCGAGCTTCATGGTGACGCACGAGGAGAAGCACTCGACACGAGGGCGCGCGCGGCTGCTCAACGAGATGCTGCGCGGCAATCCGGTGGAGGGCGGCTGGCGCAGCGAGGACGTGCGCGACGCCCTCGATCTCTGCCTGTCGTGCAAGGGCTGCAAGCACGATTGCCCCGTGCAGGTGGACATGGCGACCTACAAGGCGGAGTTCCTCTCGCACTACTACGACGGCCGCGTCCGTCCGCGCACGGCGTACACAATGGGCCGGGTACACGACTGGGCGCGCGTCGCGCAGATCTCGCCGGCGCTCGTCAACGCGCTGACGCATGCGCCGCTCCTCGGCGACCTCGCCAAAGCCGTCGCCGGCGTGCACCCGAATCGAACGATTCCAGCATTCGCCACCCAGACGTTCCAGCACTGGTTCCATGCACGCGAGGCGGCGCTCACGAAAGGGTCGCCCTCACGTGGGGCGGCCCGTTCAGGGCCGCCAGCCACCCCCGTCGTCCTCTGGGCCGACACCTTCAACAACCATTTCCACCCGCAGATCGCGCAGAGCGCCGTGCGCGTGCTCGAGCACCTCGGGTTCGACGTCCACGTGCCGGCGGCGTCGCTCTGCTGCGGCCGTCCGCTCTACGACTGGGGCATGCTGGACGACGCGAAGCAGTTGCTGCGGCAGACGCTGACGGCGTTGCGCACGCCCGTCGAGCGCGGCATCCCGGTCGTCGTCCTCGAGCCGAGCTGCGCGTCCGTCTTCCGCGACGAGATGCTGAACCTGCTGCCGCACGACGAGGACGCAAGACGGCTGTCGCAACAGACGATGCTCCTCAGCGAGCTCATCGAGCGGCACGCGCCGGATGCGCCGCTGCCGCGCCTCGATCGGCATGCGATCGTGCACGGCCACTGTCATCACAAGTCGCTCATGAAGATGGACGACGAGCTGAAGGTGCTGCAGCGGCTCGGGCTGCGGCTCGAGACGCCCGAGACGGGCTGCTGCGGCATGGCGGGCGCCTTCGGATTCGAAGCCGACCACTACGACGTCGCCATGGCCGTCGGCGAGCGCGTCCTGCTGCCGGCTGTCCGCCACGCGGCGAAGGACACGCTGATCGTGTCCGACGGCTTCAGCTGCCACGAGCAGATCGCGCAGTCCACCGATCGCCAGCCGCTGCACCTGGCCGAAGTGCTCGACATGGCGATCGCGGGCGATCGCGCCGCGCGCGACTATCCCGAACGCTCGTACGTCCCGCCGCCGGCGCGCGACGCGCGGATCTCGAGGAGCGCCGCGCTCGGCATCGGCGCGGCCGCCGCGGGACTCGCGTTCGCCGCGATGGCGTGGCGACGGACGAGACGCGCGTGACGTCTCGCTCGGACGGCGTCCGCGATCGCGAGCGCATGGCGCGCGTGTGTGCGGCGCTCGAGCGCGGCGGGTACGACCTCCTGGTGTGCGCGCGGCCGACGAACGTCCGGATGCTGACCGGCTACTGCCCGGTCGTCGGCACGGCCGTCGCCGCCTGCACGCGCACCGGCTCGATCCGGCTCGTCGTGCCGGACGACGAGGCGCCGCTCGCGCGACGGGGCTGGGCGGACGAGGTCGTCACGTTCTCGCCTGGCACGCTCGACAGCCTGACGACGGTCGAGGCGGCGGTCGCGCCGGCGCTGACGGATCTCCTGCGGTCGCTCGGACTCGGCGCGACGGCCTCGATCTGCTGCGAAATGGGAGGCGTCCCCGAGCCCGCCTCGTACGCCTCTGTCTATCGGTACGGCGTGACGCTGGCGCGGCTGGTCGGCGCCGCACTGCCCGACGCGCACGTCGCCGACGACGAACCCATGCTGGCACGGCTGCGCGCGGTGTTGACGCCGCGCGAGCTGGACGTGCTGCGCGAGGCGTGCCGCGTCGCGGTGCGCGCGATCGACGCGGGCCTGCGCGGCGTCGTCGCCGGCATGACCGAAACCACCGTCGCCGATCGCGTGCGCGCCGGACTCAACGACGTCGGCCCCGACGTCGGGCGCGCGCACGGCTTCGCCTTCTGCATGGCCGGCGCGCACGCGGCCTCCGCGTCCGCGGCGTTCCAGCGATCGAGGCCGACGCCGATTGCCGCGGGCGATCTGGTGCTCGTGCACTGCAACTCGGCGGTAGACGGGCTGTGGACGGACTTGACGCGGACGTTCGTGATGTCGGAGATGAGCGCGCGCAATCGGCGGATGTTCGACGCGGTGCACGACGCGTCGGCCGCGGCCGTCGCGGCGATCCGCCCGGGTGCGACCGGGCGCGACGTGGACGCGGCCGCACGGCGCGTGCTCGAGCGCCACGGCTTCGGCGACGCGTTCCGCCACGGCGCCGGCCACGGCGTCGGTTTCGCCGCCGCCGACCACAACGCACAGCCGAGGCTGCACCCGGCGTCCGACGACGTGCTCGTGGACGGCATGGCGTTCAACCTCGAGCCGGCCGTCTACGTGGACGGGTACGGCGGCGTCCGCCGCTGCGACGTCGTCGCGCTCGTGGACGGCCATGCGGACGTGCTGACGGCGTTCGATCCCGATCCCGTCATCGAGGCCGAGCCCGTAAGTGCACCAGGTATGTCCTGAACATGACAGAGGCGATGACGCGCGAAACGTGCAAGGCGAGCGCGGATCGCGGCGATAATCGGGGCCGGAGGTCTGGCGCCGATGAGAGGAATTCTGACCGCCTGGGGCCGCATTCTCACCGGCTACGTCCCCGCGCTTTCGATTGAGATCACGCGCGAGTGCCCGCTGCGCTGTCCCGGCTGCTATGCGTACGGCGACGACCACCTCGGCGGACCGACGCTGCGCCAGCTCAACGACCTGAAAGGCGACGCCCTGGTGCGCGGCGTGCTCGATCTCGTCGAGCGCCACCGGCCGCTGCACGTCTCCATCGTCGGCGGCGAACCGCTCGTGCGCTATCGCGAGCTCGGCGAGATTCTGCCGGCGCTCTCCGCGCGCGGCTTGTACGTTCAACTCGTCACGAGCGCCGTACGGGAGATTCCCGAAGAGTGGAACGGTCTGCCGCGTCTGTCGATTGTCGTGTCGATTGACGGCCTGCAGCCGGAACACGACGCGCGCCGGGCGCCGGCGACCTACGATCGCATCCTGCGTCACATCGACGGCCGCCGCATCACCGTCCACTGCACCGTGACGCGGCAGCAGGTCACGCGCGCCGGCTATCTCGAAGAATTTCTCGCGTTCTGGTCGGCGCGACCGGAGGTCGAGCGGATCTGGGTGAGTCTGTACACGCCGCAGATCGGCGAACGCTCCGACGAGTGTCTGCGTCCGGAGGATCGCACGCAGGCAGTCGGCGATCTGCTGGCGCTTCGTCTGCGGTACGACAAGCTCCACATGAACGAAGAGACGCTCGCCGTCTACGCCGAGCCGCCCTCCTCACCCGACGAGTGCGTCTTCGCGCGGATGACGACGTCCATCTCGGCGGACCTCACGACGAAGATCACGCCGTGCCAGTTCGGGGGCACGCCGGACTGCAACAACTGCGGCTGTCTCGCGTCTGCCGGCCTGGCGGCCGTCGGACGTCATCGTCTGGCCGGCATCGTCCCCGTCGAGGCGCTGATCGACGGATCGCTGCGCGTCGGGGCGCGCGTCCGCGCGCTTCGCACGGCGATCTAGCGCGTTAGTTCAATTCCATTTAGTGCAGGCCTGAGGGCCGCGCAACCGGCCGGGCGGGACGCGCGTCAGCGTCCGAGCGTGCCGCTGCCGGCAGAGGTGCGACCCGTGACGCTCGCGACGGCAGCCGTCTCCGAGTCGAACGTCTCGAATACGGTCGTGAGCTTCGTGACGGCCAGAAGGCCCATGATGCGCGCCGGCACGTGGAGCAACATCAGACGGCCGCCAGCCTGCCTGAGCTTCAGTTGCGCCTGAACCAACGTGCTCAGACCAATCGTGTCCATGTAGGACACACCGGCCAGGTTGAGCACGATGTTCCGCATACCGCGCGTCGTCAGGTCGCCGATCGCATGCAGGATGCCTGCGTCGCCCTGCCCGGCGGTGATCTTGCCGTGCAGATCCAGCACAACCAGGTCCCCGACCGCTCGCTCCTGAATCTGCACGGGAGACTCCTCGCCTTTTAATTACGTCCCGCCACGTCAGTCGCTTTACAAAGTATCGGCAAGGACGGCCCGAAGCGTTGCACGCCCGCACGCCGCCATCGCCGGCTCATCCGTCATGGTCAGGAACAGCATCCACGCGACTGAGAGGCCTGTGGCCGCATCTCCCGCCGCGAGATCACCGACGTCGATCACCGCGGTCAACTGCGGTCACTTCGAGATCGTCCGGCGGTGCGACGAGGATGCTCGTGCCGTCAAGCCACGGCACCACCGACTACGCCCCCGGGAAGCCGCAGCCAAGACGGCCGACGCGCCGCGGCAGCTGGCGGCCTCATCCGCGTGTCCGCAAGAAGTCGTAAAAACAACGGAAATAGCGACGAACCTCATTGTCAACAGCTGAGATGCGTGTGTAGTGTGTACGAGAAGTCGCGCATACAGGAGGCCTCATGACACGACGAGCATTGACGATGGCGGCGGCAGTCGGCGTCCTCTTCAGCGGCGCGGTGCTGATTGCGGCCAACACGAGCTATCAGGTTCGAGTGTTGTCGCTGCCAGACAAGAGCACGGGCGACGTGTCGATGGACTACATCGCCTACGACGCGACGACGAACCAGGTCTGGGTGCCCGGCGGCAACACCGGCACCGTGGACATCGTGGACGCGGCGACGAACCGCGTGCGGCAGATTTCGGACTTCCCCACGTCGAAGGTCGCCTTTCGCGGCGCGACGCGGGTGCTCGGCCCCACGGCCGTGAGCATCGGCGACGGCGTCGTCTACATCGGGAACCGCGGCGATTCCACCGTGTGCGCCGTCAACGAGCACTCGCTCGCCCCGGGCGCCTGCGGCCATCTCGACTCGATGCCCGACGGCGTCGTTTATGTCGCGCCCACAAAGGAAGTGTGGGTGACGACGCCGCGCGACAAGTCGATCCGCATTCTCGACGGCATGACGCTCGCGCAAAAGGCGACGCTCATGTTCGACGGCAGCCCGGAAGGCTACGCGGTTGACGCGAGCCACGGCCGCTTCTATACCAACCTGGAAGACAAGGATCGCACGCTCGCGATCGATCTCAAGACGCGCAAGACCGTGGCGGAGTGGAAACCGTCCTGCGGCAAAGAGGGGCCGCATGGCCTCGCCGTCGATCCGGCGACGAACCACCTCTTCGTCGCGTGCAGCACGGCCGCCGAAGTGCTCGACGCGGGCCACGATGGCACCGTGCTCTCGAAGCTCGAAACAGGCGACGGCGTCGATGACATCCACTACACGGCGGCGACGCATCGGCTCTACATCGGCGCGGCGCGTGCCGGGACGCTGACGATCGCGCAGGCGAACCCCAAGGGGGGCCTGTCGGTCGTCGCAAGAGTCATGACGCGCGAAGGCGCGCGGAATGCGACGGTCGCCAAAGACGGGACGATTTTCCTCGCGCACGGCGGCTTCGCCAAGCTGCCGGCGCTGGTCGTCGTGTCGCCGCCGAAGCCGTCGAAGGGCTAGCTGGACCCATGAGGGCCCCGGCCGTAGCATGAGCGCATGCGCGATCTGCTGATTCTCGTCCTGTTGTTCGCCCCGTTTGCGCTCCTCACGGCGGCGGTGATGGCCCTGGTCGTGATCGTCGGCGGGGAAACGGCGCGTTCGGGAAAGTGACGGTCGGTGCTATCCTTCGGCCGGTAGTACTGACCCTTTTCACGATCGAGGCATGCATATGAAGCGAGTCGGACTCCTGCTCCTGTTCAGCAGCGTCATGTTCATCATCGCGCGGCCCTCGGCCATGGTTCCGGATCACGTGCGCGTGGAGTCGGGCGAGCTCGCCGGCGTCGTGGGCGCCACGCAGCCGGCCGTCCGTGTGTTCAAGGGCATTCCCTTCGCCGCGCCGCCCGTTGGCGAGAACCGGTGGCGCGCACCGCAGCCTGTGCCGAGCTGGCAGGGCGTGCGCAACGCGGACGCGTTCGGCGCCCCGTGCACGTCGGGCGCCCCGGCGTTCGGCCGCGCCGGCAATCGCGGCGGTAATCGCGGCGGCGCCCGCGGACAGGC
>CAZOIK010000453.1:0-16875 GCA_964579765.1 uncultured Bifidobacteriaceae bacterium
GGCACGCTCGCGCTCCAGATCGTGTTCCTCCGACTGCGTCGCCGCGGCGGCACGACGCGCTTCGTCCTCTGCGCGCGCCGCCGCCTCTCGCGCGGCCGTCTCGGCTTCGCGCCGTGCGTCTTCGGCCGCCTGAGCCTCGGCCGCGGCCTGTGCCGCCGCCTCCTCGCGCTCGCGCAGAACCTGGCGCGCGCGCTTGGCCGCCGCCTTGTTCTTCGCGCGCTCCGCCACCTGTTCGAGATCGTCGCGCGCGTCGAGGCGATCGACAGCGGCCGACGCCGTCTCATTGAAGTCGCAGTTCATCGCGACGCCGAAGAAGTCGTCGCGCGCCGCGAGCCGCTCGAACGCGGCCTGCCGGACGGGCTCGAGCTCGGCCAGGCGCGCGATCGACGCCATGACCGACGGACCGGCGGACGCTTCGAGCCGGTCGAACGCCCGCCGGGCGACCGCCTCGCGCAGCGACGTCTTCGCGATCTGCGCCAGCGTCCGCGTGTCGTCCAGATGACCGACGGCGGCGAGGCTGCCGGCCTCGTCGACGCCCTCGAACGCGTCGAGCGCGACGTCGCGCAGCATCGTGAGCGCCGCGTTACGGACGCCTTCGTCGGCGTCCTCCCGCGCGATGGCCGCGAGCGTGGGCGGATCGAGCAGCTTGGCGACGGCCGCCTTGCGTACGCGCGCGTCGCTGTCTTCGCGGGCGGCGGCAGCGATCTGCTCGCGTTCGGTGAGTGGAAGCTCGGCCACATAGGCGAGCCGGACGGCAGGATCCGGGTCGCGCTGAGGCTGGGTGCGAAAGCGATCAAGAAGTGTCATGAGAGACCGAGTTCGTGCAAGCGTGCGGCGACGTCGCGACCGTGCGACGAAGCACGCACCTGTGTGTCGATGTGGAGAATGCGGCCGTCCTCGCCGATGTAGAACGTCCACCGCGAGGCGAAGCCGCTCGGGCCGAGCACGCCGTACGAGCGAGCGGCGTCGCGCCCCGGATCGCTCAGGATCGGATACGGGAGCCGCAGCGCGCGCGCGAACTCGGCGTTGACCTCCGGCGTATCGACGCTGGCGGCGAAGCACTGGACGTCGGCTCGCACAAACGCCTCGGTGTACGCCGAAAGCGATCGGCACTCGGCGGTGCAGCCGCCGGTGAACGCTTTCGGGAACCACGCGATCACCACGGCACGGCGGCCGCGGAAGTCGTCGAGACGGTAGGTCGCGCCGTCCGACGCGGCGAGCGAGAACGGCGGCGCCGGATCGCCGACGTGCAGGACGACCGGCGCGACGGGCGTGCGGCTCAACACGACGTTCGTCATTCCGGTCGCGACGGCGCGCGCGGTTTCGGCCAGCATTCGGAATCGCATTACAGCGAGCGCATCGGCATGGGCGTCGATCGAATCTATTTTACCGGCGCACGCCAGGACGTGCCGGCTTCGTCGCCGAAACATTTTCGTTGAGCTCCCGAGTCCAAATTCGCGGATCAGGTGCGTGCCCCACGCGCGTAATATGACAGGAGGCAACTTACGCGCCGCGTTACCGTTTACGCTTTCCGTTCACGCCGTGTATCCAGAGTCCCACGCGTTTTCTGCCTTCTCCGGCGATCTGGCGGCCGCGCTCGCAAAACCGCTGCCTGGCGGCGCCGCACATGCGCTGATGTCGCCACAGCCGAGGCGCGCGTGGCCGGGAGGCGTCGCGCCGGCCGACGTCCGTGATGCGGCCGGACTCCTACTGGTCTTTCCGGATGCGCGCGATCGCCCGCATCTGGTGCTGACCGTGCGCGCGGGCACGCTGGGCCGGCACGGCGGCCAGGTTTCGCTGCCGGGTGGAGTGATCGAGCCCGGCGAATCGTACGCGGATGCCGCGCTGCGCGAGGCGCACGAGGAAATCGCGGTCGATCGGCGCCTCGTGTGTATCGCCGGCGCGCTCACACCCATCGACATCCCGGTCAGCGGCTTCCGCCTGCATCCCATCGTCGGGCTCAGCGACCGGCGGCCGTCGTTCGCTCCCGCCGACGGCGAGGTCGCACGCATTCTGGAGGTGGCGATCGAGGATTTGCTGGCGTCGGCCTGCGTGGCGATGACCACGCGCGAGCGCGACGGCCTGCCGCTCGCGGTGCCGGCGTTCTGCATCGCGGGCGAAGAAATCTGGGGCGCGACGGCGATGGTGCTCGCCGAATTCCTCACGCTCGTCGGATGGCGGCCCGACAGGCCTCTCGCCGTCTGAGCCAACGGCGCGTCTTACTTGTTTCGCGCGACGTTTCAGCAAAACCTTCGTTGCAAAAGGTTCAACAATCAGCCAATAATGCGGGTTTCGCGGGCTGTTCTTACAAATCCAGCGATCAGCATAGAGATTCGGCGAAGGCAAAAGGGGGCGACGTTTATGGGTTCTGCTGTCCTTGGTGAAGCGATCACGGCGATTCGCGCGTGGTCGACGAATGAAGTCAAAGCCGCGGCGCCTGGATCGGCCGACAGCTTCGGCAGTCTGGTGTTCAACGATGCGGTGCAGCAGGCCCGCTTGCCGAAGCCGGCGTATCAGGCGCTGCGCCGGACGATCACACACGGCGATCCCCTCGACGCGTCGGTCGCCGACGCCGTCGCGAAGGCGCTCAAGGAGTGGGCGATCGAGCACGGCGCCACGCACTACACGCACTGGTTCCAGCCGCTCACGGGCATCACGGCCGAGAAGCACGACTCGTTCCTGAACCCGTCGAACGACGGCAAGGCCGTCGCCGAATTCTCCGGCAAGGAGCTGATCAAGGGCGAGCCCGACGCCTCGAGCTTCCCGTCCGGCGGCATGCGCTCCACGTTCGAAGCGCGCGGCTACACGGCGTGGGATCCGACGAGCTCCCCGTGGCTCCTCTACAGCGGCGGCGCGGTCACGCTGGTCAGTCCGACGGCGTACGTGAGCTGGACCGGCGAAACGCTCGACAAGAAGACACCGCTGCTCCGCTCGATGGAAGCGCTCTCGAAGCAGGCGACCCGGGTGCTCAAGTTATTCGGCTCGACGGCCGAGCGCGTCGTGACGACGTGCGGCCCCGAGCAGGAATACTTCCTGATCGATCGCTACTTCTACCTGTCGCGTCCCGACCTGATCAACGCCGGCCGCACGCTGTTCGGCGCCACGCCGCCCAAAGGCCAGGAGCTCGAGGATCAGTACTTCGGCGCCATTCCGGACCGCGTGATGGCGTTCATGAACGAATCGGAAGCCGAGCTCTACAAGGTCGGCGTGCCGGTGAAGACGCGCCACAACGAAGTGGCGCCGAGCCAGTACGAGATCGCGCCGGTTTTCGAGAACGCCAACGTCGCCACCGATCACCAGATGATGATCATGGAGACGCTCAAGCGCATCGCGCCGAAGTACGGCATGGCGTGCCTGCTCCACGAGAAGCCGTTTGCCGGCGTCAACGGCTCGGGCAAGCACCTCAACTGGTCGATGAGCGACGACGAAGGTCACAACCTGCTGAGCCCCGGCACCAACACGCACGACAACCTGCAGTTCCTGGTGTTCTGCGCGGCCGTCATCCGCGCGGTCAACAAGTGGCAGGGCCTGCTGCGCGCGTCGATCGCCAGCGCCGGCAACGATCACCGGCTCGGCGCGAACGAAGCGCCGCCGGCGATCATCTCGATCTTCCTCGGCGACATGCTCACCGACATCTTCGAGCAGATCGAAAAAGGCGGCGCGAAGTCGACCAAGTCGGGCGGCGTGCTCGACACCGGCGTCAGCGTCCTGCCGAAGCTGCCGCGCGACGCGGGCGATCGCAACCGCACCAGCCCGTTCGCGTTCACCGGCAACAAGTTCGAGTTCCGTGCCGTCTCCTCGAACCAGAGCATCGCATACCCGAACATCGCGCTGAACATGGCGGTCACCGAGTCGCTCGACTACATGGCGACCGAGCTCGAGAAGGCCACCAAGGCCGGCAAGTCGCTCCAGGCGGCGGTCGGCGAGCTGCTGCCGAAGGTGATCAAGGAGAACAAGCGCATCGTCTTCAACGGCAACAACTACTCGAAGGAGTGGGAGAAGGAAGCCGCCAAGCGCGGACTGCTCAACCTGAAGAACACCGTCGACGCCCTGCCCGGCATTGTCTCGAAGGACGTGGTCGGCCTGTTCGAGAAGTACAAGGTGCTGAACGAGCGCGAGCTGCACGCGCGCTACGAGATCATGCTCGAGCAGTACAACAAGGTCGTCAACATCGAAGGCCAGCTCATGGTGCTGATGGCCAACCGGTACATCCTGCCGGCGGCCCTCGAGTACCAGCGGCAGGTCGGCGCGAGCGTGGTCGCGGTGAAAGCGGCGGGCGCCAGATCCGTCGAGGGCAAGAAGACGCTCGACAAGCTCACGAAGCTCGTGGACAAATTCAAGGTGCAGGCGGACAAGCTCGAGAAGTCGCTCACCCATGAATCGCCCTCGGCCGAGAAGCACGCGAAACACTTCCGCGACGTCGTCATTCCGAACATGACCGCGCTGCGGGCGCTCGGCGACGAGCTCGAACTGATGATGCCGCACGAGCTCTGGCCGCTCGCGACGTACCGCGAGATGCTGTTCATCAAGTAAGCCTGGAGCGGCGGGAACGGCAGGACGGGCGGGACGGCAAGCACCATCCTGCCGATCCCGCCTTCCCGCCCATCCAGTTCGGCCCGCCTATCCCGCCCTTGGTACAATCTCCCCGCCTTGGCAAAACGGAAGACACCTTCAGATAGCTCCCTCTTCGACAACATCGACAAGACCGACGCCGTCGCCAGCTCGAGCGGCAATGGCGCGGGCGGCAACGGGGCGGGCGGGACCAACGCGGTCGCGCTCCACGAGGCCGCGCAGTCGCGATACCTGAACTACGCGCTGTCGGTCATCACCGCGCGCGCGCTCCCCGACGTACGCGACGGCCTCAAGCCGGTCCAGCGCCGCATCCTCTACACGATGTGGCAGCAGAACCTGACCGCCGACGCCAAGCACCGCAAGTGCGCCAAAGTCGTGGGCGACGTGATGGGCAGCTACCATCCGCACGGCGACGCGGCGCTGTACGAAACGCTCGTGCGCATGGCGCAGCCTTTTTCGCTGCGCTACACCCTCGTAGACGGCTCGGGGAATTTCGGGTCGCTCGACGGCGACAGCGCCGCCGCGATGCGCTACACCGAATGCCGGCTCGCGCGGATCAGCGACGAGATGCTGACCGAGATCGAGCAGGACACGGTGCCGTTCCGGCCGAACTACGACGGCACGAAGACCGAGCCTGTCGTCCTGCCGGCGCGAATCCCGAACCTCCTGGTCAACGGCACCACCGGCATCGCGGTGGGCATGGCGACCAACATCCCGCCGCACAACCTCGGTGAGGTCTGCACGGCGCTCGTGAAGCTGCTCGACAACGAGGACATCGGGAACGCGCAGCTCTGCCGGTACATCAAGGGCCCTGACTTTCCGACCGGTGGTCAGATTCTGAATTCCGCCGAGGAGCTCAAGGCCATCTACCGTACCGGCAGCGGCAGCATCCGGCTGCGCGGCACGTGGGACATCGGCCCGGAGACGCGCTCGACCAAGACGATCTACATCGACAGCGTGCCCTACACCGTCAACAAGGCACAGCTCGTCGAGCGCATCGCCGAAGTGGTGATGGCGCGCAAGCTCCCCCAGCTGCTCGACGTGAAGGACCTGTCCACGGAAGACGTCCGGATCGCGATCGAGATGAAGAAGGACGCCGACGAGAAGATGATCATGGCGTACCTCTTCAAGCACACGCCGCTCCAGATCAACTTCGCCGTCAACCTGACGTGCCTGCTGCCGACCGAGAATCCTGAGGTCGGCCGGCCCGAGCGGCTCGACCTCAAGCAAATCCTCTGGCACTTCCTGCACTTCCGTCTCGAGGTCGTGACCAAACGCCTCGAGCACGAGCTCGCGGCCCTCAAGAAGCGTATCCACATCCTCGAGGGCTTCGAGACGGTCTTCGACGCGCTCGACGAGATCATCAAGATCATCCGCAAGTCGGACGGCAAGGCCGACGCCGCGGACAAGATCATGAAGCGGTTCGAGCTCGACGCCGAGCAGACGGACGCGATCCTCGAGCTCAAGATCTACCGCCTCGCTCGTCTCGAAATCCTGATCATCCGCAACGAGCTCGAGGAGAAGCGCCGGCGCGCTCGGCAGATCACGGCGCTGCTCAAGGACGAAGACAGCCGATGGAAGCTGGTGCGCGCGGAGCTCGAAGAGATCAGCCAGAAGTACGGCGACAAGCGGCGCACGACGATCGAGAGCGACACGGGCGAGCCGGAATACACGGCCGACGACTTCATTGTCGAAGAAGACAACGTCGTGATCGTGTCGCGCGACGGGTGGGTGAAGCGGCAGAAGGAAGTGAAGGACCTGTCCACGACGAGGCTGCGCGAGGGCGATTCGGTGCTCGCGGCGTTCGCCGGCAGCACGCGCGCGACGTGCGTGTTCTTCAGCAACTTCGGCGTCGCCTACACGTGCCGCGTCGTGGACGTGCCGGCGTCAACCGGCTACGGTGAGCCGATCCAGAAGCAGTTCAAGCTGAAAGACGGCGAGCGGATCGTCGGTGCGCTGAGCCTGGATCCGCGCGCGGTCGGCACGATCGTGCCGAAGAAGGAGGGCGCCGAACCGCCGGTCCAGGGCGTCGCCGTCAGCAGCGACGGATTTGCGCTTCGCTTCGGGCTGGACGGCCTCCTCGAGCCGAGCACGCGCTCGGGCCGCCGATTCGCGCGGCCGTCGAAAGACGCTGAAATCGTCGGCGTCGCGCGGTACACTGGAAGCGAGATCCTGATTGCGGCGACCGCCGAGGGCCGCGGGATTCTGTCGAAGGCCGAGGAAGTCAATTACCTGTCCGGCCCCGGCAAGGGCGTGCTGCTCATCAAGCTCGGCAAAGAGGACACGGTCCTCGGCTTTATCGCGTCAAGCGGCGACCGCGACCTGCTCACGGTCGAAACCAGCCGCGGTGCGGAGCAGACGATCAGCACCGCGAAATACGAAATCACTGGACGCGGCGGCAAGGGACGCGAGCTGCTGCAGCGCGGCCAGTTCACCCGCGTGCTGTGGCCGACGCCTGACGCCCCGGCGCCGTTGACGTCCGCCTGACGGCGGGCGCCACGCACGCAGAAGGACCCTTTTGGCTTCTCACCAGGAACGTTTGAACATCGCCGTCTTCATCGATTTCGACAACATCGAAATCGGCGTCAAGAACACCCTCCGCCAGTCGTTCGACGTCGGGACTGTCCTCGAGGCAATCAAGGAACGCGGCGAGATCGTCAGCAAGATCGCGTACGCCGACTGGACGCGCGCCGGCGACTACAGCCGCCATCTCACGCAGCATGCGGTGCGCCTCGTGCAGCGCAACCTGACGCCGGGCGGCGACAAGAACGGCGCCGACATCAACATGGCGCTCGACGCGCTGGAGATGGCGTTCACGCACCAGCACATCAACGCGTACGTGATCGTCGGCGGCGACAGCGACTTCCTGTCGCTCGTCGAGAAGCTGAAGCAGTACGACAAGAAAGTGTTCATCGTCGGAGGACGCGCGTTCACGAGCGTCATCCTGCAGAAGAACTGCCACGAGTTCATCGCGTACGAGAACCTGCACGGGGTCCGCCGCGCGGCCGCGGCCGGATCGAAGGACGCGCGGTCGCCGCAGCCGCCCGCGTCGCTCGCGTCGCAGCCGATCGCGCAGGCGTTCCCGATCGTCAAGCGCGCCCTCAAAGTGCTCGCCGAACGCGAGGTGTCGCCGCAGACCGGGCTGCTCAAGAGCACGCTCCTGCAGCTCGACTCGACGTTCTCCGAGCGGAACTACGGATCGTCGTCGTTCCTCGACTTCGCGGAGAAGCTCGCGCAGGCCGGGCTCGTGCTCCTGAAGACGTCGGGACGCAGCGTCATGGTGGAGTTCAACCCCGGCTTCGTCGAAAGCGAAACGGCCGCCGCGGGCGACACCGGCGACGGCAGAGCCGGCGCGGCGCCTGAGGTGGACATCGCGCCGCCGCCGCCGGCCGAAGTCGAAGCGACGCAGTCCACGGCCGAAGGCGTGGCGCACGTCGCCGGCATTCTGCGGCGGGCGACCACCGCCCGCTGGCCGATGTACGTGCGCAACGTGAAGCAGATCATCCGTACCGCCGATCAGACCTTCGACGAACGCCGATACGGCTTCGGCGGCCTCATGGACCTGCTGCGCGCCTGCCAACGCGAAGGCCTGCTCCGGATGGAGCGCGATCGCCGTGGAGGCCTGCGCGTGTTCCCCGGCACCAACCTGCAGCGCGTGCCCGTCTCTGACCTGCTGCCGCAGCGCGACGTCGCGCTCGACGAGCAGACAATCGACACGACGCCACCGGCGGACGTCGTCGAGGACACGCCGATGCTCGTGGATGCCGAGGCGACCGACGTCGAGGCGCAGCCGATCGACACGACCGCGGAGCTTCTCGGCCGCGCCAAGCCGAAGCGGCCGCGGACGAAGACCGCGCCGGCGCCGGCGGGCGGCCGCAAGAAGAAGTCCGCGGCGCCGAAACGCGCGTCGCGCGCCAGGAAAGCCTCCGCGCCGGTGGACGACGACAACATCGGCAACCAGTAGACGATGGCCACGACCTACACCGCCAAGGACATCACGGTTCTCGAGGGACTCGAGCCGGTCCGCAAGCGCCCCGGCATGTACATCGGCGGGGTCGGATCGGCCGGGCTGCACCATCTCGTCTGGGAAATCCTCGACAACGCGGTTGACGAGGCGATGAACGGCCATGCGTCGAACATCGACGTCACGCTGCACGCCGACGGCACCTCGATCACGGTCGAAGACGACGGCCGCGGCGCGCCGATCGACAAGCACCCGCAGACGAAGAAGAGCGCCCTCGAGGTGATCTTCACCGTCCTGCACGCGGGTGGAAAGTTCGAGCAGGGCAACTACAAGACGGCGGGCGGCCTCCACGGCGTGGGCGCGAGCGTCGTCAACGCGCTGTCGAAGGAACTCGTCGCGACCGTCAAGCGCGACGGCGCGCAGTGGGAGATGCGCTTCAAGCAGGGCAAGCCGGTCGCGGGCCTGAAGAAGCTCGGACCGGCCCGCGGCACGGGCACAACGGTGTACTTCCGTCCCGACTCCGCGATCTTCCCGAAAATCGAGTTCGACTCTGAAACGATTCGTCAACGGCTCGAGGTCGTCAGCTATCTGCACAAAGGGATCAAAGTCACCTTCGACGACGAGACCTCCAAGCAGAAGACGACGTTTCAGCACGACGAGGGCCTCGTCGATTACCTGAAGAAGATTGTCGCCGAGCGCGGCTCGAAGCCGGTCCACGACGCGCCGTTCGTGCTCACCAAGGAAGACGGCCCTCGCGTCGATCTCGTGCTGCAGTGGACGGAGGCGACCGACGAACACGTGCGGTCGTACGTCAACGGGATCCCCACCGGATCAGGCGGCACGCACGAGAACGGCCTGCGCGCCGGCATCGGCAAGGCAATCCGGAACTTCATCGACACGCACAACCTGTCGCCGAAGGGCGTGACGCTCGTCGCCGAGGACATCCGCGAAGGCATGACGGGCGTGCTGAGTGTGTTCGTGCAGGAACCGCAGTTCCAGGGGCAGACCAAGGATCGCCTGAACAACCCGGAGCTCGTCTCGCAGATCGACGGCGTCGTGCGCCCCGCCCTCGAGCACTGGCTGAACCACAACATCAGCGTCGCCGAGGCGATCGTCGCGCGCATCATCCTCGCGGCGCGCGCGCGCGAGGCGAGCCGCGCCGCCCAGGCCGAGGTGTCGCGCAAGAGCGCGACGTCGGGCCGCCTGAACCTGCCCGGCAAGCTGAGCGACTGCACGAACCCGACGAGCGACGGCAGCGAGATCTTCATCGTCGAGGGCGACTCGGCGGGCGGATCGGCCAAGCAGGGACGCGACCGGTCGCGCCAGGCGATTCTTCCGCTGCGCGGCAAGGTGCTCAACACCGAGAGCGCGTCGCTCGCGAAGGTGCTCGAGAACAAGGAGCTCGTCGATCTCGTAACGGCGCTCGGCTGCGGTCTCGGCAAGAACTTCGAGCTGCCGCGGCTCCGCTACGGCAAGATCATCATCCTCGCGGACGCGGACTCCGACGGCAACCACATCGCGACGCTGCTGCTGACGTTCATCTACCGCCATCTCCCCCAGCTCATTCAGAACGGCAGGGTGTATCTCGCGCAGCCGCCGCTCTATCGCATCGACATCGGCAAGGAAACACACTGGGCACTCGACGACGCGCAGCGCGACGCGATTCTGAAGGCCAACTCGAAGAACGGCCGCGGCAGCCCGGAGATCACGCGGTTCAAGGGGCTCGGCGAGATGATGCCGAAAGTGCTCTGGGAGACGACGCTGAATCCGCGAACGCGGCGCCTGCTGCGCGTGGAGGTGACGGATCAGATCGTCACCGACCGCGTCATCAACGAGCTGATGGGAAAAGACGCGTCCGCGCGGTTCCGGTTCATCATGGAGCGCGCCGATGAAGCCGAAGAGCTCGACGTCTAGCGTGCGCTGAGGGCGAAGGCCGAGGGCCACCTGCCGCTCACCGTTCCCGTCAACCCGTTCCGCATGGCCGCGTTCGGCGCGGCCGTCATCTGCGCGCTGCTGCTCCTGCAGTATGCGCACCGCCGCAAACCGTTCATCCTTGTGTGGGCCGCGGGCTGGCTCGTGCTGGCGCCGATGAGCCTCGCAATCGCGGAGCCCTACACGTCGCGACTGGCGGGTGACTTCGCGATCGGCCTCTCACAGCTTCTGCGGATTGTCAGCGGCGTCCTGTTCCTCTGGAGCGGCGATCTGTACCGCCAGACGCGCTTCGTGCGGGCGTCGCGGTGGCGCTGGGCCGCAGGCGTGGCGGTGTGGTTCGTGGTGGCGCCGATGCTGTTCGGACCGCCGGCGGTCGTCTCACCAGGCTACGCGCTGTCGGCGGCCGTACTCGCGGGCGCGGGCGCAATGTACGCCGCGGTGCTGATCGAGCGGAGGATGATCGGCGCCGGACTCGTCGCCTTCGTGCTGTTCGGCGTCGCGGTGTCGAATCTCGCCTCGGTCTTCGCGTCGGCGCGCGTCAGCGGCACGGCCGACTTCAGCTTCGACATCTTCACGCTGAACGCCGTGCTGTACATTTTCGGCGCCGTGGGCATCCACCTGCTGGTGTTCGAGGACATGACGTACGAGCTGCGCGCGACCAACCGCCGCCTCGAAGCGGCGCAGCGCGAACTCGTGCAGGCGGCGATCACCGACCCACTGACTACCTGCCACAATCGCCGCTTCTTCGAGCAGGTCGGCGATCGCGAGCTGCAGCGGCATGCGCGCTTCGAGCTGCCGTTGTCGCTGCTCTTCGTGGACGTCAACCGGTTCAAGGCGATCAACGACACGCTCGGGCACGAAGCCGGGGACCACGTGCTCGTGTACGTCGCGCGGTTTCTGAAGCGCCACATCCGGGAGGCCGACTACGTGTTCCGCTGGGGCGGCGACGAGTTTCTGGTGCTGATCACCTGCACGGGCCGCGAGGCACAGAAGAAGGCGGCGCAGCTCAAGGCCGCGTTCGATGCGGCGCCTGAGGCCGTCGATCTGCCGCCCGGCATCGGCCTGAGCGTCGGCTGGACGGAGGTGCCTGCCGGAACGACTGACCTGCTGCCGCTGATTCGCGAAGCCGACGAGCGGATGTACAGGGACAAGGGCACGAGGACGAGATAACGTCATGGGTTCAGCAGTGCGCGCGCGCGGGCGGCGTCGGGTTCGCGCACGAACAGGCGAATAGCGCCCGCCATCCACAGACCGGGCTGCAGGCCGCCCGCATCGTCGCCGGAGACGTACGATTCGATGTCCGCGGCCTCGAGCGCACCCTGGGCGATCTCCGCCTCGATCCTGTTCGGGAATTCTCCGACGGCGACGAGCTTCACGTCCTCCATCTCCCGTATCCTACGACATGGCCGCACAGTCGCTCGCGATTCTCGTCACCGGCGGGACTTTCGACAAGCAGTACGACGAGCTGACCGGGACGCTCGCATTCGGGGAGACGCACGTGCCGGAGATGTTGCGGCTCGGACGCTGTCGGCTCGACCTAGAGGTCCGGCCCCTCATGATGATCGACAGCCTCGAGATGACGGACTCTGGCCGCCGCACGATCGCCGATGCATGCCTCGGCGCGCGCGAAGCGCGAATCGTCGTCACGCACGGGACGGACACGATGGTCGAGACGGCGCGCGCGCTCGCCGCCGCCGTGTCGCCCTCGGCCGGCAAGACGATCGTGCTGACCGGCGCGATGGTGCCGTATGCGTTCGGCAGCTCGGACGGGCTGTTCAATCTCGGCAGCGCGCTGTCGTTCGCGCAGGCCCTGCCGCCGGGGGTGTACGTCGCCATGAACGGACGATGCTTCGACTGGGACGACGTGCGGAAGAACCGCGAGACGGGCGTGTTCGAGCGCCTATAACGTCGCCTGCACCACGGTCTTCGCGCTGCGGTGAGTGCCGAGGACCTCGGGGTGCAGCTTCTTGCTCAGATACACCTTCGACTCGGCGTTGTCGCTGAGATTCCGCTCGTACTTCACGACCTCGAAGCGCAGGTGGTCGAGCGTGCCGCGCATCTCGTAGAACTTGTTCTTCGTCTTGACGACGATCTCGTCGAAGCCCTGTTCGATCGCCCACGCTTCCTGCTGCTCGGTGAGCGCGCGAAAGTGCCCCTGGCCGCGCCAGTCGCGCCTGGTGCCGCCGATCCACGTGTAGAGCACCTTCCGGCCGTCGAACTGCACGTGATCGCGCAAGCGGTGCACCAGGTCCGCCAGCTTGGCCTCGTCCTCTGCCACCCTGATTTCGTGACCGACTTTGTAGGACACGGGAACAACCGTGCCGGGATCGTCGGGCAGCGACCCGCTGGCGATGAGGATCGAGTGCTGGCGGTTCGCCAGCCGACGGACGATCTCCGTGGCCGTCTTCTTGCGCGGGAACTCGCCGAAGTATTCCTCGATGTACTGGATCTCGAGCGCGCCCTGCTCGAGCTCGTAGTTCGTGATGAGATATTCCACGCCTGTCTCAGCCCTCTGCCTTCTGCGCGATTTTGGCCCACGTGTCGCGCAGCGAGACAATGCGGTTGAACACGAGCGCGCCTGGCCGGCTGTCGGGATCGACGCTGAAGTAGCCGAGCCGCTCAAACTGAAAACGCGCCCCTGCGGGAGCGCCGGCCAGCCCGGGTTCAATCCGACACCCGCCGAGCGCCTCGAGCGAACTCGGGTTCAGGTAGTCGATGAACGTCTTTCCGGCGGCCTCGGCTTCCGGATTCTCGACCGAGAAGAGGCGATCGTAGAGGCGGACTTCCGCTGGCGCCGCGTGCGCGGCTGACACCCAGTGCAGCGTCGCCTTGACGCGGCGGCCGTCGGGCGCGTCGCCGCCGCGCGTCGCCGGATCGTAGGTGCAGCGCAACTCGACGATCTCGCCCGCTGCGTCCTTGACGACTTCCTGGCACGTGATGAAGTACGCGCAGCGCAGCCGGACTTCGCGGCCAGGGGACAACCGGAAGAACTTCTTCGGCGGATCTTCGCGGAAGTCGTCCTGCTCGATGTACAGCACGCGCGAGAACGGCACCTTCCGCGTTCCGGCCGACTCGTCCTCCGGGTTGTTGATCACATCGACGTCTTCGACCTGCCCTTCCGGATAATTCGTGAGGACGACCCTCAGCGGCCGCAGCACCCCCATCACGCGCGGTGCGCGCTTGTTCAGATCCTCCCGGATGCAGAACTCGAGTTGCGCGACGTCGATGACGTTTTCCTTTTTCGCGATGCCGATACGCTGGCAGAAATCGCGGATCGCCTCCGGTGTGTAGCCCCGGCGGCGCAGGCCGCTGATCGTCGGCATGCGCGGATCGTCCCACCCCGAGACGTGACCCTGCTGGACGAGCTGCAGCAGCTTGCGCTTGCTCATCACCGTGTAGTTCAGGTTGAGCCGCGCGAACTCGATCTGCTGCGGCCGTGCGCCGCCAAGCATGCTGGCGCTCAGCGCCTCCACCAGCCAGTCGTACAGCGGACGGTGGTCCTCGAATTCGAGAGTGCAGAGCGAGTGCGTGATGCGTTCAATCGCGTCCGACAGCGGATGCGCGAAGTCGTACATCGGGTAGATGCACCAGGTGTCGCCCGTCCGATGGTGGGACGCGTGGCGGATCCGGTACAGCGTCGGGTCGCGCATGTTGAAGTTGGGCGACGCCATGTCGATCTTCGCACGCAGCACGTGCGCGCCGTCCTCGAACTCGCCGGCGCGCATGCGCGAGAACAGGTCGAGGTTTTCCTCGACCGATCGATCGCGATAGGGGCTGTTGGTGCCCGGTTCGGTCAGCGTGCCGCGATAGCGCCGGATCTCGTCGGCGTTGAGGCTGTCTACATACGCTCGACCGCCGCGGATCAGCTCCACCGCGCACGCGTACAGCCGCTCGAAGTAGTCGGACGCGAAATGGAGCGCGTCCCATCTGAAACCGAGCCATTCGACGTCTTCTTTGATCCCATCGACGTACTCGACGTCTTCCTTGGTCGGATTCGTGTCGTCGAACCGCAGGTTGCACGTACCGCCGTTCTCCTCGGCGATGCCAAAATTGAGGCAGATCGACTTGGCGTGCCCGATGTGCAGGTATCCGTTCGGCTCGGGTGGAAAGCGCGTGGCGACGCGGCCGCCGTGCTTCCCCGACTGGCGATCCTCGGCCACGATCGCGCGAATAAAATCGGACGACGCGGCTGGCGCCAGCGTCGAATCCTGTTCCGTAGGCTCGGTCGTCATGATGAAAGAAGCCATTACATTCTATAAGATGCACGGCGGCGGGAGGTTGAGGTGGCGTTCACGACGGTTGTCAGCACGGATGATCTTGCGGCGCATGCGACCGATCCGGCCTGGGCGATCGTGGACTGTCGGTTTCAGCTGGCCGACGACACATGGGGCGAACGCGAGTACTCAGCGGGGCACCTGCCGCGCGCCGTCTATGCGCATCTGGGACGCGACCTGTCCGGTCCGATGAACGGCCGCAACGGACGGCATCCGCTTCCCGATCCGGACGCGGCCGCCCGGACGTTCGGCCGCCTCGGCATCGCAAACGGGATGCAGGTGGTCGCCTACGATCAGGATACGGGGAGCTTCGCAAGCCGACTGTGGTGGATGCTGCGCTGGCTCGGGCACGACGCGGTCGCGGTGCTCGACGGCGGCTTTGCGAAATGGACGGCCGAGCATCGCGCCGTTGAGGCAGGCGCCGCCACGCCGGCCGCGCGGCGTTTCGTCGGCCAGCCAAGACCGCAGATGACGATCGACGCGGCGGAAGTCGCGCGTCTGCTCCGCCGCCCTGACACACTCCTGCTCGACGCGCGCGCGCCTGAACGGTATCGCGGGGACGTGGAGCCGATCGACCGCGTGCCGGGACACATTCCCGGCGCGGCCAACTACTTCTTCCAGCAGAACGTCTCTGACCGCGGCGTGCTGCGATCGCCCGGCGAGTTGCGGGACCAGTTGTCCGTCGTGCTCGGCGAAGTGCCGGCGGATCGCGTCGTCTGCTATTGCGGATCAGGCGTTACGGCGTGCCACAACCTGCTCGCGCTGGAACGTGCGGGCCTGCCGGGCGCGAAGTTGTATGCGGGGTCGTGGAGCGAGTGGTCGAGCGATCCCTCGCGGCCGGTGGATCGCTCGAAGGCCTAGTGCACGTGCGGACGGCGTCCGCGCCAGTCCGCACGAAGAATCGCGAAGAGGACTTGATCGTAGTGGCGGCCGTTCTTGGAGAACGACTGCCGCAGCACGCCCTCCTGGACGGCGCCGACTTTCAGCAGCGCGCCGTGTCCGCGCCCGTTCTGCACCGCGGCGCGCGCCTCGAGACGGCGGATGCCCAGCGTCTCGAAACTGAACTCGAGCACCAGCCGGGCGCTCGACTCGAACACGCCCGTTCCCCAGAACTGCGAGCCGATGGCGAATCCCCATTCGGCCGTGTCGAGTCCGGTAGACAGATCGCGCACCTGGAAGATGCCGATCGCCGTGTCGAATCCCTTCAGCGTGACGGCAAAGCACGCGTACTTGCCGGCCGCGCGCTCGCGGTGAGTCCAAGCGATGAACCGCTCAAACCCTTCGACCGTCGTCGGCGGCGGCGAGATGAAGCGCGCCACTTCCTCGGTCGTGAGCAGGGTGAACAGCGAGGGAGCGTCCGTGGTGCGGAGGTCGCGAAGCACGACCGATCCACTCGTCAGGACGGGCAGACCCGCTCGCCAGTCGCTGCTGATGACTTCTTCGTGAACGACCGGACGCATCTCGGCGTCAGGTCGGTCACGATAGGGCATCTTCTCCATGGCTTTGCTGGTCTCAGCGCTCGCTAGTTGCTCGGCGTCGTCGTCGTGTTCGGATCCAGCGTCGTGGCCGGATCCGTCGTGGCGACCGAGTCCGTCGTGCTAGCCGGATCGGTCGTCGTCACAGGATCGGTCGTCACGGTCGTCGTGCCAGAATCCGTCGTGCTGGAGTCAGTCGTACTCGGATCCGACGTGGTCGTCGTGCTCGAATCCGAGGTCGTGGTGGCCGTGCTCGCGTCGGAGGTCGATGTCAACGGGGCGGGCGGCGCGGACACCGTGACATGGGTGACCGCTGATTCCGTCAACCGCAGGAGCGTGCGATCCTTCAGCTTGTCAAAGATCGTCGCGCCAGGCAGAAGGACTTTGGTGCCGTCGGGCGACTCTTCCCACACTAGGCTGAGCGAACCGTTGGTGCCCCAGATGATGTTGTCGCCGTCGGCCGTGCCCCAGACGATGTTGTCGCCATCGTCGGTGCCCCACACGATGTTGTCGCTGTCGTCGGTGCCCCACACGATGTTATCGGCGTCGTCGGTGCCCCAGACGATGTTGTCGTCATCGGCAGTGCCCCAGACGATGTTGTCGTCGCCGTCATCGGTGCCCCAGACGATGTTGTCGCCGTCGTCCGTGCCCCACACGA
>CAZOIK010000454.1:0-9363 GCA_964579765.1 uncultured Bifidobacteriaceae bacterium
GCCGACTACCTCGAGTTCGCCGAACTGCTCACGCTCGACGCGCTGCACCGCAGGGAGTCGTGCGGCGGCCACTTCCGCGAGGAAAGCCAGACGCCCGACGGCGAAGCGCTGCGCGACGACGCGAACTTTTCGTACGTCGCCGCGTGGGAGTTCAAGGGCGTCGGCCAGAAGCCGGAGCTGCACAAGGAGCCGCTCGAGTTCGACGAAGTGCATCCGTCGCAACGGAGTTACAAATAGTGAGACTCAACCTCAAGATTTGGCGCCAGACCGGCCCCAATGCTGCCGGGCGCATGGAAGACTACACGGCGACGGACGTCTCGCCCGACATGTCGTTCCTCGAGATGCTCGACGTCGTGAACGAAGGCCTCGTCAAGAGCGGCAAGGACGCGATCGCGTTCGACTCGGACTGCCGCGAAGGCATCTGCGGCATGTGCAGCCTCGTCGTCAACGGCATCCCGCACGGACCCGATCGCGGCACGACCGTGTGCCAGCTCCACATGCGGAAGTTCAAGGACGGCGACACGATCACCGTCGAGCCGTGGCGCGCCAAGGCCTTCCCCGTCATCAAAGACCTGATGGTCGATCGGAGCGCGTTTGACCGCGTCATCGCGGCCGGCGGCTACGTGTCGATCAACTGCGGCGGCGCCCCCGACGGCAACGCGATTCCGATCGCCAAAGAGGTGTCGGACCTCGCGATGGACTCGGCCGCCTGCATCGGCTGCGGCGCGTGCGTCGCCGCGTGCAAGAACGCGTCGGCCCACCTCTTCATGAGCGCCAAGATCTCGCATCTGGCGCTGCTGCCGCAGGGGCAGGTCGAGCGCACGTCGCGCGTCGTGTCGATGATCAACCAGGCGGACGCCGAAGGCTTTGGCAGCTGCAGCAACGAAGGCGAATGCGAAGCCGTCTGCCCGAAGGAGATCCCGATCTCGAACATCGCGCGCATGACGCGCGAGTACGTGAAGGCCTTGATGTCCGCCGGCAAGTAGCACGTGGGCCGGCTTGAGCCGGCCTCGAAGGAGCCTGTGATGCGCCTCGCGATCCGCTCGTTCCTTCTGACCGTGGCCGTGAGCCTCGCCTGCGCCGCGGGCGCGCGGGCGCAAGGCAGCGACGCCTGGCATCGCGCGTTCCCGGCGTTCAAGATCGCCGGGAATCTCTACTACGTCGGCACGGCCGATCTCGCCGCCTACCTGGTCGTCACGCCGCAGGGCAACATCCTGATTAACAGCGACTTCAAAGAAGACGTGCCCACGATCCGCGCGAGCATCGAGCGGCTCGGCTTCAAGTACGGCGACACGAAGATCCTCCTCATCAGCCACGCACACGGCGATCACGACGAAGGCACGGGCCTCATCAAGAGCCAGACCGGCGCGAAGTTGATGGTCATGGACGCCGACGTGCGCGAGGAAGAGAGCACGGCGCCGGGCCGGCCCGGCGCGCACGTCGATCGCACGCTGCACGACGGCGACGTCGTCGAACTGGGCGGAACGAAGCTCGTGGCGCATCTCACCCCTGGCCACACCCCCGGCTGCACCACCTGGACGATGCAGGTGGCCGACGGCGGGCGCACGCTGAACGCCGTCGTCATCGGCAGTCCGAACGTGAACCCCGGCTACGTGCTGGTGCACAACCGGACCTATCCCGGCATCGCCGCCGACTACATCACGACATTCGCGCTGCTGAAGACGCTGCCGGTGGATCTGTTTCTCGGCGCGCACGGCGCGTACTTCGGCCTGACGGCGAAGTACGCGAAGCTGAAGCCTGGCGCCGCCAACCCGTTCATCGATCCCGCCGGCTACAAGGCCTACGTGGCCGAACGCGAAGACGCATTCGTCAAGGAGCTCACGAAGCAGACCGAGGCTGCGCACGCGGGCGACACCGTCGGCTTCGACATCGCCTGGAATCACGTGGCGTTGAGCGTGCCCAGCATCGCCGAGTCGATCGCCTGGTACGAGAAGATGCTCGGCTTCAAGGGCACCGTGCGCGGCCAGCCCACCCCGAACGCGCGCCAGCAGGTCGCCGATCTCCGCCGCGGGAACGTCACGATCGAGCTGTTTCAGGTCGCGGATGCCGCGCCGCTGCCCGCATCGCGGAAGAACCCGTCAGAAGACTTCCGGACGCACGGCGTGAAGCACTTCGGCTTCGAGGTGAAGAACCTCCCCGCCGTCCTCGCCGAACTGCGCGCCAAAGGGGTCACGATGGCGTTCGACATGCGCGACACGCCGACGGAGAGGTTCGCCTTCATCAGCGACAACGCCGGCAACGCGATCGAGCTGATCGAACACAAGACGCGCTGACGCCGGGCTCTCGCCGCAGGCGTCTCAGAACACGCCGGACCGCAGCGTGCAGGTTCCGAGATTGCTCGTTCCGGAGCCGTTGGTGACCTGCGCCGTGAAGCTGGTCGGACTGCCGGGCACGTTCGGCGCGATCGCCGTCAGCTGCGACCACGTGATCAGCGAGAAGTTCGTCGCGCTTGCCGTGCCGCCGATGCCTGGTGAGCTGCTGGGGCCAGCCGGGGAAGGTACCGTCACCGAAACCACATTGGACTTCTGGCTCTCCGCGTAGTTGACCGTTGCCGTCACGGCGACATACCAAGTTCCTGCTGTCGAGACTGCGAACGTGAATGACGTCGACGGCAGTGACGAATTCACCCCCGACGGATCGGATCCCGAGCCCCCTACGCCCGTGAGGGACGAGGAGGAGGTTCCCGCGTATACCTTGTACGCCTGGGCGCCGGCGACGGCGTTCCACGTTGCTGCTATGCCGCCGTTCCCCGGTGTTACGGTCAGACCTGTCGGCGCCGATGCCGGACCCGTAGTCGGATGGATCGACATCGCATCGACCGCCGCTCCTACTTGCCAGGTGAATTGAACCGGCGGATTCAAGGAGTCACCCAGGTATTTCGTATACGTCATCGCGCCGGTCCCACCACTGGTGCTCCCGGAGGCGCGGACGAACTCGATGTAGAGCCCAGGACAGCTCCAGGAATTCCCGACGTTGTCGATGGCGAGCGGCGGGACGAGTTGACACACACCGTTCGTCAAGTAGGTGCCGGCGCCGCATTGTGATGACGTCGTGGTTGACGAACTCGAACCGGTTGAACTGGACGACGTCGGATTCTGCGCGCAGGCCGTCACCACCAACGCTGAGCACATCGCGGCGAGGTATCGAGTTCGCATAGTCGGGAGTGCGCGTAGGCTACGCACCCTGCGACCGCACGGATAGAACGTTCTTGCTGTCCTCTGAATCGACCCGCTGGACCTGCTAGTCCCGGTATTGCGCGGGCGTCATCCCGAGGTGGCGCTTGAATTTGCGGCTCATGTGGGACTGATCGGCAAACCCGGACTCCGCCGCGGCATGCGACAGGTTCATTCCCGCCCGGATGAATTCCCGGGCCTTCGAGAGGCGCAGATGAATCTGGTAGGCGTGCGGCGGCATACCCGTCTCGGACGCGAACAGCCGCAACAGGTGAAACCGGCTCACGCCGGCCGCGCCCGCCAGTTCCTCGAGCGTCACGTTCCTGTTCCAGGACGCTCTCAAAAGGTCCACGGCCCGCCGCACGGCCTTGTGCCCTCGCTCCCACGGAAACGGCTTTGGCTTCTTCTCCGCCGCGAGTTCCAACAGGAGCCTGACGCAGCGGGCGGCCTTCACCTGGCGCTCCAGCGTGGTTCGCTGTCCGCCCAGGCTCTCGTGGAACTTCTTGAAAGACGCAAAGAGCTCCGGGTGCCCGGACACCGCGGGACCAAGGTGGGGCCAGCCCGGGAGGCCGAGTTCCCTGGCCGCCTCCTCGATGCCTGCGGGAGAAAAGAACGCCACCTGGAACGTGGCGGCGCCCGACATGAACGTCGTATTGTGCGTTTCGCCGGGCTCGAGCAGCATGCACTCGCCCAGCCGTGCGCGGAAGCTCTTTCCTCGATAGTCGAAATCGTAGTGGCCGGGCCCAGTGTCGAAATTGAGCCCGATATTGACGGAGTACGTCTCGTGGAACCAGCGATAACAGCGCCGTGAGTTCTCGACCCACAGGGTCTCGACGCCCGGCACGTCCGCGCGACGCTGAAAGAGAATCTTTTCTTCCACAGGCGGCCAGCGGCCACCTACTTTACTCGACAGGCGCAGTGCCGCGCTCCTCGACGCTTACAGCGATCGCTGCTGCCGGAGAGCGGCGGGCGGATCCAGCCTCCGGCACAGCAGCCGCGACACCGCCTGGAGCAAGCCGCGCACCGTGCACGGCTTCTCGAGGTAGCCTTCGTTGTCCCACAAGCCGTTGCGGTCGCCGTAAATCGGATCGCTGTAGCCGCTCAAGAACAGGATCTTGACGTCGGGCCAGCGCCGCCGCAGCCAGCGCGCGAACTCATGCCCCGACATCCGCGGCATCGACTCGTCGGTGACGACGATGTCAGGCGGGCCCGACTGCAGCACGATGTCGCGCGCGGCCACGCCGTCGGCGGCCACCCGCGTGTCGTAACCTGCGTCGCGCAGCACCCGTTCGACAAACGAGCGCACGCCCTTGTGGTCTTCGACGACGAGTGCGCGAAACGTCAGCACGGCCCCTCCCTGCTGCTCCTCTTACGCGCAGCAATTGCCACGACGGGGTCAGCAAACGCGGCGGACTCGGGGCGCGACCGCACACACCGGGATCGACGCTACGCTCGGCTCCCGGCGCGCAAGGGCCGCAGGGCGACGACCTGGGCCACATCGCGGTGTCCATCTCCGGACTGCCAGCCGGCAACTATCTCGTCGCGTCGAACGTGTCCGTGCTCTTCGACGGCTGCCCCTTCTGCATCGGGGATCCGACCGCCGACTGCTACTTCGATTCGCCCCCGACGAACTGGGCGGCGTTTCCGGCGACGCAGCAGGAGTTCGGTCACGGCGATCGCGCGACCATTCCGCGGATGGCGACCGGGACGTTGACCGCCGCCGGCAACACGCTCCGTATCGTCTGCACGACCTACGATCGGGGAGCCGTCATCGCCGCCGATCTCTTCGCGACGCCTGTTGACACGCTCAACTGACGCGCGCATGCGGCGCATCTGCCCACGACGCCGGCGTCTGCCGCCGGCGCCCCACGTGACGCGCCGCCTTCCACCTCGCGAGGGCGCCGACGTCGTCGCAGCAGACGTTCAGGACGATCGGATCCAGACGCAGCAGCGATCGGTACGCCGAGGCGAGCACCGCCTCGACGCCCGCCGATGCCGCGACGCCGCGTTGTTTGAGCACCGCGTAGTCGCGGCTCGCCTGCTCCATCGCGGCGATGTCGGCATCGAGGTCGGCCAGGAAGGTGGGCGGCAGGCGGTGGTCCACGAACGACTGCTCCAGCGGGCGCGCATCGGTCGCAAACCGACGCGCCGTCGTCAGCAGCGTGTGGTCGCCATTCGTCTTCGGCACGCGAAATCGCCGCGCGTGCGACGGCGCGTCGACCGCGATGCCTCGCGCCGCCTTGCTGATGCGGCGCAGCCTCGCGCGGAGCCGCGCCCGCGCCCGCGCCTTGCCGTCCGCAGCGGCGCGACTCCGCGCCGAGCTCTGCGTCGTCGCGTGCGCCTCGAGCTGGCGCGCCGCCAGCCGGATCGCGGCGAACATCCGGTCTCCCAGCGTGCCGGGCGGGAACGTCTGCGCATAGGTCAGACCGAACGCGCCGACCTTCACCAGCATGTCGTACCGACGAATGGCCCGCCCCGTCATGATCCGCCTCCGTCCATACGTAACCATACGCACGGCAGAGGCGGCGAGATCCATTGATCCGGCGGAATGTGTGCAGGTGGGCGCGGCCAGATCCACCGCGCTGAACGCGCGGCCGCGTTGGCGCGTGGCCAGATGCGCTGCGGCGGGGCGACGCGCGCTTGACCGGCCGGCCAGATGCGCTGCGCCGCCGTTTCCCTACGACGCGACGGCGAGCCGCTTGAGCTGCAGCTTGTTGATCTTGCCCGCGCCGGTCCGCGGCAGCGCATCGACGAACGTCACGTCAACGGGTCGCTTGTACTTCACCATCTCGGCCCGGCAGTACTCGAAGAATTCCTCGGGCGTCATGTGCTCGCCGGCCTTCAGTACGACGAAGGCGACAACCACCTCGCCCAGATCGCGATCCGGCCGGCCGACGACGCCCGCTTCCTGAATCTTCGGATGGCGGAAGAGCACTTCCTCCACCTGCCGTGGATAGACGTTGTAGCCGCCGACGATGGCGATCTCTTTCTTACGATCGACGATGAAGACATAGCCGTCCTCGTCGCGATAGCCGATGTCTCCCGTGTACAGCCATCCGTCGCGGAGCGCGGACGCCGTCTCTGTCGGGTTGTTGCGATAGCCGCTGGTCACCTGCGGGCCGCGCACGCGCAGTTCGCCCGACTGGCCCGTCGGCAACACGCGCGTGCCCGACTCGACGTCCACGACCTCGAGGTCGGTGTCCGGCACCGGCAATCCGATCGACAGCACCTTCCGCACGCCGCTGGCGGGGTTGAGACACAAGGGCGCGCCCTCGGTCATGCCCCAGCCCTCGAAGAGCGGACACCCCGTCCGCGCGAGCCATTCGCGGTGCAACTCCTCCGGACACGGCGCGCCGCCCGACAGGCAGTACTTCAGCGACGAGAGGTCGGCGGTCGCCATCACCGGACTCCGCAGCAGCCCCATGTAGATCGGCGCGGGCCCGCCGGCGAACACGGTGATCTTGTGCGCCGCGAGCGCCGCGACGACCGTATCCGGGTCGTAGCGCGGCACGATGACGAGCGTGCTGCGCGCGTACATCGGCATCCACGCCGCGTACGACAAACCCCAGATGTGGAACATCGGCGTCACCGTGAGGAAGCGCTCCGCGCCGAAATCCACCGGCCAGACGCTGCAGTGCTGGACGAACGAGCGTGTGATGCCCGTGTGCGTGTGGTTGACGCCTTTGGGGACGCCGGTGGTCCCGCCGGTGAAGATGAGCAGCGCCAGATCGTCCGGCCGCGGGACGTGCCGGGCGTCGAGCCGCAGCGACGAGTCGCTCGTCCACGCCTCACGCTGGAGGTCGCCCGTCCCCATCACCAGCACGTGGTGGATGCCGAAGCGCTCGGCCATCAGACGCGCCTTCGCGGCCGTGCTGCCGTCGCAGATGACGGCGGCCGCCTGGGCGATGGCGAAGATCGGTTCGAGTTCGTGTTCGGTGAAGAAGGGATTGACCGGCGCAACCTGCGCATGCGCCGCCGTGACGGCCAGCAGGGCAACGGCCGTCTCGACGGCGTTCGGCATCAGCACGACGACGCGGCCGCCGGCGACGTCGAGACGGGAGAGCCGATCGGCGAGGCCGGCGACGGCGCGCCCGAGCTCCGCGTACGTCACCTGCGCGTCGCGACAGACGATCGCCGTGCGGTGCGGCTCGTGGTCCACCGCCGCGGCGAGCGTCTCGACGAGCGTCGGGATGTGCGGAAACCGCGCGTCGGCCATGGCGACGGCGATCTTACCCTGCGCCACGCGCGAAGGCCGGGCCTGAAAGGCCCGCCCTACTTGTGCGCCGACGCGAGCTGCTGGACGACTTCGAGCGACTTCTCGACGTGCGCCGCGGGGCTGATCTTGTCGTCCGCGGTCGAGAGCGTCGCCGCGATCGTCGAGTCCGGCATCACGACGAACGTCGTCCGCTCGGTGAAGTCGTGATCGATCTCGACGCCCCGCGTGTCCTTCAGGCCGGCACGCAGGTTCATCTTGGTCAGGTGGTACGCCTCCGCGATCGCGCCGTCCGGATCGGAGGCGACGGCGATCTTCCCGGCGCAGTACTGCGGATCGGCCGAGAACGCGTTCAGGCGCTGGATGCTGTCGCGCGACACGCCGATGATGGTGGCGTGCGCGGCGTCGAATTTCTCCCGGTTCTCGGAGAACGTGTGCGCCTCGATGTTGCAGCCCTGCGTGAACGCCGACGGATCGAAGTAGACGACGACGGGGCCTTTCTTGAGCGCGTCCTTGAGCGAGAACTGGAACTCCTTCCCCGCCAGGGAGGCCTTGGCGGTGAAGTCGGGGGCCTTGTCGCCGTGCTTGAGGGCGGCAAAGGCCGGGATCGTGATCACGCTAGACACGAGCAGGGCGAGACACAGTCGGCGCATGGAACTTCTCCTTTTCGCGGTCCATTACACCACATCGACGGCCGAAGCACGCGGTCTGGCCCAGCCCGTCGCGTGCGCTTGACTTCCGTCGGCGACGATGAGACCGTCGTCGTCATGCCGCACAAGACCTCACTCGACACGTACTTGGCCGGCGACGAGACGACGCACCCGGCCGAAGTGGTTCATGGCATCGTGCGCGAGCCTCCGGCGCCGGCGTGGGGGCACCAGGTCGTCGTCGGCCGCCTGTACACGAAGATCGAGCACCACGTGCGCCGCTTCGGCCTTGGGCGCGTCGTGCAGGCGCCCATCGACGTCGTGCTCGAACGCGAACCGGCACTGGTGGTGCAGCCGGACATCGTGTTCGTCGCCGCGGCGCGGCTCGGCATCTGCGACGAGCGCGTGTGGGGGCCGCCCGACCTGGTGGTCGAAGTGCTGTCGTCGAGTTCGCGGCGCCACGATCGTGTGGTCAAGATCGGCTGGTTTCAGCGCTACGGCGTGCCCGAATGCTGGCTCGTCGATCCGGTGTCGTGCGAAATCGAGGTCGTGAGCCTCACGCCGTCCACGCGCGCCTCGCGTGTTTTCGGCAGGCCCGACCGCGTCCGATCGGCCGTACTGCCGCAGCTGCGTCTTCGCGTCCTGGACGTGTTCGCCGATAGCGTGTGACCCGCCGGGCGCCACCATCCGGGCGTCAGCGCGGAACAGCCTTCGCGAAGAGATCGACGACCGACAGGTTGAACGACCCGGCGAAGCCGTGGCCGCCGCCGGGCGCCAGCGACGCCAGGCCGACCTCGTCCACCTTGCTCAGATCGGGGTTCTTCACTTCCGTCAGGACGACCACACGCTGCGGATCGAGCTTGTACCACGTCATGCCGTCGAAGGCGATTTCGACCTCGAGGAAGTCGCCGTGCGTGGTGATCGCGCGATTCCCGATCGCCATCGTGCCGTCGGCGAGCTTCACGACCGGATAGAGCGTGTGAATGGCGTTCGTGCGCACCAGCCAGCGCAGCCGCGCCAGGCCGGTCAGGTTGACGTAGTTGCGCCTGTCGCGCAGCGTGACGGCGACGGGCGACGTCGCCAGGCCGTTCCACAGATCGTTCCGGCCCTCGTGACGGGCGACGCGGACCGGCGCCGATCCGGGGCCGTAGAGCTTTGCCTCGATCTGCGCGTTAGCCGACACGGCGGGCGTGAACCGCTGGTTCTCGTCGGTCCGCTCGCCCTGAAACGGCGGCTCCTTCCACTCTTCGTGAAACAGCAGCGCCGGCCGCGTCTCGGGAGCCGGCTGCTGCGCGAACGCCGCGCCGCT
>CAZOIK010000455.1:0-11243 GCA_964579765.1 uncultured Bifidobacteriaceae bacterium
CGCCTCAGACCGGCCCGCCCGTCGTCGTCCTCCAGCACGCGCTTGCGCAGGACGGGCTGCTGGCCGAGTCAGACATCGACGGCGTCTTCGGTCCGGTCACCTCGGCGCTGGTCAAACGGTTCCAACAGAAGCACGGCCTCGCGGCCGACGGCGTCGTCGGCCCGGCCACCTGGGCGGTTGTTCGTGAACTGACGCAGCAGCACACGTAGGAGGACGCATGGATCAGATTTCAAACGCGTTGACGGTGGTGATCGCGGTCAGCGTCGCTGTGGAGCGAGTGGTCGAGATCCTGAAGCAGATGTTTCCGCCGCTCGCGACCGAGCAGTCCGATCCGACCAAAGAGAACCTGCGGCGCGCCGCGCTGCAGTTGCTCGCGGCGGTCGTAGGCGCCGTCATCGCGGGCTACGGCGGGCTACAATTGGGCGCCATGCACACCGGCGTGGCGACGGACGTGCTGATTGGCTTGATGGCGAGCGGCGGGTCCGGCTTCTGGAACCATGCGCTCGACGCCATGCGCGCGATGAAGGTCAGCAAAGAGGCGGCTGCCAACGAACAGGTGGCGCTCAGCCGGCAGGTGACGGCGAACGCCGCCGCCGGCGTCGCCGCGGTCAAGTAATTGCGTTCGTCACGACGCTGATCGCCTGCCGACGTGGCATCGGCTTTGAAAGGGCCTGAGCCATGAAGAAGCTCCTCATCGCCGTCGCCGCGGTCGTCGCCCTGCTGATCGTCGCCCTCGTCGCCGCGAGCGTGTTCATCGACGCCAACCGGTTCACGCCGGAGCTCGAGGCGTCGCTGTCGAGCGCGCTCGGGCGGCGCGTGACCGTCGGCCGGCTGCGCGTCTCCTGGTTCTCGGGCGGCGTCGCGGCCGAGGACGTCGCCGTCGCGGACGATCCGGCGTTCAGCCGCGAGCCGTTCCTCTCCGCGAAGTCAGTGGCGCTCGGCGTGGATCTGATGCCGCTCGTCTTCTCGCGCAGCCTGCGCGTCGAGGCGCTCACGATCGAGCAACCGGCGATTGCGCTGCGGCGCTCGACGTTGGGCGTCTGGAATTTCTCGAGCCTCGGCCGCGGCTCGTCCTCGTCCACGACGGCCGGCGCCATCAGCGTGCTCGTGCAGAAGATCACGGTCTCGAACGGTCGCGTCGCGATCGCGGGCGTCGATCCGCGCGGCGGCGAGCGGACGTATGACGGCGTGGACATCGGCGTGTCGGATCTGTCGTTCACGTCGCGCTTCCCGTTCACGGTGTCGGCGAAAGCGCCGGAGGGCGGCACGATCGCGCTGAAGGGCGAGGCGGGGCCGTTCAACACCAACGACGCGGCCGCGACGCCGTTCCAGGCTGCGCTCACGATCGGACATCTCGACGTCGCGTCGAGCGGCCTCATCGACGCGCGCTCGGGCATCGCCGGCGTGATCGACTTCACGGGGACGCTGACGTCCGACGGCACGTTGATCAACACCAAAGGCACGGCGACGGCGACCGGCGTCCGGCTGCTGCCCGGCGCCGCGGCCTCACGCGTCCCCCTCGGCGTCACCTACGAGTCGTCGTACAACGCCAAATCGCAGGCGGGCACGCTGAAGCAGGGCGACATCGCGATCGGTGCCGCGACGGTGCGCACGACCGGCGGCTATCAGACGAGCGGGACGACGACGACCGTCCGGCTGTCGATGCGTGGTCAGAAGATGCCGGTCACCGCGCTCGAGTCGGCCCTGCCGGCCGTCGGCGTCACGCTGCCGCAGGGCGCGACGCTCACCGAGGGCGCGCTCGACCTCACGCTCGCGATTGCGGGACGGGTCGATCGGCTGACGTTCGACGGCCCGATTGCGCTGTCGAACGCGAAGCTGTCGGGGTTCGATCTCGGCGCGAAGCTCGGCGCGGTCGGCGCGCTCGCGGGGCTGCCGCACGTCGGCGACACGGTCGTCCAGTCGCTGACCGGCACGCTGCAGATGACGCCGCAGGGCATTCACGTCGCCGCGCTCAGCCTGGTCGTGCCGTCCATAGGCACGATGACCGGCGACGGGTCGATCTCGCCGCAGGGCGCGATGGACTTCGCGATGCTCGCAAAGCTGCGCGAGGGCGCCGTTCCGGCCGCGACCGGCACCGTCGCGCGCGTCCTCGCCTACGGAGAGACGAACGGCGTCCCGTTCCGCGTCGAGGGCACGACGAGCAACCCGTCGTTCGTGCCCGACCTCCGCCGCGCGGCGCAGGGCGCCGTTGACAGCCTCAAGAAAGCCGCGCAGAACCCCGACACGCTGAAGAAAGCCGCCGACGCCCTCAGTGGGATTTTCGGGCGGAAGCCTCAGTAAGCGTCACGCCGAACGCGCCACGGCCGTCGGGCGTGTCGAGCTGCATGTTCAGCTCCTTCGCCTGCGCGTCGGGCACCGACAGCGACACGCGCGATCCGTCGCGCGGCCACTTCTCGTGATCGCCGTCGAGATACCGCTCCTCGGCGCTCTTCACGGTCACGGTCGGCTCGAGATGGCCCAGCCGTGCCGTCACGGGCTCGCCGATGTGCATCTTCACGTCCATGATCGACGGCGCGAACACCTTGCCCTTGGTGCCCACGACGGACCGGTGCACCTGGAGATCGCCGTCTCCCGACGGGGAGATCGTGAGCGAGACCGTCCGCACGTCCATCGCGCCGCGTCCGAACACCTGTTCGTCCAGATCGCTCGTGCGCGGCGTGCGCTCTTCGGGCGCCCGCCACGTCCCGACCAGCCGCTTCAACACCGCGGCGCCCTGCGCCGCGTCGGGCGCCGCCGCCTGCGCCGGTTTGGCCGCCGCGCCCTGCGCCCACGCAGAGGCGGTCAGCAGACCGCAGATCACGATTGTCGTCATTGCCGCTCGCACGTTTGCCTCCTTCATCAGGATCACTAGCACATCCGCCCGGCGTGATGCAGCGCCGTTGCGCATCGTAAAATACCGTGTTTACCGGTTCCGCGTCGAAGCTCGGCGGCGCCGCAGATAATTTGAGCTCAAACGAAGCCTAAATGAAAAATGATACGATCAGACGTATCGACGGACTCCTCGAACGCCGTATCGTCCTGATCGTCGTCATCGCCGCTGTCGTTCCCGCCTTCGGGCTCACGGACGTCCTCGTCAACCGCTATCGCGACAGCCGGCAGGGGCTGGCCCAGGAGTGGACCACCCGGGGGCAGCAGGATCTGGCGGCCCGGCCCGGCGCCGCCGTCGAAGACTTCCAGACGGCCCTGTCGTACGCGCCGGATCGCTCCGACACCAGGTTTCTGCTGGCCAAGGCGCTGATCGCCGACCACCGTCCCTCGGAGGCGAGCTCGCAGCTGCTGACGCTCTCCGACGAGCAGCCGGGCAGCGGCGAGATCAACCTCGAGCTGGCGCGCATTGCCGGCGGCGAGCAGGACCTGCCGACGGCGGTCCGGTACTACCACGCGGCCATCGACGGCGCGTGGGAGTCGGGCGCGACGACCGCGCGGCGGGAAGCGCGGCTGGAGCTGGCGCGCCTGCTGATGGCGCACGGACAGGCGGTGCGCGCGCAGGCCGAGCTCATCGCGCTCATCGACGACCTGCCGATGGACGTCCGGCTCATCACCGAGGTCGGGAAGCTGCTGGCGGACGCCGGCGCGCCGGTGCGCGCGCTGTCGCTCTTCCGGCGCGCGCTCGAGCTCGATCCGGTTGACGTGCGCGCGGCGAGCCTGGCCGGCGAGCTCGAGTTCAAGAGCGGCGACCTCGTGGCCGCCCGCCGCGATTTGAGGACGGCCGCCCGGAACGGCGCGCTCGATCCCGAGGCGCGCGACATGCTCGACGTCGCCAATCGCGCGCTCGCGCTCGATCCCTACGTCGATCGGCTCGGCGGGACTGGACGCGCGTCGCGCGCCCTTCGCGCGCTCGACATCGCCAAGGCGCGGCTGAACCGCTGCGCGCCGATGCCCGAGCTGCAGATGCGCATGGACGCGGCGGCGAAGATCCGGCCGCGGGCGCTCGCGCGCGATGCCGACCTGATCGACCAGACGATGGAGCTCGTGTTCGACGTCGAGAAGCTGGCGCCCGGATCCTGCGGCGGCGATACGCCGGACGATCGCGCGCTCGCGATCATCGGCAGCAAGCACGCCACCGCGCAATCGCAATGAAGTGGCCGCACCTTCGCAACGCCCTGCACGAGGAACAGCTCTTCCTCGTGATCGCCGTCGTCATCGGCGTGTACGCCGGGCTGTCCGTCGTCGGGTTCCGCGTCGCGATCGAGTGGTTCCGGCTGCGCGCGCTCGGATCGTCGCTCACGCCGACGTTTCCTCGCGTCGTCCTCGTGCCGGCCGCCACCGGGCTCGTCGTCGCGCTGCTGTCGGTGCGGTGGTTCCCGGCCGTGCGCGGCAGCGGCGTCAATCAGACCAAAGCCGCGCTCTACGTGTACGACGGTTTCATCTCGTTTCGCACCGTGGTCGGCAAGTTCATCACGTCGGCGCTGGCGATCGGCAGCGGCCAGTCGCTCGGGCCTGAAGACCCGTCGCTGCAGATCGGCGCCGGCCTCGCGTCGGCGCTGGGGCGGCGGCTGAAGCTCTCGCGCGATCGGCTGCGCTACATCGCGCCCGTCGGCGCCGCGGCCGGCCTGGCCGCGGCCTTCAACTCGCCGATTACGGCCGTCCTGTTCGTCATCGAGGAAGTCATCGGCCGCTGGTCGGCGGGCGTGCTCGGCGCGGTCGTCCTCGCCGCCGTGTCGAGCGTCGTGACCGAACAGTGGTTCCTCGGCGACCAGCCGCTGTTCCGCGTGCCGCCGTATCACCTCGCGCACACGTCGGAGCTGCTCGCGTACGCCGCGCTCGGCCTCATCGGCGGCGGCCTGTCGCTCGTGTTCGTGAAGCTCGTCGCGTTCCTGCGGCCGCGGCTGCGGCTGCTGCCGATGTGGACGTGGTATCTGCAGCCGGCCGTCGCCGGCCTGCTCATCGGCGTGGTGGCGCTCAAGTTCCCGCAGGTGCTCGGCGCGGGCTACGAGTCGATCGACCTGGCGATGCACGATCAGTACGCCTGGCAGATTCTGATCGCCCTCTGCCTGATCAAGCTGCTCGCGACGACGACGTCGTTCGTGTCCGGGACGCCGGGCGGGCTGTTCGCGCCGACGCTGTTCATCGGCGCGATGCTCGGCGGGGCCGTCTGCGCGGTCGAGCGGCTCATCGCGCCGGGGCTGACCGGGCCGATCGGCGCGTACGCGCTGGTCGGGATGGGGACGATGTTCGCGGGGATCCTGCGGGCGCCGATGACGTCGGTGTTCATGGTCGTCGAGGTCAGCGGCAACTACTCGATCATCCTGCCGGTGATGATCTCGAACACGATCGCGTACTTCGTCTCGCGCCAGTTCCAGCACGCGGGCCTCTTCGACCTGCTCGCGCGGCAGGACGGCACCGATCTGCCGTCGATGGAAGAGGAACGCGAGGTCGAGATGCGCTCCGTCGAAGACGCGATGCGCGATCCCGAGGCGATCACGCTGAGCGGCGACGAGACCATCGACCGCGGCCTCGCGCGCGCGAACCAGGTGGAGAGCGAGTACTTCCTCGCGTCGCTCGGTCCGGCGACCTGGGGCGCCGTGTCGCGCGCCGAGCTCACCGGATGGCAGACCGACGGCCAGGGCGGCGATCCGCTGTCGGCGCACATCACGCCCATCGACCGGCCCTATCTCTATCCCGACCACTCGATGGAGTACGCGCTGCGCACGCTGCGCGAGCACCCGGTCGTCCCCGTCGTCCACCGCGCCGACCCCACGCGCCTCGTCGGCCTGCTCGCGCTGGACGACGTCATCCAGTCGATGCGGTAGGCCTCGTGTAGCGGCGTTTGGCTTAGAGTAGTGAATCGAACTACTAGAGGTGACGCCATGCCCGCTGCCGTGTCCGCCGCCGAGGCCAACCGTGAATTCTCGAAGCTGCTGCGCCGCGTGGGAGGCGCTCATGAAACGCCTGAAGACACAGCGGAGGCGCCGTCGCGTGCCTCTCGACTGATGAAGCATCTCGTGCTCGCGCTGTTGGTGGCGTTCGCCGTGCCCGCAGCGGGTCGAGCCGCGCCCGCGCCGAAGACGCCGCGGCTCTACGTGCTCGACTGCGGGATGCTGAACACCGATCCGGCCGGCGTCACGCGCTACCACGTCACCCAGCAGGAGGTCGTCGAGTCGCGGATGCCAGTGCCGTGCTTCCTCGTCGTGCATCCGAAGGGCACGCTGCTGTGGGATCTGGGCGTCATTCCGGACGCCGACGTCGAGAAGGCGGCGCCGGAGGCGGCGCGCTACGACGTCAACCCCGTGTCGCACGCGGTGGTGTCGCGGACGCTGAAGAGCCAGCTCGCCGCGCTCGGCTACGCGCCGCCCGACATCACCTACGTCGCCGTCTCGCACGCGCACAAGGATCACACGGCAAATTTGAACGAGTTCGCCGCGTCCACGTGGATCACGCGCCCGATCGAGCGCGACTTCATGTTCAAGCCGGGCAACGAGCGCGTCGAGCGGCGGTTCTACGACAGGCTCGAGCACGGGAAGACGATCCTGATCGACAAAGACGAGTACGACGTCTTCGGCGACGGCACGGTCGTGATGAAGTCCGCGCCCGGCCACACGCCCGGGCACCAGGTGCTGATCCTGCGGCTCGCGAAGACGGGCCCGATCATGATCGCCGGCGACCTCTATCACTATCCGCCGGAGCGGGCGTTCCACCGCCGGCCGCCCGACAACGAATTCGACGTCGAGCAGTCGGCCGCGTCGCGCGCGATGATCGAGGCGTATCTGGCGAAGACGAAGATGCCCATCTGGATCGAGCACGACTACCGCGCCAACGCGGCGCTCAAGAAATCTCCCGCCTTCTACGACTAGGCGGATTACAATCCGGCCCTGACTTTTCTTTGAGGTGTGTGATGGGAAAGAAGACTGAGCTGTCTCGCCGTCAGATGCTGCAGGCGGCGGCCGCCGCGAGCTTCGGCTCGGCGATTTTCGCCGGCGCGCCCGTCAGCGCGCAGGCGCCGAAAATCCAGGTGGGCAAGGATCCGGGCAAGCACGAGCCGATTCCGCCGTTCAAGTACAACATCGAGACGAGCACGGGCAGCTGGAACGGCGAAGCCGGGTCGGCGCGCGAAGCGACGATGGAAGAGTTTCCCGTCTCCGAGCACATCGCCGGCGTGTCGATGCGGCTGAAGCCGGGCGGCATCCGCGAACTGCACTGGCACGCCATCGCCGCCGAGTGGGCCTACGTGATCGAAGGCAAGGTGATGGGGACCGTCATCTCGCCCACCGGCGAGCCGGCGACCGACATTTTCTTCCCCGGCGATCTCTGGTACTTCCCGAAGGGCCACGGCCACGCGCTCCAGAACGTCGGCAACACCGACGCGCACTTCATCCTCGGCTTCGACGACGGACACTTCTCCGAGTACGGGACGTTCAGCATCACAGACTGGGTCGCGCGCTCCTCGCCCGACGTCGTCGCGAGAAACCTCGGCCTGCCCAAGAACGTCGTCGCGGGCCTGCCGACCAAAGAGGTCTACATCATCCCCGGCAAGATCCCGAGCCAGATTCCCGAGGAGTATCTCGGCGGCGAAGCCCTGCAGGAGAACCAGAACCCCCACAAGTTCAGCCTCGCGAAGGCGCCGCTCGAGCAGTACAAGGACGGCTGGATCCGCCGCGCGACGCAGAAGGAATTTCCGATCAACTCGACGCTCACCTCGGTGCTGCAGTATCTGAACCCCGGCGCGATCCGCGAGATGCACTGGCATCCGAACGCCGACGAGTGGCAGTACATCCTCGAAGGACGCTCGCGCGTCACCGTGTTTGGCGCGCACGGCCGGACGCGCAGCGAGGAATGCGGCCCCGGCGACGTCGTCTTCATCCAGCAGGGCTTCGGCCACTACGTCGAGAACATCGGCGGCACGCCGCTGCGGTTCTTCGCGCTGTTCAACAGCTCGACGTTCGAGGAGATCTCGATCTCCGGCTGGCTCGCCGGCAACCCCGCGTCGCTCATCGCCGACAACTTCGGCATCCCCAAGAGCGACGTCGCGAAGCTGCCGAAGAAAGCGCTCGGGTTCATTTAGCGCCGCGCAGCGGCGCGGCTGGCGGCGCCCGCCCTGCGGCGAGCACGCCTACTTCAACGCATACACGAGCAGCGCGTTGCCGGCCGCGATGGCGACGTGCTGCTTGCCGTTGACCGCGTACGCGATCGGTCCGTTCGAGACGGCGCCGCCGACGCTCGCCTTCCACAGCAGCGTGCCCGTCCTGGCGTCGAGCGCGAAGAAGTAGCCCTCGCGGCCGCCTGCAAACAGCAGATCGGTCGCCGTGGTCAGCACGCCGCCGTCGGTCATGTCGGCCATGTCGAACGACCAGCGGCGCGCGCCGGTCTTCGGATCGAACGCCTGAATCGCGCCGTAGCCTTCTTCCTTGAGACGCCGGTTCACGAGCGGACCCGGCTGCAGCATGCGCACCGACATCACCGGCAGCGCGCCCGTGAACCGCTGGCCGTCGGCGTACTCGACCGGGCGCTTGATGTACGTCGCGTAGGTGTCCATCCAGCTCGGGATGTAGAAGAGTCCGGTGCGCGGGCTGAACGACGGCGGATACCAGTTCGTGCCGCCCTGATTGCCCGGGTAGATCAACGTCCCTTCGGGCGTGACGGGCTTCACGTTCATCGGCCGGCCCTTGTCGTCGAGGCCCGTCGTCCACGTCGTCTTCACGAACGGCTTGCCGAGCAGAAACTCGCCGGTCGTGCGATCGAGGACGTACATGTAGCCGTTGCGGTTGGCCCACAGCATCACCTTGCGCGGCCGCCCGCCGAACGTCATGTCGGCCAGCACCGGCACCTGCACCGAGTCGTAGTCGAACTCGTCGTGCGGCGTGAACTGGAAGTGCCACTTGACCGCGCCCGTGTCCGCGTCGAGCGCGACGACCGATTCGGTGTAGAGGTTGTCGCCGGCGCGGGCATCGCCGTTCCAGTCGGGGCCTGGATTCCCGATGCCCCAGTACGTCAGGTTGAGCGCGGGATCGTACGAGCCCGTCATCCACAGCGGCCCGCCGCCGTTCTTCCACGAGTCGCCCGCCCACGTCTCGTGGCCTTTCTCTCCGGGGCCCGGCACCGTGTTGAAGCGCCAGGCTTCCTTGCCCGTCTTCGCGTCCACGGCGACGAGGAATCCGCGGACGCCGAACTCGCCGCCGACCGACCCGATGAGGACCTTGTCCTTGAGAACGAGCGGCGCCATCGTGAAGCCGTAGCCGGCCGCCGCGCGCGCGCCGCCGACGGCGAGGTTCCACACCAGTCCGCCGCTCTTCGCGTCGAGCGCGATCAGGTGGCCGTCGATCGTGCCCATGAACAGCGTGTGCCCGAGCATCGCGAGGCCGCGGTTCACGCGCCCGCAGCACAGGCGCGCGAGCGTGGAGGGCGTATACGAGTACGTCCAGAACACGCGGCCGGTCGCGGCGTCGAGCGCGATGACGTCGTTCGGCGCCGACACGGTGTACATGACGCCGTCCACGACGAGCGGCGTGGCCTCGAACTTCTCGAGCGACTGCACCTGATAGATCCATTTCAGCTCGAGCCGCTTCACGTTCTCCGGCGTGATCTCGCTGAGCTTGCTGTAGCGCTGGCTCATCGTCGTGCCCGAGTACGTCAGCCAGTTCTGCGGCTCGTCGTCTGCGTGCAGGATGCGGTCGAACATCACCTGCGCGCGCACCGTGAGGCGCGCGGCCACGGCGACGAGCGCGAGGGTGACGAGCGTGACGGCGATCGAACGACGCGTGTTCATCGGGCCTCCCGGCCGAAGACGTCGCGGAACGTGGCGTCGAGGTCGAGCAGCGCCTTCGCGCCGTCGCCGCGGAAACTCGACCCGTGCATGATGGCCAGCGTCTTCGGCTGAAGCGCCGCCAGCTTGCGGAAATGGCCCGCGGTGAGCGGCGTGTACGGCACGTACTCCGCCAGGATGCCCTTCTGGTACTCGCGCAGCGCCTGATGCGAGCGTCCGACGACGTCCGATTCGGTGATCGGTTCGACGTCTCCCGTCTGATGGAACAGGTCGGAGCAGAGCAGCGTGCGCTGCGTCTCTTCGAACAGGACGCCCGCGTCCCATCCGTGCGGCAGGTGCGGCGTGCCGCAGAAGCGGAAGGTGTATTTGCCCGTCGTGAACGTGCCGCCGTCCTCGAGACCGACGGCCGGCCGGCCGATGAAGTCGTTCACGCTCACCAGCGCGCCGTTGGCGCTGCAGAGAACTTTGGCCTCGGGCGCGACGCCGAGCCATTCGTGCAGGGCGCCACACTCGTCGGACTCGAAATGGCTGAACGCAATCGAGCGCAGCTTCGACACGTCCATCAGCGACGAGACGGCCTCTCGCACGGCGGGAAACATCCGGCGCAGCCCGGTGTGAAAGAGCAGCGGCTCGTCGTCTCTGACGAGGAAGTGATTGAACTGGAGGCGGGGAACCTCGGCGTACACGGAGATCCGGAATACGTCGGGAGCGATTTCGGTGACTGACGCCATGGGGTGATGTTCCTCGGTGCTACGGCCGGCCCTTCAGCGACTTCAGGTAGCTGACGACGTCGGCGAGCTGCTGCGCGTCGAGCGTGTTCTTGAACGACGGCATCGGGCTCGTCGTCTGCAGCGCCGACTCGCGGACGGCGGATTTGTCGATCGTCACCAGCTTGTCGCTGGCGTCGATGAGCTGGATGCTGAACGTGTCCTGGTTGAGAAAGCGTCCGGTGATCGTCCGTCCGTTGCGCATCGTGAGTGTGACGGTCCGGTTGTCGGGACGGATTTCAGCGCTCGGATCGACGAGCGATCGCATCAGCTCGACGCCGCGGCGTTCGGCGCCGATCTCGGTGAGCGAGGGGCCGAGGTGCAGTCCGTTGACGCCGATGCTGTGGCAGGTGAGGCACTCGCCCTTGCCTTCGACGATCGCCTTGCCGCGCGACGGATCGCCGGCCGGGGCGCTCGTGTCGCTGGCGGCGGCCATCGAGCGCAGGTAGGCGACGATCGTCCCGACCTGGCCGTCCGACATCCCGCTCGGCGGCATCGGCGTGCCCGGGATTCCGCGGACGATGATCCGGATGAGGTCGTCGTCTGTTGCGCCGCGGCGGAACTTGCCCTGGCTGAAGTTGACGCCCGCGACGCCGTCGCCCTCGGGACCGTGGCAGCCGGTGCAGTTCGAGGTGTAGAGACGGTTGCCCGCGTCGACTTCGGCGGGCAGGTATTTCGACTGCGCCGCGGCCGTCGAAGCGACGGAGAGCGCCGCCGCCAGAAATACGCTCGTGCTGACTCGCATGCGTGCATCT
>CAZOIK010000456.1:0-6907 GCA_964579765.1 uncultured Bifidobacteriaceae bacterium
CCGCTCCTGACGCGCCGGGCCTGGCTCGGCCTCGCGTGGGGCGCGTTCTCGGCGGCCACGGCCGCGGCGCTCGCCGCCACGGGCCGGTTCATGTTCCCGAACGTGCTCAACGAGCCGCCGCAGCAGTTCAAGGCGGGGCTCCCGAGCGAGTACGGCTTCGGCGTGGACGAGCGCTGGAAGGACAAGTTCGGCATCTGGATCGTGAAGACCGCCGACGACGACATCCTCCACGAGGCCGGGTATTACGCGCTCATCGCGGTGTGCACGCATCTGGGCTGCACGCCGAACTGGCTCGCGGCGGAAAACAAGTTCAAGTGCCCGTGTCACGGCAGCGGCTATCACATGAGCGGCGTGAACTTCGAAGGCCCGACGCCGCGTCCGCTGGAGCGCGCGCGCATCGTGCTCGCCGACGACGGACAGATCCTGGTGGACAAGAGCCGTCACTTCCAGGAAGAACTCGGGCAGTGGACGGATCCGGAAGCGTTTCTGAAGGCGTAGGCTCGCACGTTCTGACTCGGCAGGCCTGAAGGCCTGCACTACAACCGTTGCGCTCCAGACTGTGTAGTGCAGACCTTCAGGTCTGCGAAGAACCGAATGGAGTGCAGACCGCAAGGTCTGCCGGAGGGAAGCAGTGACCGATCTGGTTTTCGTGTTGGCGGTGACCGTGCCGCTGGGGCTGGCGCTCGTGATCGGCGTGGTCATGGCGATCATGGGCATCGCGAATGAAATCCGCGCCATGCGCGCGCGGCCCGCGATGACGGCGGCTGTCGGCGCCGGCGCGGCGGTGGCCGTCGCAGCCGGACCCGGGGGCGCTGTCAAGGTCGCACCGAAGGAGAGCAAGGCGACCGAATTCTGGAACTGGCTGACCGAGACGCAGGTCTGGAAGTCGGTCTTCCGGCATGACCGGCCCAACACCGACCGCACGCGCGTCCTCGTGATGCTGTCGAACATCTTCCTGCACCTGCATCCGGTGCGCATCCGCAAGTCGGGCGTGAAGCTGCGCTACACGTGGTGCATGGGCGGCTTGAGCTTCTTCCTCTTCCTCGTCCTCACCTTCACCGGCCTGCTGCTGATGTTCTACTACCGGCCGACGCTCGAGTACGCCTACAGCGACATCGTTGGCCTGCGCGAGCACGTGCCGCTCGGCATCATGCGCGAGATGCACCGGTGGGGCGCCCATGCGATGGTCATCACCGTGTGGCTGCACATGTTCCGCGTGTTCATGACCGGCTCGTACAAACCACCGCGCGAGTTCAACTGGTCGGTCGGCGTGATCATGCTCGTGCTCACGCTGCTGCTCTCGTTCACCGGGTACCTGCTGCCCTGGGATCAGCTCGCCATCTGGGCCATCACGGTCGGATCGGGTATGGCGCGCGCGACGCCGTTCCTCGGGCACGAGGGCCCCGGCGCGTCGCTGCTGAACCTGGGCGGCGTCCCGCTGGTCCACGCCGCCGACGATGCGCGGTTCGCGCTGCTCGGCGGCACGTTCGTCGGCGAGGGCGCGCTGCTACGGTTCTACGTGCTGCACTGCGTCGGGCTGCCGCTGGGCATCGCCGTGCTGATGGCCGTCCACTTCTGGCGCGTCCGCAAGGACGGCGGCATCAGCGGTCCGCTCTAAAGAGGTTCATCGATGGGCTTCATTAAAGGGATCATCAACGCCCTCACCGCGCCCCAGCTGTTCTTCGGGCTGGCGGTCGTCGCGCTCTTCCTGGTCATCTGGAAGCGCGAGAAGGTCGCCTCCAACGCCGTCGGCTTCGGGACGCTCGGGCTGCTGCTGGTGTTCTTCGTCTTCGGCACCTTCGACCCGAACTTCCGGCTCATCGTCACCAAGCCGGACAACGTGCCGATCGTCGGCCTCATCTTCCTGCTCGTGTTCTTCGTCTGGTACTCGATTCGCGAGGCGGTCCTGAACGATCGGCGCATCACGGCGGGCGTCGGGCCGATCGAGAAGGAGGAGTCGGACCGCGTGTGGGTGTGGCCCGACCTCGTCTACACCGAGCTCATCTCGCTCATCCTCTGCTCGGTCGTGCTCATCGTCTGGTCGATCCTGCTGAAGGCGCCGCTCGAGCAGCCGGCCAACCCGGCGAACACGCCGAACCCGTCGAAGGCGCCGTGGTACTTCCTGGGCCTCCAGGAAATGCTGGTGTACTTCGATCCGTGGCTCGCGGGCGTTGTGCTGCCCGGGCTGATCATCGTCGGCCTCATCGCGATTCCGTACATCGACAAGAACCCGAAGGGCAACGGCTACTACACGTTCAAAGAGCGCAAGGCGGAGATCTCGATCTTCCTGTTCGGCTTCGTCGTGCTGTGGTGCTCGCTCATCGTGCTCGGCACGTTCCTGCGGGGACCGAACTGGAACTTCTTCGGGCCGTTCGAATTCTGGGACGTCCACAAGCTCGAGGCGCTGACCAACGTCGATCTCTCGGAATACGTGTGGGTGCGCTGGCTGCACACCGGCATGCCGTCGTTCTGGCTCATACGAGAACTACCAGGCATCCTGGTGGTGTTGTTCTACGTGTTCGCGCTGCCGGTGATCCTCTCGAAAAACCTCTTCAAGCGGTACTACGAGAAGCTCGGTCCGCCGCGCTACTACGTCGGCGCGTTCCTGTTCCTGATCATGATGTCGCTGCCGATCAAGATGCTGTCGCGGTGGCTGTTCAACCTGAAATACATCGTCCATATCGGCGAATATTTCTTCAACATCTGACCTATGGCTGAAAAGAAGGGTGTCGGGCACGCGTACAACATCGACTTCCTGAACGTCGTCTTCGCGGCGTCGAGCATCTTCCTGCTGCTCTCGACCGTGTGGATGGTGTGGGACGATTACGATCGCGACTGGAAGAACACCCAGCGGCGCTTCGCGCAGTTGCAGTTCGACGTGACGCGCGCGCAGTACCGCGCGGCGGCGCGGTCGGTGGATCGCGGCAAGATGCAGACGCTGCAGGCGCAGCTCAAGGCGGCCGAACAGAACGCCAGGGCGAACCAGAAGCAGATCGACGCGCTGCAGAGCAAGCTCGACGACGTCAACATCCGGCTCGATCGCGCGTCGCGCGACTATCAGTACGCCAAGGCGACCTACGATCACGACCGCTACGACTTCGAATCGGCGCGGGCCGCCGGGCTCTCGAGCGCGCCGAAGAAGGGCGAGCTCCAGGCCGACGACGCGAAGAAGCTGCACGAGCTCGACCTGCAGGTCCAGTCGCTGACCGCGGATCGCAACGGCGTGCAGAAGGACCTGTCGCAGTACACCGGCTCCATCGGCACCATCCAGAAGCAGATGGAGGACATGCGCGCGGAGCAGGTGCGGCTGCGCAAGGTGGCCGAGGCGCAGGCGCCGAGCTACGAGAAGGACTTCTTCCTCAACGCGCCGCTGCTCGACTTCATGGCGCCGACGATCAAGATCCAGCAGATCATTCTGTCGGACGTCGTCGACGACGTGAACTTCAAGACGGTGCCGAAGACGGACCGGTGCACGACCTGCCATCTCGGGATCGACAAGAAGGGCTTCGAGAAATATCCGCAGCCGTTCACGACGCACCCGAACCTCGACGCGTACCTCGGCAGCAAGTCGCCGCATCCGATCGAGAAGATCGGCTGCACGGTCTGCCACGAGGGCGAAGGCGCGTCGGTCAGCTTCAACGCCGCGTCGCACACGCCGACCGGCGAGAAGCAGAAGGCCGCGTGGGAGAAGACGTACGGCTGGGAAGAGCCGCACGAGTGGGACTACCCGATGCTCCCGACGAAGATGACGGAGGCGTCGTGCGAGAAGTGCCATCGGCAGGAGATCTACGTGCCGAACGCGCCCGCGTTGAACGTGGCGTACGCCACCTTCGAGCGCGCCGGCTGCTACGCGTGCCATAAGACGAAGGGCGTCGAGGACGTCAAGAAGCCTGGGCCGATCCTCACCAAGGTCGCCTCGAAGCTGACGAAGGACTGGGTCAAGACCTGGATCCGCGACCCGCGCGCGGTCAAGCAGACCACGTGGATGCCGCGCATCTGGTACAACTCGAACTCCAGCTCGCCGCAGGACGCGGTCCGCAACGAAGTCGAGATCAACGCGGTCGTCGACTACCTGTTCGCCAACAGCGAGCCGTTCGAGCCCGAGGTGAAGAATCCTCCGCACGGCGACGCGAAGGCCGGCGAGAAGATCGTCAAGTCGATCGGGTGCCAGGGCTGCCACGTCGTCGGCGAGGGATCGCGTGAGGTGGCCGGGCCGCACCGCACGTTCGGCCAGCCGCTCGAGAACATCGGCAACAAGACGACCTACGAGTGGGTGTTCGACTGGGTGCGCAATCCGAAGCACTACAACCCGAAGACCTACATGCCGAACCTGCGGCTGTCCGATCAGCAGGCGGCCGACGTGGCGACGTATCTGATGACGCTGAAGCAGTCCGGCGGCGAAGCGCCCAAGGCGACCTACACGCAGAAGGACGTCGACGACACGCTGCTCGACTACTACAACGCGCTGATGCCGGCCGAGGAGGCCAAGGCGGCGGTCGCGAAGCTGGGTCCCGAGCAGAAGCAGCTCGATCTCGGGCAGAAGGTCATCAACCGGTACGGCTGCTTCAGCTGCCACGACATCAAGGGCTTCGAGAAGACACAGCCGATCGGCACGGATCTCTCTGAAGAGGGCAGCAAGCTCGTCACGCGGCTCGACTTCGGGTTTGTCGAGGACATTCCGCACACGTCCAAGATCGCGTGGTTCAACCGCAAGCTGCACGACCCGCGCGCCTTCGACAAGGGCCGCGTGCTGCAGCCGCTCGACAAGCTGCGGATGCCCAACTTCGGCCTCTCGGACGTGGAGGCCGAGCGGCTGCTCACGGCGATCATGAGCTTCCAGCGCCAGACCCAGCCGCCGGCCGCGCTGCCGGTGCGCGATGCGCGCGCCGATTACACGGTCGCCGGCCGCACGATCGTCCACCGCCGCAACTGCGTCGGCTGTCACATCATCGAAGACGACGGTGGCGACTTCCTGAAGCTCGTGTCCGATTCGTCGCTCGGGCCGCCGCGGCTGACGCCGGAAGGCGTGCGCGTGCAGCCCGACTGGCTCTACGCGTTCCTGCGCGGGCCGATCCAGATCCGTCCGTGGATCGACGTGCGCATGCCCACGTTCGGCCTCGACGACCAGAACCTGAACGGCGTCATCCACTACTTCCAGGCCGTGTCGAACAACCTGGAGCAGTTCCGCACGTATGACGTCGCGGCCGCGGACGATCCGGCGGGGAAGGCGCTGTTCGAGAAGCTGCAGTGCCAGAAGTGCCACGTGCTCGGCGCGATCCCGAAGGATCAGCCGACGGCGAACCTCGCGCCCGATCTGCGCATGGTCCACGAGCGGCTCAACCCCGACTGGCTGCTGCCATGGCTGAAGAACCCGGCGTCGTTCCTGCCGGGCACGCGCATGACGCAGTTCTGGCCCGACTACCCGAAGTCGCCGTATCCCGAGATGGGCGGCGACGCCGACAAACAGATGCGCGCGATCATCGCGCACCTCGAGTCGCTGCGCGGCGGGCCGTCGCCGAAGAAGGGCGCCGCGCCGAGCGGCACGGTCGCCACGAACTGACGCCGAATTGCAGGATTGCAGAAGGGCAGAATTGCAGGATTGATTGTGGGACTGGGGCGAGGACTCCATCCTGCAATTCTGCAATCCTGCCGTTCTGCGATTCACCTCTATAATCCACCGTCATGATCCGCGCTCACAGAGGACGTGCCCCGCGTATCGCGTCCGGCGCGTTCATCGACGACTCCGCGCAGGTCATCGGCGAGGTGGAGATCGGCGAGGAGAGCAGCGTCTGGATGTGCGTCGTCATCCGCGGCGACGTCAACTGGATCCGGATCGGAAAGCGATCGAACGTCCAGGACGGGACCGTCGTGCACGTGATGACGAAGACGCATCCGACGGTCGTCGGCGACAACGTGACGATCGGCCACGGCGCCATCGTCCACGGCTGCACGATTGAGGACCAGTGCCTGATCGGCATGGGCGCGATCCTGCTGAACGGGGCGACGGTCGGCACCGGGTCGATTGTCGCGGCGGGCACGCTGCTCGTCGAAGGCGCGAAGATTCCGCCGCGGTCGCTCGTGATGGGCAGCCCGGGAAAAGTGAAGCGCACGCTCAGCGACGCCGAAGTCCTCGACATCCAGGCCTACGCCGATCGCTACGTGAGCTACCGCCTCGACTACATGAGTGGTGCAGGCGGCCCCGGCAGTGTTGGGACCAGCAGTAGTGCAGGCCGATAGGCCTGCTGTCATGTCTACATCGACCAAGCCACCAAGCGGGACGCGCGACTTTCTCCCCGAGGACATCCGGCGGCGGGAGCACGTCATCGGCGTCGTGCGGAGCGTGTACGAACGCTACGGCTTCGAGCCACTCGAGACGCCCGCGTTCGAGAACATCGAGACGCTGCTCGGCAAGTACGGTGAGGAAGGCAACAAGCTCATTTTCAAGATCCTCCGCCGCGGCGAGCACGAGCAGCGCGGCGAGGCCGATCTCGCGCTGCGGTACGATCTCACCGTGCCGCTCGCGCGCGTCGTCGCGCAGTACCAGAACGAGCTGCCGAAGTTTTTCAAGCGCTACCAGATCCAGCCCGTCTGGCGCGCCGACCGTCCGGCGAAGGGCCGCTTCCGCGAGTTCTACCAGTGCGACATCGACTCGATTGGATCGACGTCGCCGGTCGTAGAGGCGGAGCAGCTCGCCGCGGTCAGCGAGGTGCTGAGCACGCTTGGCTTTCAGGACTTCAAGATCCGCCTGAACGATCGCCGGCATCTGCCGGCCCTCCTCGCGCAGCATTTCGACATCAACGCGGCGCCGCAGCAGGGCGACGCGTTGATCGCGCTCGACAAGCTGGACAAGATCGGCCCTGAAGGCGTCGCCGACGAACTCGAGAAGCGGCAGTTGACGACGCGGGCG
>CAZOIK010000457.1:0-8126 GCA_964579765.1 uncultured Bifidobacteriaceae bacterium
GGACGTGGTTCTCGCCGCCTGGCGCCGGCCTGTATGTCTCGACGATCCTGACGCCGTCCCGCTCGCGCGACGGCGAGCGCGCGACGCGGCTCACGACGCTGGCCGCGGGTGTCGCGCTCGTCGAGGGCGTGCGAACGGCTACGGGCCTGGCGCCGGCGCTGAAGTGGCCGAACGATCTCTACGTGGGCACACGCAAGCTCGCCGGTATCCTGGCCGAGGCCGCGGGCGATGCGGTGGTCCTCGGCTACGGCGTCAACGTGGGCCTCGCGTCGTTTCCCCCCGACCTCGCCGATCGCGTGACGTCGCTCGTGAGCGAGCTCGGTCGCGCCGTCGATCGCGCGCGCGTGTTCGCCGAGACGCTGTCGGCGCTCGCCTCGCGGTACGACGATCTGCTCGACGGCCGGTTCGATGCTATTCTCGACGCGTGGCGCGCGCTCGCGCCGGCCGCGCAGGGCGCGCGCGTGTCGTGGGTGACGCCGACGGGGACGGACACCGGGGTGACCGCCGGCATCGACGATCGCGGCGCGCTGCTGGTGCGCACGAAGCACGGCGTTGTCCGTCTCGTCGCCGGCGAAGTCGCGTGGTCCTGACGAGATAACTACCGCTGAGGACGCGGAGGACGCTGAGCCAACCTGGAGTCTGCGTCCTCGGCGTCCTCTGCGGTGGAGAGCTCATGCTTCTCGCAATTGACGTCGGCAACACCAACATCGTCTTTGGCGTCTTCGACGGCGCGACGCTGGCGCAGAGCTGGCGGCTGCTGACGCTCCGCGAGCGGACCGCCGACGAAGTCGGCCTGATGATCACCGGGCTGTTCGCGCACGCGAAGATGCCGCTGGCCGCAATCGACGCCGTCGTGATGGGGTCGGTCGTGCCCGTGCTGACGCCGATCATGCAGTCCATGTGCGAGCGCTACTTCGATCGCCGTCCGCTCGTCGTGAAGCCGGCCTCGAACGCGGGGATGCCGATCCTCTACAAGAACCCGGACGAAGTGGGCGCCGATCGCATTGCGAACAGCATCGCCGCGTACGAGATGTACGGCCGCGCGCACAAGGTCGCGCTGATCATCGCGGACCTCGGGACCGCGACGACCTTCGACGCCGTGTCGGCGGCCGGAGAGTATCTGGGCGGCGTCATCTGTCCCGGGCCGCAGATTGCGGCCGAGGCGCTCTTTCAGCGCGCCGCGCGGCTGCCGCGCGTGGACGTCCGCAAGCCGGCCGCGGTCATCGGCCAGACGACCGTCGGCGCTGTCGAGTCGGGGCTGTTTTACGGGTACCTCGGCATGGTCGAAGCGATCGTGCGGCGGATGACCGCCGAGCTCGGCGGCCGGGCGACGTGCATTGCGACCGGCGGGCTGGCACCGCTGATCGTGCCGGAGAGCGAGTTGTTCGCCGCGTCGGATCCCGACATCACGCTCCACGGCCTGCGAATCATCTGGGAGCGGAATCAGTAGCGCGAATGGCAGAATCGCAGATTGCAGAATTTTGCCAGCAGATTGAAACCTATCTCTGCCGGAAGAACGACGGCCATCTGATCCGCGTGACCGGGCCGTCCTTCGAGGTCGTCTCGCGCTGGGCCCGGCAGGGCATTCCGTTCAAGATCGCCTGCGCGGGGATCGATCGCTATTTCGAGCGCTACTACCGCAAGGGTCCGCGCCGGCGGCCGGTGAAGATCGACTTCTGCGATGCCGACGTGCTCGACGTGTTCGACGAATGGCGCCGCGCGCTCGGCGTGACAGAGGCAACTCGTAGGGCGGTCCTTTCAGGCCCGCCTGAGAGGTCGCGCGGTCCGTCGCTCCCCGCGCACCTCGAGCGCGTGATCCTGAAGCTCTCGTCGGCGCGCGCGACGGGGAAGCTCGGCGACGCGTTCGACGCACTCATCGATCGCGTCAACGTCGAGCTCGAAACCGCGCGAGCCTCGTCGGGCGGCGTGCGCGGCGACGCCCGGCGGGCGCTGCTGGCGCGGCTGGCCGCGCTCGAGGACGAACTCCTCGCCGCGGCCCGCGCATCGCTCGACGCCGCCGACCTCGCCGCGGTGAACCGCGAGGCGGACGAGGAGCTGGCGTCCTTTCGCGATCGCATGTCGCCCGACGCATTCGCGCGCGCCCGCGACGGCGCGGTCGCTCACCTCGTGCGCGAGCGCCTCGGCCTGCCGACGCTCTCATTTGGTCCATAGTGCTTGGTCCTTGGTTCTTGGTCCGTCCCTGGTCCCTGGTCCATGGTCCCCTGGTCCGAGGTCCCTGGTCCATGAACGGCTGATGCGGACCAGGACCAAGGACCAACGACCATGACCACGCTCTCCCTGACCATCGAAAAACCTGCCGCCGGCGGCCGGATGATCGCGCGCCACGACGGGCAGATCGTGCTCGTCCGCGGCGCGATCCCTGGCGAGCGCGTGACGGCGCGGGTGGAGCGCGTGGGCAAGGGCGTGCTGTACGCGGCGGCCACGGAGATCGAGGACGCCTCGCCCGATCGGCGCCCGGTGGAGGGCGATCCCGAGTGCGGCGGCTGTTTGTACGCGCACATCCGTTACGAGCGCCAGCTCGCGATCAAAAGCGACGTCATCGCCGACGCGTTCGCACGCATCGGCAAGCTGACGCTGCCCGGACGCGTCGCCGTGGCGCCGTCGCCGGAGGAGGGCTACCGCATGCGCGCGCGGCTGCACGTGCGCGGCCAGCGCTGGGGGTTCTTCCGCGAGGGGACGCACGACCTCTGCGACGCGCGTGCGACGAAGCAGTTGCTGCCGTCCACCGCCGACACGCTCGATCGCGTGGCGGCCGGACTGCGCTCGGTCGGCATCGACGCCCGTGAGATCGAGCTGTCCGAGAACGTCGATGCGTCGAATCGCGCGGTGTGCGTCGAGGCAGCGTCCGCCATCGACGCGTCCTCGGCGCGACGGCTCGCAGAAACCGACGGGCTCACGGGCTTTGGCCCGGACGCCACCGTCGTCGAGACGCTGCACGTCGGCGGCGTCGAGGTGGCGCTGCGGCGGTCGGTGCTCGCGTTCTTTCAGGGCAACCGGTATCTGCTCGAGGCGCTCGTCGCGCACGTCGTCGAACAGGTGCCGCACGGCGCGTCGCTCGTCGATCTCTACGCCGGCGCCGGGGTGTTCGCCGTGGCCGCCGCGGCGGCGCGGCAGGCGCGGGTCCGCGCGGTCGAGGGCGATCGCGTGTCGGGTGCCGATCTCGCCGCGAACGCAGCGGCATACGACGCGGTCGAGCCGCTGCGGCAGCCGGTCGAGACATTCGTCGCCGGACGCCCCGCCGTGCCGGACGTGCTCGTCCTCGACCCGCCGCGAACCGGCCTGTCGCGCGAGGCGCTGGACGGCGTGGTCCGCCTGCGCGCGCCGAACGTCGTCTACGTCAGCTGCGACGTCGCCACGCTCGCGCGCGATTCGCGAAAGCTGGTGGACGCCGGCTACCGTCTCGATCGCGCCGACGCGTTCGATCTGTTTCCGAATACCCCGCACGTCGAGACGGTCGTCGTCTTCGAGCGCAGTGTCCGGCTTTAGCCGGGACGTCCGCCTGAAGGCGGACACTACGTGCGGGTGGCTGCGCCGAGGAACGCTTCGAACAGCGGGCGGAACTCGCCGGTGCGGAAGAAGTTTTCCGGATGCCATTGGACGCCGAGGCAGAACCGCGCCTTCGGATCTTCGATGGCTTCGACGACGCCGTCGGGGGCTGTCGCCGAGATCACGAACCCGGGCGCGACCTGGCGGACGGCCTGATGGTGCCGGCTGTTCACGTCGCACGTGTCGGCGTCGCCGAGCCGTTCGCGCATGATCGTCGAGAGCAGGCTGTCCTTGTCGATCCAGATCTCGTGCGCGAGCTCCATCGGCTGATGAGGCGGGACCTCGAGGCGGTGCGACAGGGCGCCGGGCACCTGCGACGGGATGTCCTGCACGAGCGTGCCGCCGCACGCGACGTTCAGCACCTGGATGCCGCGGCAGATGGCGAAGATCGGCAAGCCCTGCTGGCGCGCCAGCGAGACGAGCAGAAGCTCGAACGCGTCGCGGCCGGGCTCGGCGGCGGAGTAGGTGGCGTGCGGGGCTTCGCCGTACTGGATCGGGTCGATGTCGCCGCCGCCGGTCAGCAGCAGCCCGTCCACGCCCGCGAGCGCGTCCTCGGCCCGCATCGCGCTGTCGATCACGCGGACCTCGCCGCCCACGTGGAGCACCGATTGCCGGTAGTCCTCGAGCTTGCGACACGCCGTGATGCCGATGGTTGGCATAATGCGAGTGCATCGGCGGCCCTGAACGGGCCGCCCTACATACGCGCCGGCACCTCGATGCCCATCAGGTCGAGCGCGCGGGTCAGTTGATCGCGCACGTACGCGACGCCGGCGGCGCGCCAGGCCTTCCGTCCCGCGTCTTCCTCGGCCAGGATCGGAAACCGATGGTAGAACGCGTTGAACATCTGTGCCAGCCCGAACGCGTACTTCGCCAGCGCGGAAAACTCGAGCGACCGGACCACCTGCTCGACGATTTCGTCGAGCCGTGACGCCTCGAACACGACCGCCCAGAGGCTGCCGCCGTCGCCCTCGCCGTCAACCGCGAGCTCGTCCGCCGGCGCGACGTCCAAGGCGCGGATGACGTCGAGCGGCGAGAGCCCTTCGCGCTCGCGCAGCTTGTTGAAGATGTTGTTCGCGCGCACGACGGCATACTGCAGGTACGGGCCGGTTTCGCCTTCGAAGCTCAGCGCCTCGTCGATGTCGAAGACGATCAGCTTGCCGCGCGAGTACTTCAGCATGAAATAACGAATCGCCGCGACGGCAATCTGCGCGGCGGTGCGCGCCTTGTCCGCCTCCGACAGCTCGGGATTCCGTTTCGCGACCTCGGCCGTCGCGTCCGCGATGAGCCGGTCGAGCAGGTCGTCGATCTTCACGCCAAGGCCTTTGCGGCCCGAGACCTCGACGAACGGCTTCTGCGCGTCCTCGTCCGAGATCTGATAGCCGAGCTCCCTGGCCGTCGCGTGCGACAGCGCGACCATCTCGTACGAGAAATGGATCGAGTGCTCGGCCTCCTCGGCGTGGCCGAGCGTCCGCAGCGCCTGCTTGAGCAGCGCCTGCAGATACATCTGCCGCGAGTCGATGACGTTGTAGATCCGCGTGGCGTGCCCGAACGGCGGTGCCGTCGGGTCGGTCTCGCCGGAGGTGGTCGCCCACAGCGGATGGCCGTTGGCCTGCGTCGCGAACAGCCGGTAGCGAAAGTCCGTGCCGAGCAGGCCGAACTTCCAGAACTGGTTGGCGATGTCCTTGCCGACGTACGTCACGACGCCGTTCGATCGGACGATGACCTTCTCCCGTTCCTCGTCCTTCGACTCGTCGCTGCTTCCGTCGTCGATCGTCATGACCCAGCAGCCGGCGAGCTTGCCCTCGGTCTGCAGGAAGACGGCGCCGCGGGCTTTGAGGATGTCGAACGCCTGCGCCCAGAACTTCAGCCGCAGGATGTCGCCCTCGTACGTCAGCAGGTCGTAGCTGATGTTGAGCCGCGCCATCGTCTGCAGATGCGCGCGGACGATGCGATCGACGATGAGCGCGGCCATCTCGGCGCTGGCGTTGCCGCCGGCTTCGAGATCGTGCAGCGTCCGGGCGCGCACGGCGGGGCGCGCCGGGTCGCCGTCGTACCACTCGGCGACTTTCGCGTACAGATCCCAGCAGTAATAGTCGAACCTGGTGGAGTGGGCGAGGTGGTCAACGTCAGCGAGCGACTTGTGCTCGATCTCCCGAAAGCCGACGACGATGTCGGCGACCTGGACGCCGAGGTCGTCGATGTAGTTCTCGGTCTCGACTTCGGTGCCGCGAAAGCGGAGCACGCGGACGATCGTGTCGCCGAGCGTCGCGTTGCGCAGGTGACCGATGTGCGCCGCCTTGTTCGGGTTGATCGCCGTGTGCTCGACGACGGTCTTGCCGTCTGTCGCGGGCACCGGCGAGACGCGTCCGTTGACGCGATCGAGCACGAACGATCGGCGATCGAGATAGAGGTTCACGTAGCCGTTCTGCGCCGCGACGATCTTCGCCACGCCGGGAACGGCGCCGAGCGCGGACGCCAGGTCCGCGGCGATGGCCCTGGGCGACTTGCGCAGGGTGCGCGCGAGCTGGAAGGCGACGGTGACGGCCAGATCGCCGAGCGTGCGGTTCGGCGGCACCTCGACGCTGAACGGCGGGACGTCGGCCAGTCCGAACTGGCGGCGTATCGCGTCGGACACGAGTGCGTGGACCTGTTGCTGAACGGTGAGAATCATGAAAAGTGAGCGGGCGTCAGCGCTGGGGCGGGGGCCGGCGTGTTAGGATTGCATCCCGTTGACTGCGATCGCGCGGTACTCGGTTGACGTATTGACGTTGGCGAGCAGGCGATCGGGGTCGCCGAATGCCGCCAGCGCGTCTGCCGTCACGACGCGCACCCGCACCTCGTCGAACAATCCCGCCAGTTTGAGCTCGCCGCGGGCGAGCCGGCGCGCCGCCGGTTCCAGGCACGCGCGCGTATAAGCGGCGCATAACGGATGATAGCCGCGTTCGGTCCGGGGGACCACGACGTCAGGGCCTTCACCCGCCCGCCGCACGTCGCCTGCGAGCGACAGCAGATGGCGCAGCAGCGGCGCCGTCACGAACGGCATGTCGCACGCGAGCATCAGGGTCGCGTCGCCGCGAGCGGCCGCCAGCGCGGCGTGCACGCCGCCGAGCGGTCCCTGGCCGGGCACCGTGTCTGCGACATGGCGGACACCAGGCCGATCGCGTGCCGGCGAGCCTCCCACCAGCATCACGTCGATCTCGTCGTCCGGCGCGACGGCGGCCAGCGCGGTGAGCTGACGCGACAGAATCGTGCGTCCGTCGACGAGCAGGGCGCTTTTGTCGCGTCCGTCAAACCGGGTGGCGTTCCCGCCGATAAGAATGGCTGCGGAGAACACGTGACCATCCTATCGCGTTATGCGTGACGCCGGCGTCGGGCGGGTCCTGCTGGCGAGCCTGCACCAGGGCATCGCCGACCTCTTGCCGGCGCGTCTCGGCTTCTACGAGAGCTGGCTGCACGCCGAAGGTCTGCGCGACGGCACCATCGGGCTGGCGCCGCTGTACGCCGTCCTCAGTTTTCTGCGTCAGGAGGGCGACGGCGCCTACGCGCGCATCACCGCGAGCGCGGGCGAGTATGCGGCGGAGTGGACCGTGGAGTCGATGGGCGGCTTCGAGCGATCGTTCATCAAGGCGGCGCCGGAGTGGCTGCGCCCCCGCCTGATTCTGCAGCTGTGCGACCGGCTCGTCCGGGCGAGCTATCGCAACGGACGCGCGGCCTTTCGGCTTCGCCATGGCACGGCGACCCTCGAGTTGCGGGGCTCGGTGTTCTGCGACGTCCGCGAGCCCGTCGGTCACGCGCTGTGCGGCTTCTACGCGGCCGCGTTCGCGCGCCTCTTCGCGCTCTTCAACGTCCCCGCCACGATCGCCGTGGACTCGTGCCGCGCCACCGGCGGCAAGGGATGCACGATGACGGTGGTGACGAAACAGTAGTCCCCAGTCCCCAGTCCCCAGTCTCCAGTCCGACTGACGACTGACGACTGACGACTGGCGACTGGCGACTGGAGACTGGAGACTGGAGACTGAGTAGGGGACTGGTACTCTTCGACCGAATTTGCTAGAATCGCCGCGAGTGGCTGCTCAGCTACCGGACGACGGCTTCCATGAGATCCAGTTGAATGGCAAGCAACTGGTGTTCTTGTTCATGGCGGCGACCGTCGTGTCGGTGGTCATCTTTCTCTGCGGCGTGCTGGTCGGCCGCGGTGTTCGCGCCGAGCGGGCCGCGGCCGCGGCAGATGCGGCGACGGCCGCCGTCGAGCCGACGCCGCAGGCGGTGCCGGCGGTGGCGACACCGGCCGGATCGGATCCCACCACCGCGGCCCCGCCGCCGACCGTTGACGATCTCAGCTACTTCAATCGCCTCGAGAAGCAGACGCCGCCCGTCGAAGAGTTGAAGCCCGCCGCGGACGCGCCGACGCCCGCACCGGCGGGGCAGGCTCACGCCGCGGATGCGACCGCGCCCGCTCCGGCGCGCGCACAGCCCCCGGCGTCGAAGCCGCAGCCAGCGGCGCCGCCCAAGCCGGCGCCGGTCGCGACGACCGCTCTCGCCGCACCGACGCCCGCCCC
>CAZOIK010000458.1:0-5522 GCA_964579765.1 uncultured Bifidobacteriaceae bacterium
TAGAGATGCGGCATGCCGATGACGATCGGCAGAAAGAGCAGCGTGAGCACCGGCAGCACGCGGGCCGCCGCGCCGATCGGCCGGCGCAGAACGACGCCCCATGCGCCGCCCGTGAGCTGATGCACCATCCCGAGCGCCAGACAGCCCAGCGTCGTCCCGAGGCAGAGCATGTAGCCCATCAGGTACGACTGATAGAACTGCGTCGCGCCGCTGCCGAACGCGCTGCCGACGGCGCCCACGACGAGGCCGGCCGCGCCTGCGGCGATGAGCGGACGCTGGTAGCGTCCCAGCTCGGGGATGAGTTCGCCCGCAGTGCGCGCGATCTCCATCAGCGCAGCCGTCCTCGATCGGCCGAAGGGACGTCGGCGAGCGTGGCGTGCTCGCTCAGCTGCAGGGCGCGGATGTAGGCGGCAATGGCCCAGCGGTCGCGCGCCCCGACCTGTTGGCGGTAGTCGGCCATCGCGCCGAAGCCGTTCGTCATCACGTCCACGAAGTGGCCGACCGGCGCGTTGCGCAGCCGATCGTCGTGGTACGACGGCGGATGACGGAAGCCGCGCCGGACGATCATGCCGTCGCCAGCACCGGTGCGGCCGTGGCAGGGCGAGCAGTAGATGTCGTAGCGCTCGCGCCCGCGCGCGAGCACGCGCGCGTCCACCCGAAACGGAAACACCGTCGCGTCGTCCTGGCCGATCTTTCCCGTTTCGAGCAGCGTGTCGTCGTGGAGGTGGCCGCGCGCGACGGTCCCCGCCACCAGCGGCCGCGCCGATCGCTCGTCGCCGAAGAACGTCGAGGCGCGCAGCGGGATGTACTTCGGCTGGTTGTGCATGTCCTGCCGGCACGCGCCGGACGCCATCGCGCACATTAGAAGACACAGGTGCGGCAGGCCGCGGCGCCGCATTTCAGATATCCACTTTCGAGATCTCACGTGGACCGAGCGTTTCGAGAAACCGTCGCGTCGCGTCGAGGTCGAATTGCTTGTCCGCGGCTTCGATGACGAGAAAGAAGCGGCTTCGACTCGCGAGCGCGAAGCGTTCGACGTTGAAGACCGGGTGATAGGGCATCGGCAGCCCGTTCAGGGCGAGCATGCCCAGTACCGCCGACAGCGCGGCAACCAGAATCGTGGTCTCGAACGTGACCGGAATGAAGGCGGGCCAGCTGTTGAGCGGCCGGCCGCCGACGTTCACCGGATACGCCGTCGTCGCTGCCCAGTACTGAAGCAGGAATCCGCCGATGCAGCCGAGCAGGCCGCCGACGAGCACGATCATCGGCAGCTTGCTGTGCGGCGATCCGAGCGCGTGGTGCAGCTCTTCGATCGGAAACGGGGAGTACGCGTCAACGCGCCTGTACCCCTCCTTGTGTGCGCGTTCAGCGGCCGCGACGAGCGCCGTCGCGTCGGTGAACTCCGCCATGAGGCCGTAGACGCGCGCCGCCACTCAATCCACCTTGGCCTCGGGCAGCATCGTCCGCATCTCGAAGATCGAGATCATCGGCAGGAAGCGCAGGAACAGGAACAGCAGCGCGACAAACAGGCCAATCGTGCCGGTGAACGTCGCGATGTCCCAGAACGTCGGCTGAAACATGCCCCACGACGACGGCAGGAAATCGCGGTGCAGGCTCGTGACGATGATGATGAAGCGCTCGAGCCACATGCCGAGGTTGATGACGAGCGACAGCACCCACAGCACGACCGGCTTCAGCCGTACGCGCCTGAACCACAGGAGCTGCGGCAGGACGATGTTGCAGACGAGCAGCCCCCAGTACCACAGGTGATACGGTCCGGTGAAACGGTTCACGGGCACAAAGCCTTCGTAGAGATCGGCGCTGTACCACGCGATGAACGCTTCCGTGAGATAGCCGTAGGCGACGATGAGGCCGGTGCAGAGCATGACTTTCGCCATGTTCTGCAGATGCCGCGACGTGATGAAGTCGTCGAGACCGTAGACCGCGCGAATCGGAATCGCGAGCGTCAGGACCATCGCGAAGCCGGAATAGATGGCACCGGCCACGAAGTACGGCGGAAAGATCGTCGTGTGCCAGCCCGGCAGGATCGAGATCGCGAAGTCGAAGCTGACGACCGTGTGGACCGAGACGACGAGCGGCGTGGCGAGACCGGCGAGCAGCAGGTACGCGGTGTCGTACTGATGCCAGTGGCGCGCGGACCCGCGCCAGCCCATCGCGAGGATGCCGTATACGACCCGGCCGGTGCGCGACTGCGAGCGATCGCGAAGCGTCGCGAGATCGGGGATCAGGCCGACGTACCAGAACAGCAGCGAGACCGTCGCGTAGGTCGAGACCGCGAAGACGTCCCAGATGAGCGGGCTGCGGAACTGCGGCCACACGCCCATCGTGTTCGGATACGGGAACAGCCAGTAGGCGAGCCACGGCCGGCCGGTGTGGAACACCGGAAACAGACCGGCGCACGCGACGGCGAAGAGCGTCATCGCTTCGGCGAAGCGGTTGATCGACGTCCGCCACTCCTGGCGGAGCAGCAGCAGAATCGCCGAGATCAGCGTGCCCGCGTGCCCGATGCCGATCCACCAGACGAAGTTGGTGATCGCGAACGCCCAGCCGACGGGTTGGTTGACGCCCCAGATGCCGACGCCCTTGAAGACGAGGTACGTCAGCGCGACGAACAGCAGGATCACGAAGCAGAACGAGATCGCGAAACCGAGATACCAGCCCCGGGGCGTCCGGCGGCCGAGGACGATCGACGCGATCTTGTCGGTGACGCTGCCGAAGGTGTAGCCGGGCGCAATGACCGGCGACGGCGTGTTGGGATCCATCAGCCGGCCAGCTCCGGGTTCTCGTTGCGCACCGCGGCCAGATACGTCGTCCGTGGTCGCGTGTTGAGCTCGCCGAGCAGTGCGTAGTTGCGGGCTTCGGCCTGCAGCGTCGAGACGCGGCTTTCGGGATCGTTGAGGTCGCCGAACACGATCGCCTGCGCCGGACACGTCTGCGCGCAGGCCGTCTGGATGTCGCCGTCGGCGATGCGCCGATCTTCTTTTTCCGACTGGATGCGCGCACGGTTGATCCGCTGCACGCAGTACGTGCACTTCTCCATGACACCGCGGCTGCGCACGGTCACGTTCGGGTTGCGCGCGAGCTCGAGGCTCGGCGTCGTCCAGTCGGAGTAGAGGAGATAGTTGAAGCGGCGAACCTTGTACGGGCAGTTGTTCTGGCAATACCGCGTGCCGACGCAGCGGTTGTAGACCATGTCGTTCAGGCCCTCGTCGCTGTGCACGGTGGCACCGACGGGGCAGACGACCTCGCACGGCGCGTTCTCGCACTGCATGCACGGGAGCGGCTGGAAGTACGTCTCTGGGTTCTCCGCGGCGCCGCGGTTGTACAGATCGACGCGCAGCCAGTGCATCTCGCGCCCCTTCAGCACCTCGTCCTTGCCGACGACCGGGATGTTGTTCTCGGCCTGGCAGGCGACGATGCAGGCGTTGCAGCCGATGCAGGCGTTGATGTCGATCGACATGCCCCAGCGATAGCCGGAGTACTGATAGTCGGGATAGAGCGTGATCGTGCGCGGCGGTGTGTTGCTCGTGTCGCGGATGACGTTCGGATTGCGCGCGAACTCGTCGCGTGTGACGGCGCGGACCGGCTCGCGGCCTTCCATCCGGTGGTGATATTGCGTGCACGCGAGTGACGCGCGCTGGCCGGTGCGAACGATCTGGAGGCCCTCGCCCTGCCACATGGCGTCGGCCGTCCGCAGGAGATTCGCGTTGAACCCGACCCCGGCGGCGATGCTGCCGCCGCGTTCGCGTCCGTAGCCGAGATGGACCGTGGCGCAGCCGTCCGGATGGCCCTCGACCGCGAAGAGCAGTCCGCGCACGGAACGCCCGCGATAGCGCAGCTCGACGACGTCGCTGTCGATCTGCCCGTGCTCGCCGCCGGTCGCGTCCGGAGAGTTCGTGGCGCCCAGCGCCGCGGCGGTCGCCGGGCTCACCAGCACCGCGTTCTCCCACGTCAGCTTGGTGACCGGCTTCGGCAGCTCCTGCAGCCACGCGTTGTTGGCGAAGCGGCCGTCGGCGACCGACGGGTCGAGGCGAAAGGCGATTTCAAGCGAACCGGCAGCGGCCACGGCGGTGGGCTGAGGCGGCTCGCGCCGCCTGGGTGCGCCGACGTCGATCGGCGCGAGCGCGGTCTCCGGAATCACGCCGTCGTTGAGCCAGCGCCGCCATGCGTTGTCGAAGTCGGCCGCGCGCGACCGGCGCTGCCAGTAGGCGCGGACGATGTCGTACGGCGACTGCTCCGGCTGGTCGCCCATCGCCGCGAGCATTTCGTGTGCCGTCTTGCCGCCGTAGAGCGGCGCGATGAGCGGCTGGATGATCGAGGCGGTGCCGTCGAACGTGCGCGCGTCGCTCCAGGCCTCGAGGAAGTGCGCCTCGGGCACGTGCCAGTGGCAGAGCGCCGAGGTCTCGTCGCTGTGCAGGCTGAGGTGCGTGCGCAGCATGACCTTGCCGAGCGCGTCCGCGAACCCGAGATCGGCCGGCGTCGAGTACACGGGATTGCCGCCGAGAATCATCAGCACGTCCACGCGGCCGGCGCGCATGTCGGCGATCAGATCCTTGAGCGATGCGAGCTGATCGACGGGCTCGGCCTCGACCGGTGCGGTGTAGACGACCGTGCGCCCGACGCTGCCGAGCGCGGCGTTCATCGCATGCGCCAGCGCGTGCACGGCCGGCGGCTGGCTCTCGCCGGCGATCACGAGGCAGGCCCCGCCGTGGGCGCGCAGATCGCGGGCGAGGACGTCCACCCATTTTGCCGCTCGCGCGTCGAGCGCCGGTGTCGAAAGCGACGGTGCGGCGCCGACGGCCGCCGCGAGACGGCGAGCGAAGCCTTCGATCTCGCCCGGCCGCAGCGGCAGCCGGTGGTCCGCGCTGGCGCCGGTCGGGGTCGGCATGGCGTCGACGACATAGAGACGGTTCATCCGCGCCGGGTTGTCGGGACGACGACGCGAGGCGAACTCACGCGCGTAGCGCAGGCCGGCGGCGCCGTCGCAGAGAAAGTCGGCGTCGAGCGACACGATCACGTCGGCGCGATCCACGCGATACTGCGCGTCCACGTAGCGGCCGAACGCGAGCAGCGCGCCCTGCTTCGCGTTCTCGTGCGAGAGCGGGTCCCACTGATGCCACTTCGCCGACGGATATCGCGTCAGCAGGTCGCGAAGTTGCGCGGCGAGCGTGGGCGACGAGACCGACGGCGTGAGGAGCCTGAGACCGGCGCCGCCGAGCGGCTGCTGCGCCGTCATCACGGCGTGCACCGCGGCGAGATAGTCGGACCACGACTGGATTTCGCCCAGGTGCGTGATGCTCTGCGCGCGATCGGGATCGTAGAGCGAGAGGATCGCCGCCTGCGCGAACACGTCGGCCGAGCCGAGGCTGGCCGGATGCGTGGGGTTGCCCTCGATCTTCGTCGGGCGCCCTTCGTGGCTCTCGACGAGCAGACCCGTGGCCGTGGCGCCGAGCGGCATCGCAGTCGCGAAGAACAGCGGCTGCCCGAGCACGAGATCCTCG
>CAZOIK010000459.1:0-6252 GCA_964579765.1 uncultured Bifidobacteriaceae bacterium
CGATGCCGTAGAGGAAGAAGGCGCTCGCGAACGCGCCGAGCAGGAAATACTTGAACGCGCCCTCGGTCGCGACCGCCGAGTCGCGCCGGATCCCCGTCAGCACGTAGACGCTGATCGACAGGACCTCGAGGGCAAGGAAGATGACGATCAGATCCGTCGCGGTCGCCATGAGGATCATGCCGGCCGTGGCGAAGAGCATGAGCGCGTAGTACTCGCCGCGCGGCAGCCCCTCGCGATCGATGGCCGGGCCCGAGATCGCGAGCGACAGCAGGCCGACCACGACGAGGATGCCGGTGACGAAGAGCCCGAAGTTGTCGGCCGAGACAAGGCCGAAGCTCGAGGCGTTGTGGTTCCACAGCGCGCCCACCGCGAGCGCGGCGCCCACCAGGCCGATGACGCCCAGCGGCGCAATCGGCATCCGCTCGCCCGGCGCGGTGAACGCCTCCGCGATCATCGCCGCAATGCCGGCCGCGGCCACGCAGGCCATCGGCACCACCGCGTTCAACGACGCCATCGCCAGCATCAGCGGCGCGCCTCGATGCGAGCCGGCGCGGCGCCCTGCTGCACCTGATTCAGCATCCGCTGCACCGACGGTCCCATCGGCTTCAGAAAGAGGTTGGGCAGCACGCCCATCAGAATCGCCATCGCGATGATCGGCACGATCACGAGCCACTCGCGCGGGCGCAGATCCACGAGCCGCGCGTTCTTCTCGTTGGTCACCGGACCGTAGTTGACGCGCTGGAACATCCACAGCATGTAGGTCGCGGACAGGATGACGCCGGTCGCGGCGAACGCGGCCATCTTCGGGTTCCAGCGGAACGCGCCGAGCAGAATCAGGAACTCGCCGACAAAGCCGTTGAGCCCGGGCAGGCCGATCGACGAGAGCGTGACGATGAGGAACGCCGCCACCAGGTGCGGCGTGACCTTCTTCAGCCCGCCGTACTCAGAAATGAGCCGCGTGTGCCGCCGATCCGACAGCATGCCGACGATGAGGAAGAGCCCGCCGGTGCTGACGCCGTGGTTCAGCATCTGGTAAACGGCGCCCTGCACGCCCTGCATGTTCATCGCCGAGATGCCGAGCACGACGAAGCCCAGGTGGCTCACGCTCGAGTACGCGACGAGCTTCTTCATGTCGGGCTGCACCATCGCGACGAGCGCGCCGTAGATGATGCCGACGACGGCGAGGGTGGCGAGGATGGGCGCGAAAAGCTGCGCGGCCGCGGGGAACAGCGGGAACGCGAAGCGGACCAGCCCGTAGGTCCCCATCTTCAGCAGCACGCCCGCGAGAATCACCGAGCCGGCGGTCGGCGCTTCGACGTGCGCATCCGGCAGCCACGTGTGGAACGGGAACAGCGGCACCTTGATCGCGAATGCGAGCGCGAACGCCAGGAAGAACCAGACCTGCGTCCTCGGCGCGATCGCCATCTGGTAGAGGTCCAGCAGGTCGAACGAATAGCTGCCCGTCGCCACGCTGTGCAGGTACGCAAGGCCGATGATCGCCAGCAGCATCAGCACGCTGCCGGCCATCGTGTAGAGCAGGAACTTGACGGCCGCGTAGATGCGGCGGTCGTAGCCCCAGATGCCGATCAGGAAGTACATCGGCACGAGCATCGCGTCCCAGAACACGTAGAACAGGAACAGATCGAGCGAGATGAAGACGCCGATCATCGCGGCTTCGAGCAGCAGCACGAAAATCGCAAACGCCTTCGTCCGCTTGTGCACCGACTCCCACGAGCCGAGCAGCGCAATCGGCGTCAGGAAGCCGGTCAAGACGATGAGCAGCAGGCTGATGCCGTCCACGCCGACGAAGTAGCTGATGCCGAACGCGGGAATCCACTCGTGCCGCTCGAGGAACTGGAACTCGGCCGACCCGGCGTTGAAGTGATACCAGAGCAGCAGCGTCTCGGCGAACACCAGCAGCGACACGACAAGGGCGACCGCGCGCACGGTGCCGTCGCTGTGCTCGTCGTCGGGGACGAAGAGCAGCACGAGCGCGCCGACGATCGGCAGGGCGACGAGGGACGTCAGAATCGGAAAATGCATCAGCGCCAGAGGTAATAGCCGACGACGAGGACGACGCCCAGGAACAGCGACGCGGCGTACGTGCGCACCGAGCCGGACTGCAGCAGCCGCAGGACCTCGCCCGTCCCGCCGACCGCCTGTCCCACGCCGTTGACGGTGCGATCGATCACGCCCACGTCCACGCCCTTCCAGAGCCCGTCTTCCGACACGATGTGAATCGGCTGGACGACGGCCGCGTCGTAGATCTCGTCGAGATAGTACTTGTGCTCGAGCACGCGGTGGACTCCGGAGAAGTTCTCCGCCATCTTGTCCGCGGCCGCGCGGTTTTTGAGGAAGTAGTACATCGCGAGGCCGACGCCGACGACGGCTGCGGCGACCGACACGATCATCAGGACGACTTCGAGGTTGCCCTCGACCGGAGGCTCGGGGCCGGCCGGCAGGCCGAAGCTGGGCGCCAGGAACTCCTGGAAGCGCCCGCCGACGTTGATCCACCCGGCCGCGATCGAGCCAATCGCGAGCACGACGAGCGCGATCGCCATCGGCAGCGGCGCGTCGTGCAAGTGTGTGTGACCGCCGTGCGCGCCGGCGGGCTCGTGGCCGGCTTCGGTGTGCGACACGGAACGAGACGGCCCGTGGAACGTCATGAAGATGAGCCGGAACATGTAGCACGCTGTCAGCAGCGCCGTCAGCAGGCCGATCGCGTACAGGACCGTGTGGCCGCCCGAGTACGAGCGGAACAGGATCTCGTCCTTGCTGTAGAAGCCGGCGAGCGGCGGGATGCCTGAAATCGCGACGGCGCCGATCCAGAACGTCCAGTAGGTGATCGGCAGATCTTTCTTGAGGCCGCCCATCTTGCGCATGTCCTGTTCGCCGCCGAGCGCGTGAATCACCGCGCCGGATGCGAGGAACAGCAGCGCCTTGAAGAACGCGTGCGTGTAGAGATGGAAGATGCCGGCCGCCCACGCGCCGACGCCCATCGCGAGGAACATGTAGCCGAGCTGGCTGACGGTCGAGTACGCGAGGACCTTCTTGATGTCGTTCTGCACGAGGCCGATCGTGCCGGCGACGAGCGCGGTGGCCGTGCCGATGACCGCGACGACGCTCAGCGTGATCGGCGCATGGCCGAACAGCACCGCGTTCCGGCCGATCATGTACACGCCCGCCGTCACCATCGTCGCGGCATGGATGAGCGCGGAGACCGGCGTCGGGCCCTCCATCGCGTCCGGCAGCCAGACGAAGAGCGGAATCTGGGCGGACTTGCCCGTCGCGCCGACGAAGAGCAGCAGCGTGATGATCGACAGCGTGCCGAACATCTGCTCGGGCTGCAGCTGCGACACGGCGCGCGCGACGTTCTGGAAGTCGAGCGTGCCGAAGCGGGTGAAGAGCAGCAGCATGCCGAGGACGAATCCCCAGTCGCCGATGCGGTTGACGATGAACGCCTTTTTGCCGGCGTCCGACGCGGACTTCTTCTGGTACCAGAAGCCGATGAGCAGGTACGAGCAGAGGCCGACGCCCTCCCAGCCGACGAACATCACGAGGAAGTTCGAGCCGAGGACGAGCACCAGCATGAACGCGGCGAACAGGTTCAGGTACGAGAAGTAGCGCGCGTACTCGCTGTCGGTCTCCTCGTGCATGTACGCCGTCGAGTAGACGTGAATCAGCGATCCGATGCCGGTGACGACGAGAATCATCACGGACGACAACGGGTCGAGCGTGAGCGTCACGCCGACCGAGAAGTCGCCCGACGTGATCCACGTGAAGGCCTGGTGCGTGATCACACGCTGGTCGGCCGGCAGCTGCAGGAGACTGGCGACCGCGGCCACCGAGACCGCGAACGACAGCGCCATCGCCGCGCACGCGACCGTGGCGGCGACGCCCTTGCTCACGCGCCGCCCGAAGCTGGCGTTGACGAGGAAGCCGACGAGCGGGAAGAGGATCACGAACAGCATGCCGTCACCACTTCAGGCTCGTGAACGTGTCGGGGTCGAGCGACTCGCGATGGCGGAACATGCCGATCACGATGGCGAGGCCCACGGCCGCCTCGGCGGCGGCCACCGTCATGACGAAGAACACGATGATCTGGCCGTCGGCCGTCCCCATCGCGCGGCCGAACGCGACGAAGCTCAGGTTGACGGCGTTCAGCATGATCTCGATCGACAGCAGGATCGTGATCACGTTGCGGCGCACGAACACGCCGGCGGTGCCGATGGCGAACAGAATCGCCGACAGGACGAGGTAGTCGTTGAGGGTCGGCATGTTCAGAACGCCCCGCCGCTGCGGCTGTCCCTCTTGGCCAGCACCACGGCGCCGACCATGGCGACCAGGATCAGCACCGACGTCACCTCGAAGGGGAACGCGTAGTCGGTGAACAGCGCCCGCCCGAGGGCGCGCACCGACGACACGGACGCCCCGGGAAACGCCCCCGTCTCGCCGCCCGATCGCGTGAGCGCCCACACGAGCTCGACGACGAGCGCCGCCGCGAGCGCGGCGCCGACGCGCATCGGCCCGGGCCGGCGGAGCGGGTGGATCCGCTCGTCGTGTTCGGTCTCCTCGTGCGGCGCGTTGAGCAGCATGACGACGAAGAGGAACAGGACCATGATGGCGCCGGCGTACACGATGATCTGCGTGACCGCGACGAACGGCGCGTCGAGGAGGACGTAGAGGCCAGACAGCGCGCCGAACGACGCGATCAACAGCAGCACGCTGTACACCGGGTTGCGCTGCGCGATCACGAGCAGCGACGCCACGACGGCCACGGCCCCGAAGATGTAGAAGAGCGTCATCAGGCTCCGAAATACAGCACGCCCGCCGCCGTCGCGAGCAGATTGAGCACCGCAATCGGCAGCAGGATCTTCCAGCCGAACGTCATCAGCTGGTCGTAGCGATAGCGCGGCAGCGTCCACCGCATCCACACGTAGAAGAACAGGAGCGCGCCGACCTTGATCAGGAACCAGATCCAGCCGTAGGCCGCGGGAATGAACGGCCCATGCCAGCCGCCGAGGAACAGATCCGTCGCGACAGCCGACACCGTGACCATGTTGATGTACTCCGCGAGGAAGAACATCGCGAAGCTCATGCTGCTGTATTCGGTGTGATAGCCGGCGACGAGCTCCTGCTCCGCCTCCGGAAAGTCGAACGGCGCGCGGTTGGTTTCCGCCACGCCCGCGGTGAAGTAAATGAGGAAGGCGACCGGCTGCACGAACACGAACCACTTCGGGATGAACCCGAGCCAGTAGCCCGCCTGCCCGTTCACGATGTCGGTCAGCGAGAGCGAGTTGCCGACGATGAGGACGCTCGCGAGCGCCATGCCGTACGACAGCTCGTAGCTGATCATCTGCGCCGACGAGCGCAGGCCGCCGAGCAGCGAGTACTTGCTGTTCGAGCTCCAGCCGGCGAGCACGATGCCGTACACGCTCATCGAGGCGATGGCGAAGATCACGAGCACGGCGACGTTGACGTCCGCCACCTGCAGCTTCATCGGCTCGCGCAGCAGCCCGAACAACGTCGTCGCGGCGCCGAAGGGGACGACGGCGAAGGCGGCGAACGCGGCGGTGGCCGAGATGATCGGCGCCAGCGCGAAGAGGAACGCGTCGGCCGCCTTCGGCCGAAGCTCCTCCTTGAACATCAGCTTGACGACGTCGGCGAGCGGCTGGAGCGCGCCCTTGGGGCCGACGAGGTACGGCCCGAGCCGCTGCTGCAGGAGCGCGGCGACCTTGCGCTCGACGTACACCATCACGGCCGCCGAGTTCAGCAGCATGACGAAGACGAAGAGCGTCAGGACGATCTGCGCGATGAGCAGCGGCGTCATCGTGTCAGTGCGCTCCGGCCATCGCGCGCGCGCGCTGCGCGCGCCAGGGCGCCTGCAGCGTGCACTTCCCTTCGCGGATGTGCGCCTCGTACTCGTGCCTGAAGTGCTTCAGCGTCGTGACGATCGGCGTGACGGCGGCGTCGCCGAACGCGCAGAGCGTCTTGCCGCCGATGTTGGCCGAGAGGCTCGCGAGCATGTCGAGATCCGACATCTTGCCCTCGCCCTGCTCGATGCGCTGCACGATCTTGTACAGCCAGTCGGTGCCTTCGCGGCACGGCGTGCACTTGCCGCACGACTCGTGGCGATAGAAGTGCAGCAGGTTGGTCGCCAGCCAGACCATGCAGGTCGTGTCGTCGAGCACGACGATGGCCGCCGAGCCCAGCAGCGATCCGGCCTTCTGCACGCCGTCGAAGCTCGCCTGC
>CAZOIK010000460.1:0-12503 GCA_964579765.1 uncultured Bifidobacteriaceae bacterium
GCAGGAGCGGGCGCAGCGGCAGGCCGAGCGCGCGGCCGCCCCGGCCCAGGCGGCCGCCGAACGCGCCGCGGCGCGCGCGGGCGCCGGCGCCGGCTTCAACTTCGTCCCGCCCGTCGTCGATCCCGACGCGCTCTACGACCAGGCGCGCCAGGCGATCGAGAACAGCCAGTTCCAGCGCGCGATCGCGGATCTCAATCGCCTCGTGCAGGACAGGTTCAAAGACAAGGTGGACGCGGCGCTGTATTGGAAGGCGTACAGCCAGGCCAAGCTCGACCTCGACAAGGAAGCGCTCGACACGGTCGCCGAGTTGGCGAAGCAGTTCGCGAACAGCCCGTGGGTGAAGGACGCCAAGGCGCTCGCGCTCGAAATCCAGCAGGCGAACGGCCAGCCCGTGTCGGCCGAGCTGCAGAGCGACGAAGAGCTGAAGCTGCTCGCGCTGCGCGGCATCATGCAGGCCGATCCCGACAAGGCGCTGCCGGTGATCGAGAAGATGCTGGCCGGCGCCGCGTCGCCGCGCGTCCGCGATCGCGCGCTGTTCGTGCTGGCGCAAAGCCGCTCGCCGAAGGCGCATGACATCGTCCTCAACACGGCGAAGAACACGGCGAATCCCGAGCTGCAGCGCACGGCGATCCGGTATCTGGGGATGATGGGCGCCGCCGAGGATCGCGACGCGCTCGCGGGCATCTATCGCGCGTCGAACGACGTCTCCGTCAAGCGGACCATCCTCCAGAGCTACATGATGTCCGGCAACGTCGATCGCACGATCGAGGTCGCGAAAACGGAGAAAGACCTGGACCTGCGCCGCGAGGCGATCCGCAACCTGGGCGTGATCGACCGGCGAAACGGCGGCGGCGGCAACCAGGCGGTGTCCGACGCGCTGGTGTCGATCTACAAGTCGGACCCCTCCACCGACATCCGGCGCGCGGTCGTCAACGCGCTGTTCATCCAGCGCAACGCGAAGGCGCTCGTCGAGCTGGCGCGCGCGGAGAAGGACGGCTCGATGAAGCGCGAGATCGTCTCGAAGCTCTCGATCATGAAGGAGCCCGAGGCCACCGACTACATGCTGGAGCTGCTGAAGTGACCGCCACCCTGCTGCTCGCCGTCGTGGTCGCGGCCGGACAGCCCCAGAGCCGCTTCGTCAACGCGCAGGTGGACACGCGCGCCGCCACGCAGCCGCTCGCGCGCGAGATCGCCGCGGCCACGGCACGCGGCGGCGCGCGGTGGATTGGCTACCGGGTCAAAGTGAACGGCGGCCATCGGTCCATGGACTGCGCCGCCCGGACCACGGTGGCGCTCGAGCCGGCGGCCGAGATCGACATCCTCGCCCGCTTCGACGGCGCGACGCTCACGCGGCTGCGCACGTCCACGCCCGACTGCGAGATCGACGCGGGCGGGCTGCCGGTCACGTGGCTCGAGAACGTGAAGGCCGACGACAGCGCGACGTGGCTGGCGTCGATCGTGAACAGCGCCGCCTCGGTCGCTCGCGGCGATCGCGTCGTCAACACGGCGGTGGCGGCGCTCGGCATGCACGAGGGCGCCGCGGCGAGCCGATCGCTCGTGTCGATCGCGCGCAGCCACGGCGTCGCGAAGGTCCGCAGCGACGCGCTGTTCTGGCTGTCGCAGCGCGCCGGCGATCAGCTCGCCGAGCGCACCATCGTCGAGGCCGTCGAGCGCGATCCCGACACCGATGTCCGCACGCGCGCCGTCTTCGCGCTGAGCCAGCTTCCGCGCGACGAAGGCATCCCCAGGCTGATCGACGTCGCGAAGAACAACCGCAACGCCGCCGTCCGGAAGCAGGCCATGTTCTGGCTGGGCCAGTCGAACGACCCGCGCGCGCTGAAGTTCTTCGAGGACGTGCTGCTGAAATAGCTCGACGATCACTCGTATCTGAGCGCGACGTTCGGATCGACGCTCGCGGCTCGCCGCGCCGGGGTGTACGCGGCGAGCAGCGCGGCGCCCAGCAGAAGCAGCGACACGCCGATGAACGACATGCCGTCGATCATGCGCACTCCGTACAGGACGCGGCGCAACAGATAAGAGGCTCCGGCGGCGAACAGCACACCGACGGCGATTCCGGCGACGACAGGCCGCGTGCTCTCACCAAGAACGAGTCGCACGACATCGTGCGCTCTGGCTCCCAGCGCCATCCGGATCCCGATCTCACGCGTGCGATGAAGGACGATGTAGCTCACGGTGCCGTAGATGCCCATCGAGGCCAGCAGCAATCCGAGCAGCCCGACCATCACGGCCACCGCAGCGGAAATCATGGACACGAGAAACGGCCCGGACTGGCGAAACGTGTCGGCGAGCGACGCCGTGCTTGACAGCGCGTCGGGATCGATCGAGGCGAGCAGCGGGTCAATTGCTCTGATCACCGGCGTCGGATCCGACTGCGTCCGGATGAGGATCGGGTACCCTTCGAACCGGCCGGTCCGCATCGGAAGATAGACCTGCTTCGTCCCGCTGCCGTCATATTCCACGCCGCGGACGTCCCGAGCGACGCCGATCACCTGGTACGCCGGTCCGTTTGCGAGGAGCTCCGTCGGTTTCTGCAGGCCCGCCACGTCGCTGGAGAGCCGCTGCTCGGTGATGCCCAGACGCACGCTGCGGCCGACGGGATTCTGGCCGGGCCAGAGCTCTCGCGCGGCGGATTCACTGAGGATGACGGCCTGTTCGGCGCGGCGCGCCGCCGGCACGAACGGACCGCCGACGATCAATGGAATGCCGAGCGTCTGGAAATAGTTGTCTTCCACGTAGCTGAAATGGAGGACCGAAGACCGGCGTGACGCCTGTGCCGTGCCGCCGCCGATCGGGACAGCCGCCGTCATCCGGTTCGGATCCGACGACGGCGGCAGGGCGTCGGTGACGGCGACGACGCCGGGCAACGCGGCGAGGCGTGTGCGCAGTTCATGGACGAGCGCATCCTTGCGATCGGCCGTGTACCGTGACGCCTCAGGCAGCTGAACCTGCAGACTGACGAGATGTGTCTCGTCGTAGCCAGGATCGGTTCTGATGGTGTTGACGGCGCCACGAATCAACAGACTTCCCACGATCAGGAACACGAGCGACAAGCAGACCTGCGCCGCAATGAGGGCGTCTTGAATCCGTCGGCTGCGAATCGAGGCCGTCACCCCTCTCGTGGCCGCGCCAACCGCCGCGCGCGAGATCTCGACGGCCGGAGCGAGACCAAACAGCAGGCCGGCGGTCAGTGAGACCGCCAACACGTAGGCGAAAATCGCAAGGTCGGGCGTGACGTCGGCGACGAAGGCCCCGTTCCCGGGTGGCAGCGCGTCCGCCGCGAGTGTGATTGCGACCCTCAGCAGCCCCCAGGTGAACCACAACGCGACTGCACCCGCAAGCAGGCCCAGGAAGGCGCTCTCCGTCAGCAGTTGCCGGGCCACGCGCAGCCGGCTCGCTCCGAGCGACGCGCGTGTCTGCAATTCATGCAAACGCGATCTCGCCCGCGCCAGTTGCAGGCTGGCGACGTTGGCGCAGGCGACGAGGAGCACCATGGCGGCGGCAGCCATGATGAACACCATCGCAGGCACGACCCCTCGATATGACGTCAAGGGAAGCGGCGTCGGACTGCCGCGCCAGACCATCGCCGCGGCCGGTGCGGCGAGTTCGCTGTGCGGATCGTGCAGCGCCCGAACTCGATCGCTCAGCAGGGTCATTTCCGTCTGCGCCTCCGCGGCGCTGACGCCCGGCGCGAGGCGCCCGAACAGACGCAGGTGCTGTGTCTCGCGATCGCGCAGCCACGTGTCGTCGGCGTGCACCAGCGGCGCGAGGCTCACAGGCAGCCAGACGTCCGGCGCGGACATGCCTGTGCCGACGAAATCGTGCGGCGTGATGCCCATCACCGTCACGGCCGCGCCGTTGAGGCGGAGAGTTCTCCCGAGCACCGACGGATCGCCCCTGAATCGGCTCTGCCAATAGTTGTCGCTGATCAGCACAGACGGAGAGGCGACGAGTTCGGGAGTCGTGACGGCGTCGAACGTCCGGCCGCGAACCCCTTCGACGCCCAGCACCTGGAAATAGTTCTCGGAGACGACGTACACGAGCGACTTTCTCGCGCGCGGCACGGACGTCACGATCTCACCAGGGTCCGAGACGACGACGCGATCCGTCATGAACGCGATGAGGCCGCGGAAGGAACGGCTGGAATCGCGGTAGGTCACGTAATCGGGATAACTGAACGTGAATTGGCGACTGCCCAACGAGCGGCTCAGCGCGATGTTGACCATCTCCTCAGGGTGACGCGCGTCGAGCGGCTTGGCGACGATGGCCCTGTACGCGGTGAACACCGCCGTGTCTACGCCGATGCCGAGCCCCAGTGCGAGCACCGCGACCGCGGTGAATCCTGAATTCCGCGAGAGGATGCGGACGGCATAGCGAATGTCAGTGACCGCGTCGTCGATCCACGGAAGCCCGCGCTGATCTCGCGACGCCTCGACGGCCTGCGTCAGCCCGCCGGCATGGATCGCCGCCATGCGCGTCGCGTCGCTGGCGGATTGTCCATCACGACGCGCGCGCTCCACGGCCAGGTCCAGATGGAGACGCAGCTCCTCCTGCAGCTCCCGGTCGCGGCGCTCGCCACGAAGCGTGCCCCAGAGCCGGAGGATCCACTCACGCAGTCTGTTCATCGGCACCCTACGATGCGTCTCGCGTCAGCACGGCGCTCATGATCGCCACCATGCGCGTCCAGCCGGACTTCTCCGCGGCGAGCTGACGGTGTCCCGCCCTCGTGATGGCGTAGAAACGCGCCCGGCGATTGTTGTGGGTGGCGCCCCAGCTGCCTTGGATCAGGCCGCGCTGTTCCAGCCGCATCAGCCCGGGATAGAGCGTCCCCATGTTGAGCTGCAGGGAACCCTGCGAGAGCTGCTCGAGGCGCGTCGCGACCGCGTAGCCGTGCGAGGGGCCGATCGTGGCCAGTGTCTGGAGCACCATGAGATCGAGCGTGCCCTGCAGGATCTCGGTTCGTCTGGACATGCCATTGAACATACGAGTGCAGCATCTGGCGCGTTCCATTTGAGTGCCAAATGAACGGCCCGGCGACCTATACCTGGAGGACGTCGCCCGGCTTGGCGACCATCTCGTACAGTACCGGGTTGACGAAGAACCCGAGCAGCAGCCGCGAGATCAACCCGGCGACGATGACGATGGCGAAGGGACGCTGCGTGTCGGAGCCGACGCCGGTGGAGAGGGCGGCCGGCAGCAGGCCGAGGCACGCGACGAGCGCGGTCATCATGATCGGCCGCAGCCGCAGCAGCGCGGCTTCGCGCGTCGCCGTGCGGACGTCGTGGTGTTCGAGCCGCAGCTTGTTGATGTAGGACACGAGAATCACGGCCGTCTCGACCGACACGCCCATGAGCGCGAGCAGGCCTGCAGCTGGGCCTCGCCGAGCGTGACCGGCTGACGCGCGAGCGCGCCGGTCACGTCGTAGTCGGCCGGCACCGATTCATAGCCGAGCAGCTGGCGCAGCGTCGCCAGCGCCTGCACGCGCGCCAGCCGCGCCGACGAGACGTCCATCTGGAACTGCAGCAGCTGCAGCTTGATCTTGAGGAGGTCGCCTTCGCTCATCGCGCCGGCCGTGAACCGCTGCTGGGCGATATCGACCGTCTGCTGAAAGCTCGTCAGCGACTGGTCTGCTGGATCGTCGTGCGCGCCGACAGCAGCACGAGCGCGCCGAATGCCGCCGCGGGCCGTGGGGTGACGGCCCAGAGCTTCGCAGTCATAGAAAAGTTCCGCGTGGTGTCCGGCTTCAGTGCACGTGTAGTGCAGGCCTTCAGGCCTGTGGCCGGGCGGACCTGACGGTCCGCACTACAGATCGAAGATGTTCTAGAGGGCGGCGAAACGCGCAGCGGAACAGCGTCCTGATCATCCGGATGCAGTCCACGCTAGCGGCTTGCCGCGCACGTGTCAATTGCGCGCATGCGTGACGCTGCACGAGGCTGCCGCGTTTCAGTTGTCATCCCCGAGGCTTACGCGACGCCGTCTTCAACGAGGCGAACCCGGCGATGAGAATCGCCAGCGCCGAGGCGCTGGCCGTCCAGAATGCGCGCACGCGGGCCGGACGCATCCAGTCGTCGATGCGGACGTAGGGGCGGCCGGCGCGGACGGCGGCATCGGCCGCCCGCAGGTACGCGCGCCCGGCCTCGACGATGACGTGATCGAACACGACGTTCCAGACGACGACGGCCAGCGCCGTCACCAGCAGCGCGGCGACGCGCCGCTTATCGACGCCTGGCATACGCGCGCAGCATGACGATGACGACCGCCACGCCGGCGACGACGTAGGTCAGCCACTGTGGAGCGGCCGAGGGCGCCGAGCGGCCGAGGAAGACCGCGATGCCGATGAGCAGCAGCAGCGCGAGAAACGTCACGAGCAGGCCGCCGCGCGACGGCCGCCGGTTCGACGGCGGCTGGTGCACCGGATCGGTGGTCGCGGCGCCGCACTTGTAGCAGATGAGCGCCTTGTCGGCGATCTCGGTTCCACATTTTCGACACTGCATCGTGGTGATGGTTCCGCGCGGCGAGCCGCGCTGTCAACGGCCGACGAGGACGCGAAGGCGCCCGGCGAGGCCGCCCAGGTCGTGCTCGTTCGCGTCGAGGGAGACGCCACCGCGGCCGAAAATCCCGGGGACGTGCGTGTACTGCGCGTCGCCGCTCACGCCGAGCCACCGCGTCACGCGGAACTCGACGCCGGCGCGCGCCAGAAACCCGGCGTGCGACGTGCGGACGTCGTCGCCGGCGGAGGCGAAGTCGGACGTCTCGCTGTACTCGTACAAACCAACGCCGGCCGCCCCGTATGGGATGACGCGCGGCGACCTCCCGATCGGGAGGCGGTAGCCGCCGGCCAGCTCGATCGGGGTCAGGCTCATGCGCAGCGGGATGCCGAGGCTGAAGACCTCGCCGTTATTCAGGAACACGCGCTGCCCAGATTTCGACATCCGCGACACGGTGAAGTCCACGAAGAAACGGCGGTGTACGACGACGTCCACGCCGCCGCCCCACAGCGGCTGCGTCGCCGATCCGACGACGGACTTGAACGTGGTGTCGGCGGCGAAGCGCTCGTCGGCAGCCAGCGCGAACGCCCGGACGCCGATGGCGCGGCTCTGCGCGCGCGCCGGCGGGGCGGCGAGCAGCAACATCAGGACGGCCCCAACACAGATGTGGTGGCCGGCTTTAGCCGGCCTGGCCGCCTCAGAGCGGCCCCCACAGTCCGGCTGAAGGCGGACACCGCGGTGCGTCATCGCGCCAGCCCCAATCCGCGCAGCGTGTCCCGCGCCTGGACGAGGCCGTAGCCGAACGTCGCGTCTTTTCCGGGGATGCCGAGGTCTTTCGCGAACCGCTCGAGCGCCGCTTCGACCGCCGCCGGGCTCGTGATGCCCTGCTGCATCAGCATCGCCGCGAGCCCGGAGACGTGCGGCGCGGCCATCGACGTCCCCTCGAACCCGAAAAACCCGAACGAGTCGAACCGCGGGGCCGTGAACGACGCGGCAACGCCGCACCCCTCGGGCTCGACGAGGCAGAGTCCGTAGGTGAGGTCAACCGTCTGCTGGAAGACGAGGCCGTCGGTGCCGAAGCCCTGGAACGCGCCGCCCGGCGCCGCGAGCTCGACCCAGTCGCCGCTGCTCGAGTAGAACGCGTGGTTGCTGGCGCGATCGACCGCCGCCACCGAAACCGCGCCCTGCACGCGCGACGCGATTTCCGCGAGCACTTCGGTCGGGTTGCCGGTGCCGAAGTCGTTGCCCGCGGCGACGGCGATGAAGGCGCCCTTCCCGACGGCGTAGCGGATCGCGTCTTCGATCACGGGCGCCGGCGGGCCGGTGCGGCCGATGCTCATGTTGATCACCTTGGCGCCGTTGTCGGCCGCGTACCGGATGCCGCGCGCTACGACGTCGTCGGTGCCCTGGTGCGGCGAGCCGAAGATGTCGTCCCAGTCGCTGTCGATGACCTTGACGGGCATGAACTTCACGTTGAAGGCCACGCCGGCCATGCCGAAGCCGTTGTTCGTCAGCTGGCCAATCGTCCCGCTCACGTGGGTGCCGTGCGAATCGAGATCGACCGGATGCGTGTCGTCCCAGATGAAGTCGTACGGCGCGACGAAGCGTCCCGTGGCCGCGAGGTCGGTCGCCGCGGCGAACGGGATGTCCACCGTCCCGAGGGCCGGATGCGCGTTGCCGAGATCGTCCGTGAACGCCTGCCCGTTGAAGCGGATGACGATGTTCTCGAAGGCCATGCCGGAGTCGAGCACCGCGACCGTGATCGACGAGCCGGCCGCGCCCTGGATGTCCCACGCGCGCTCCATGTCGATGAGCGGCAGGTTCCACTGGTATTGCTTGTAGTACTGGTCGTTCGGCACGAACTGCTTGTGCACGCGGTACGCGGCCTGCGCATATTCGACCTCGGGCCGCGCGCTCAGATCCGCCGCCACCGCTTCGGGATCCGCGTTCGGGTCGATGCGGAGGACGTCGAAATTCGCGTATGATGGTCGTTCGGACGCTGTGCTTCTGGCCGACATGCGCGCGAGGCTGTTGAGCCGCACCGCCTGCGTCGTGCCGTCGCGGAATTTCACGATGACACGGCCGGGCACGTAGTCGGCGCCGGTACGGCCGGTGCGATCGAGCGTCGCCGGATGCGACGGCCCGGGCGTGACGTCCTTGAGCACTCCCTGATCGATCGCCGGCAGCGTATACGGGTACAGCAGCGTTCGCGTCTGGCCGGGATCCTGGCCGTGACCGAGCGAAACGGCGAGCACGACGAGCGCAAGCGTCGCGGCGAGCAGCCGAGGCACGCAGGCATTGTAATGGAGCGGACGGATCGTCACATGGCTGACACGCTTTTTCACAAGGTGTGGAACGCGCACACGGTGCGCACGCTGCCGAGCGGACAGACGCAGTTGTTCATCGGCCTGCACCTCATTCATGAAGTCACGAGCCCGCAGGCGTTCGACATGCTGCGGCAGCAGGGACTGACGGTCGCGTTCCCCGAGCGCACCGTCGCGACGATCGATCACATCGTCCCGACCAGCTCACAGCAGCGGCCGTTCCTCGACGTGATGGCCGAAGAGATGACCGTCGCGCTCGAGCGCAACTGCAAGGAGTTCGGCATCCGGCTCTATCTGCCCGACAGGATGGAACAGGGCATCGTCCACGTCATCGGCCCGCAGCTCGGGCTGACGCAGCCGGGCATGACGATCGCGTGCGGCGACAGCCACACGTCCACGCACGGCGCGTTCGGCGCCATCGCGATGGGCATCGGCACGTCGCAGGTGCGCGACGTCCTCGCGTCGCAGTGCCTGGCGGTCGATCCGCTGAAGGTGCGGCGCATCGACGTCAACGGCCAGCTCGCGCCGGGCGTCTACGCCAAGGACGTCATCCTCACGATCATCCGCCGGCTCGGCGTCCAGGGCGGCGTCGGCTACGCGTACGAGTACGGCGGCACGACGCTCGACCGCATGTCGATGGACGAGCGCATGACGATCTGCAACATGTCGATCGAGGGCGGCGCGCGCGCCGGCTACGTCAACCCCGACGACACGACGTTCGCGTATCTCAAGGGCCGCCAGTTCGCGCCCTCGGGCGCCGCGTGGGACAAGGCCGTCGCGTGGTGGAAGTCGATGGCGTCCGACAAGAACGCCACGTACGACGATCGCGTGACGCTCGCCGCGGCCGAGATCGAGCCGACGGTGACGTGGGGCATCAACCCCGGGCAGTCGGTCGGTATCAGCGAGCGCATCCCGGCCAACGCGGATCCGGAAGCCCTCGCCTACATGGGATTCAACGCCGACGCGCCGATCCGCGGCACGAAGATCGACGTCGCGTTCATCGGCTCGTGCACCAACGGGCGGCTGTCGGACATCGAGGAGGCCGCGAAGATCGTCAAGGGCCACAAGGTCGCGAAGCACGTGAAGGCGCTCATGGTCCCGGGCTCGCGTGTCGTGGCCGCGGAAGCTGAGAAGCGCGGGCTGCACCAGATCTTCATCGACGCCGGCTTCGAGTGGCGCGGCGCGGGCTGCTCGATGTGCCTGGCGATGAACCCCGACAAGCTCGAGGGGCGCCAGGTCTGCGCGTCGTCGTCAAACCGGAATTTCAAGGGACGCCAGGGCAGCCCGACCGGCCGGACGCTGCTGATGTCGCCCGCGATGGTGGCGGCGGCGGCGATTGCCGGCGAAGTCGCGGACGTGCGCGAGATGCTGGAGGCGGTGCCCGCATGAACAAGATCAGCTACGTGTCGGGGCGCGGGATTCCGCTGCGCGGCAACGACATCGACACCGACCGCATCATGCCCGCGCGGTTTCTGAAGGTCGTGTCGTTCGAAGGGCTCGAGAAGCACCTGTTCGAGGACGATCGCAAGACCAACCGCGAGCAGCACCCGTTCAGCGACATGCGCTACGACGGCGCGTCGATCATGGTCGTCAACTCGAACTTCGGCTGCGGGTCGTCGCGCGAGCACGCGCCGCAGGGCATCGTCCGCTCCGGCATCCGCGCGATCATCGGCGAGTCGTTCTCGGAGATCTTCCTCGGCAACTCGTCCGTGCTGGGCCTGCCCTGCCTGACGGCCGATCACGCGCACGTCGATCAGCTGCAGTCGCTCGTGGAGAAGTCGCCGGAGACGACGATCGCCGTGAACATCGAGACGGGCGAGGTGACCGCCGGGCCGTTGACGTTCAAGGCTTCCCTGCCGGCCGCCCTGCGCGACGCGTTCGTGCAGGGCAAGTGGGACCCGACGGCGATGCTGCTCGACAAGTTCGACGACGTCCGCGGCGTCGCGAAGCACCTGCCCTACGTCAGCGGATTCTGAACGGTATATGCGCCTCTGAGACGAAGGCTCTGGCCACGCTGGAGAATCCGCGGGCCAGCACAGGAGAAGCACCCCGACCCGCATCACCTACCTCAAGGAAGTTGGCTTTGACCAGTCACTGGCGTGCACAATACGCGTGAGCGTCAGGCCTGCTTCTCCTGCGCCACCTTCAGGAACGCGTCCGCCGCGTGCGAGCGGTGGGCCTTGCGGCAGACGAGCGTTACTTCCCGCTTCCTCGAAATCCCGTTGATTGGAACCGCGAGGAGGCGCTTGCCCGCGATCTCCGTGACCGCGCAGCGGCGCGGCAGCAGCGCGACGCCGAGGCCGAGCTCGACCGCGCGCTTGATGCCGTCGAGCGACGGCAGCGCGATGACCATGTTCAGCGGGATCTGATGCTCCTCGAACAGCCGCAGCACGCGCTCGCGGGCCGGCGACGGGTCGTTGTGCGCGACGACCGGATGCGCCGCGACCTCGGCCATCGACACCTGACGCCGTTTCGCGAGGTCGTGCGCCGGCGCCACGAGCAGCACGAGCTCGTCGCTGCCGACGGGCACCTCGAGCAGGCCTTCTTCGGGCGGATGGAACGTGAGCGCGCCGAAGTCGAGGCTGCCCTGCTGCACCTCGACCGCAATCTGGCGCGCCGGCACGCGGCGCACGTCGATGGCGATGTCGGGATAGCTCTGCCGGAACCGGCCGATGAGCGGCAACAGCGTGTGCACGGCCGCTTCGTTCGCGCCGATGAGCACGCGGCCGCGGCGGAGATCGCGCAGCTCGCGCATCGCCGACTCGGCTTCCTCCGCGAGCCGCACGAGGCGCTCGCCGTAGTTCTGCAGCACGCGGCCGGCGTCGGTGAGCGTGCCGGTCTTCGACGACCGGTCGAACAACTGCTCGCCGAGATCGATCTCGAGCCGCCGCACGGCCTGGCTCACCGCCGGCTGCGTGCGATGCACCTTCGCGGCCGCGCGCGAGAAGCTGCGCTCCTGCGCGACGGCCAGAAATGTCTTCAGCGCGGCGATATCCATAAAAGCGGCTTATTATAACGTAATGATTATCACTTTGACTTCTAGGCCGCCGGGAGTAAGCTCACAGCATGGTTAATCAGTCCACGCGAGTCGCCATCTTCGACACGACACTCCGCGACGGCGAGCAGGCGCCGGGCTTCTCGCTGGAAGTGCCGGCCAAGGTGCAGATGGCGCGTGCGCTGGACGCGCTCGGCGTGGACATCATCGAAGCGGGCTTTCCGATCGCGTCGCCGGCCGACGCGGAAGCCGTCTCGCACATCGCGCGGGAGCTCACGCGTCCGGTCATCGCGGCGCTCGCGCGCTGCCGGCCGCAGGACATCGACGAAGCCGCGCGGGCGCTCGAGCCCGCCGACCGCAAGCGCATTCACACGTTTCTCGCGACCTCCGATCTCCACATCGAGAAGAAGCTCCGCACGACGCGCGACGGCTGCTTCGCCGCGGTCGTCGAGGGCGTCACGCGCGCCCGCACGCACACCGACGACGTGGAGTTCTCGGCGGAGGACGCGACGCGCAGCGATCGCGACTTCCTGTGCCGCGTGGTCGAAGCGGCGATCAAGCACGGCGCGACGACGATCAACCTGCCCGACACGGTCGGCTACGGCACGCCCGACGAAACGCGCGAGTTCTTCGCCGAGATCATCGGCCGCGTCCCCAACTCCGACAAGGCGGTCTTCA
>CAZOIK010000461.1:0-4567 GCA_964579765.1 uncultured Bifidobacteriaceae bacterium
TGGGCCGTGTACACCTCTTTGGCGCGCTCGCGGCAGTCGTCACGAATCAGGGACAGGAAGTGCTGCCCGAGCAGCTCCTCCTGCGTGTACTTCATCACGCGCTCGGCCGCCGGGTTCACGTACGTGAACCGGCCTGCGGGATCGCAGTAGTAGATCAGGTCCTGCGCGTTCTCGACGATGTGCCGCAGCCGCAGCTCGCTCGCGCGCAGCGCGTCCTCGGCGCGTTTGCGCTCGGTGATGTCGCGGAAGTTCGCGACGACGGCGTTGACCGAATCGTCGTCGAGCCGGTTGACGATGACGCCCTCGATGTCGCGCCAGCCGCCGTCCAGGTGCAGAATGCGGACGACGAGCGTCTTCGGGACCAGGGGCTGGCGCAAGACCTCGGCAAAGAGCGTGCGCGCGGTCGCGAGATCGTCGGGATGAACGTGCTCGAACGCGCTCCTGCCCAGGCGCTCGGCGATGGGGTAGCCCAGCATGCGCTCGGACGTCTGGCTGAGGAACAGGATCGTGCCGGCGTTGTCCACCAGCAGAATCGCGTCCGAGCTGTACTCGACCAGCGCCCTGAACAGATCGCCGGTGGACTGGCGTGCGGAACGTCGGGATGATGTCGCGATGCGGTGATTGTGTAACATGAGCGTCCGGTGCGTAAACCCGTCATTTTGATCACCGGCGCCGGCGGCGAGATTGGACACGGTCTCGTGGCCCGCCTGGCCGGATCCGGGCGGCCGATCGTCACGCTCGACGTCGCGCCGCTCGACAAAACGCTCGCGCCGCTCGTGGCCCGCGAGTTCGCGGGCTCGATCACGGACGCGGACCTGCTGGATCGGCTGCTGGCGGAGTTCGAGATCGATCTGATCTTCCACCTCGCGGCTCTGCTCTCGACGCGCGCCGAGTTCACGCCGACGACGGCGCACCACGTCAACGTCGAGGGCACGCTGAACCTGCTCGAGTTCGCGCAGCGCCAGGGCGAGTCGCACGGCCGGCGCGTCGTCTTCGTCTACCCGTCGTCGGTCGCGGCCTACGGGCTGCCCAGCCTGGCCGAGAAGACACGCGCGGGGCGGGTGCGCGAAGACGACTTCCTCAATCCGACGACGATGTACGGGTGCAACAAGCTCTACTGCGAGCAGCTCGGCCGCTACTATGCGCGCCACTACAAGCAGCTCGCGACCAACGCGCCGCCGGCGCGCCTCGACTTCCGGTGCGTCCGGTTTCCGGGGCTGATTTCGGCGGCCACGCTGCCGTCGGGCGGGACGTCCGACTATGCGCCCGAGATGATTCATGCGGCCGCGCGTGGCGAGCCGTATGCGTGTTTCGTGCGGCCCGACACCGTGATTCCGTTCATGGCGATGCCGGACGCCATCGACGCGCTGCTGACGCTTGCGGCGGCGCCCGCGGCGACGCTGACGCGGACGGCCTACAACGTCCGCGCGTTCAGCCGATCGGCCGCCGACATCCGTGACGTGGTGGTGCGGGCGTTTCCGGGCGCGTCGATCGCGTTCGCCGTTGACGAGAAGCGCCAGGCGATCGTCGACTCGTGGCCCGCCGACGTGGACGACAGTGCCGCTCGCCGCGACTGGGGCTTCGCGCCCGCGTACGACTTCGATCGCGCGTTCAGCGAGTACCTGATCCCGACGATCCGGCGCAGACACCAGAATTGATCTATTGGGTGAGTTGGTGATTGGGTGATCGCGGTTGCCCACACCCAGCCAATCACCCAATCACCAAATCACCAAACATGCCGATACAATAGTGCCCTCCCATGTCCGATCGCGTCGTCACTGCGTTTGCGCCAGCCACCGTGTCGAATGTCGCCTGCGGGTTCGACGTGCTGGGATTCCCCATGGAAGAGCCCGGCGACACGGTGTCCGCGCGTCCGATCGCGTCCGGCGTGGAAATCGACCAGATCCTGAACGACGGCGGCCGCATCCCGCGTGAGCCGACGAAGAACACCGCCAGCGTCGCCGCCAAAGCGATGCTCGACATGCTCGGCGAGACGCGCGGCGTCGCGCTGACGATCAGGAAAGGCCTGCCGCTGTCGAGCGGACTCGGCGGGAGCGCCGCCAGCGCGGCGGCCGCCGTCGTCGCGGTCAACGCGCTGTTCAGCGGTCACGCGAGCGTCGATCAACTCGTGGCGGCGGCGCTCATCGGCGAAGGGCTGGGCGCCGGCGGTGCGCACCCCGACAATATCGCGCCGGCGATCTGCGGAGGGTTCGTCCTCGTCCGCGATCCGAGTCCCCCAGATATCATCCGGCTGCCCGTGCCGAAGGGGCTCACCTGCGTCGTCATCCACCCGGATCTCGAGATCGAGACGGCGAAGGCACGCGCGCTGCTCGGGACGACCGTCGGACTCAAGGACGCCATCCGCCAATGGGCCAACCTGGGCGCGATGGTGCACGCGCTGCACACCGGCGACCTCGACCTGCTCGCGCGATCGCTCGAGGATTCCGTCGCCGAGCCCAAGCGCGCGCCGCTGATTCCCGGGCTCGCGCACATCAAGAAAGCGGCCATCGACGCCGGTGCGCTCGGATCGAGCATCTCCGGGTCGGGTCCGTCGATCTTCGCCCTGTGCCGCGACCGCGCGAGCGCCGACCGCGTCGCCCAGGCCATGACCGAGGCTGTCGCGCGTGAGATCGGCGGCGAGTCGCAGGTCTATGTGTCGTCCATCTCTTCCCGCGGCGCGCACGTCGTCGGTCAGTGATCGCCTGTGATAGGTAGCTTCATCCCAACGGTTCGGTTCGTCTCGACGCGCGGGCACGCGCCGGCGGCGTCGCTCGGCACGGCGCTGTTCGACGGCCTCGCGCCCGACGGCGGCCTCTATGTGCCCGAGAGCATCGCGGCGTGGGGGCCCGACGAGATCGCCGCGCTGCCGTCGATGCCGCTCGGCGAGATCGGCGTTCGCGTCCTGCAGCCCTTCGCGCGGGCGCTCGACAGCCGGACGCTGCGCGCGGTCGTGCTCGACGCGCTCGACTTCGAGATCCCGCTCGTCGAGGTCGAGCCGGGCATCTACTCGCTCGAGCTGTTCCACGGCCCGACGCTGGCGTTCAAAGACGTCGGCGCGCGCGTGATGGCGCGGCTGATGGCGGCGCTCGGCGGCGACGTGACCGTGCTGACGGCGACCTCTGGCGACACGGGGAGTGCCGTGGCGAACGCGTTCTACGGGATCGCCAGCGCGCGCGTCGTGATTCTGTATCCGCAGGGGCGCGTGAGCCCGACGCAGGAAGCGCAGCTCACGATGTTCAACGACGTGCCGGGCAGCAACGTCCGCGGCTACGCCATCGCCGGCAGCTTCGACGACTGCCAGCGGCTGGTGAAGGAGGCGTTCGCCGACAAGGAACTGCGGCGGCGCGTGCCGCTGACCTCGGCCAACTCGATCAACGTCGGCCGGCTGCTGCCGCAGATGGTCTACTACTTCCAGGCGATCGCCGAGCTGAAGCGGCTCGCCGGCGACGTGCCGCGGCCAATCGTCTGCACGCCGAGCGGCAACTTCGGCAACCTGACCGCGGGGCTGATGGCGCGGCGGGCCGGCGCGCCGATTGCGCGCTTCGTCGCCGCGACCAACGTCAACGACGTCGTGCCGCAGTTTCTGATGACGGGCCAGTTCGAGCCGCGCGCGTCGCTGCACACGATCGCGAACGCGATGGACGTCGGCAACCCGAGCAACTTCGAACGCATGATGTGGCTGTACAACGGCGACGTGGACGCGCTGCGCAAGGACATCACCGGTAGCGTCCACGACGACGCCGCGGTGAAAGCGGCGATCAAGGACGTGTTCGACCGGACCGGCTATCTGCTCGATCCGCACTCGGCGATCGGATATCTCGGGATCAAACGGACCAAGGGGATCTTCCTCGCGACGGCGCATCCGGCGAAGTTCTCCGAGATCGTCGAGCCGGTCATCGGCCGGACGATCGAGCGGCCGGCGCCGCTGGTCAAGGCGCTCGAGCGACCGCGGAAGATTCTGCAGCTCGACGCGACGCTCGCCGCGGTGAAGGAAACCGTTGGCGCGTTCGTATAAGTACCGCGACGACGTCCTCGCCGAGTGTGCGAGATACGGCGTGTTTCCGACCGAGCGCACGCCGCCGGAGCTCGTGCGCGGGTTCATCAACGAGATCTACAAGTTTGAGCTGCGGAAGTTGCGCGCGCGCTATATGCGGCGCGAGTTCGCCAAGGCCGAGTATCACCGGCGGGTGATCGAGATTCGCGACAAGTATCCGGTGCTCGCGCTCGTGCCGCGACTGTGGGTGACCGCATGAAAGCTGTCGAAATCAGCAGACCCGGGCCGCCCGACGTGCTCGTGCTCGGCGAGCGGCCGACGCCGGCGCCCGGCGCGGGCGAGGTGCTCGTGAAGGTGGCCGCCGCGGGCGTGAACCGTCCAGACGTCATGCAGCGGATGGGGCACTATCCGCCGCCGCCCGGCGTCACCGACATTCCAGGGCTCGAGATCGCGGGTGTCGTTGACGCTGTCGGTCCGGACGTCCGCGACTGGCGAGCCGGCGATCGCGTCTGCGCGCTCGTCGCCGGCGGTGGCTACGCCGAATACTGCGTGGCACCCGCGCCACAGTGCCTG
>CAZOIK010000462.1:0-21856 GCA_964579765.1 uncultured Bifidobacteriaceae bacterium
AAGACGATGATCTCGAATGTCTGGGCCGCGAACGAGCCGCTCTGCCGGTAGTCGACGATCGTGTCGATCGCCATGAGCACTGCGATGAGCGCGAACATGAGAATCGACGTCCAGGGCCGGACCATCGCGTCATTATGTGCCAAGCGCCGCGGCGGCCACATGCGCGCTCGACCACGCCCAGTGAAAGTTGAACCCGCCGATACGGCCGTCGACGTCGAGGATTTCACCCACGAGCGACAGCCCGTCGCACACACGCGATCGCATTGTCGCCGGATCGATGTCGTCGAGCGAGACGCCGCCGGCCGTCGCTTCCGCGTAGGTGTAGCCGCGGTCGCCGGTTACGGCGAGCGGCCACGCGACGAGCGCATGGGAGAGGCGACGGCGATCACCGCGCGGCAGGTGCGCGAGCGTCGTCGCTCCGTCCAGCCCCACGCGCGTGAGCAGCGCCACGGCGATCGAGGCCGGCAGAAGCGACGCGAGTTGACCTGTGACGGTCGTCTGGGGGCGTTCGCGCGTGCGCGCGTTCCACCAGCGCTCGACGTCGTCGAAGGTGCGGCCCGGACAGAAGTTGAGCGTCAGCCGTGGTTGCCGGCGCTCGAGAGATGCGCGCAGCCAATGGCGCGACATGTTCAAGGTGACCGGGCCGCTGATCCCGAAATGCGTCCACAGCAGCGCCCCTCGCAGGTGGATCGCCATTGCGTCGTCGAGCCAGAGCGACAGCTCCCCGTCGTGCGCGACGCCGCTGAGTGCATGGTGCATCGACCCCGGTCCACCCTCCAGCAACAGCGGCACCAGCGCCGGCGTGGTCGGGACGATCGTGTGGCCGAGCGATTTCGCCAGCTCGTAGCCCGTGCCGTCGCTTCCGCTCTTCGGCAGCGAGCGGCCGCCGGTGGCGAGCACCACGCGCTCTGACGTGACGTCGCCTGCCGTGGTGGCGATATGGAAGCCTGGGGCAGTGCGCTCGACTCCGGTCACGCGCGCGTTCGTGAGGATCGTGACGCCGGTCCGTGTCGCTTCGCCGACGAGCGCGTTCAGGACGTCGCGCGCGCGGTTCGAGTCAGGAAACAGCTTGCCGTCGATCTCCTCGTGCAGCCGGATGCCGATTTCACGGAAGAACGCGACGGTCTGTTGCACGGTGAAGGCCCGCAGCACGCGACGAATCACGGCGCGGCGGCCGCCCCAGAAGTCCGTGTCGCTGACAACGGCGTTGGTGACGTTGCAGCGCGCCCCGCCGCTGACGAGGATCTTCGCGCCGAGTTTCGCGGCGCCGTCGAGCAGGATGACGGACCGGTGCGGATGGAGCCGCCGGATGAAAATCGCGGTCGCGAGACCGGCGGCACCAGCGCCGACGATCGCGACGTCGCCTGAGCGGTCGGAGGTCAGACGTGCAGTCTACGACCGTTCTACGCCGCGCCGGCGGCGTCGTACGGACCGTTAGCGATGAAGATCGAGGCGTCGTTGACCGGCACGGTGGAAATGGCGCCGCACGCGTTGCATCGCACGGTGCGCTTCAGGACGTCGTCCGACTTGCCTATGACTTCGGTCCGGTGGCTGCCGCATTTCGGACACACGGGCGGTGCCTCGGGCCGCTGTGGCGGGGCTGCGTTCACAGAGAAGGTGACCATGTTGTCGTATAGAGTTCCAATAATCAGGCCAATCTCCCGGATTTCAGGTATCGCGCATAAGTGATTCATATTCACGGACTTATCATCAGCATATGGATGATTCCTATGACCTCCATCTGTCTTACTTCGTCACACAGCGACGACGATCCTGAAGGTGAACGGGGCATCTTGCTGGCGGTTTTGGAGGTGTAAGATTCCCGCACTTATGCGCCTTGTCAGAGTGTGTACAGCGGCGGTCCTTGCGGGCGCACTCGCGACTGGCGCCCCGCTCGCGGCGCAGCACGACACAGCTCGCGACGTCGATGACGGCGGACGCGTGTTCCGCGATACCTGTGCGAACTGCCACGGCCCCGACGGCGACGAGGTCGCGGGCATCGATCTCGGACGCGGCGTCTTCCGCCGCGCGAAGACGGACCAGGATCTGATTCAAATCATCCGCTCCGGCATCCCAGGAACTGCGATGCCTGCGACGAATTTCTCCGAGGAGCAGGCTGCGCAGGTCGTGGCGTACCTGCGATCGATGGCGGCCACGAAGCGCAGCGTGTCGGCCGCCGGCGATCCCGTCCGCGGAAAGTCGATCTTCGCCGGCAAGGGCGCGTGCGAGGGCTGCCACCGCGTCGATGGCGCCGGCGCGCGGCTGGGACCTGACCTCAGCGATATCGGCCAGCTCCGGCGGGCCGTCGAGCTCGAGACGTCGCTGGTCGATCCGAACAAGGACATCTTCTACACAAACCGCACATACCGCGTGATCACGAAGGCCGGTGCGACGATTACTGGACGCCTGCTCAACCTCGACACCTTCACCGTGCAACTGCTCGACACGAAAGAGCGGCTCCGGTCGTTCGACAAGGCGAACCTCCGCGACTTCGGCTTCGTTGACGCGTCGCCGATGCCGTCCTATCGCGGTAAGCTCAGCGACCAGGAGCTCGCGGACGTCGTCAGCTACCTGGTGTCGTTGAAGGGCAAGGTGACGCAATGATCCGCGCGTGTCTGGTCGCGACGCTGCTCGCCTGGGCCGGCGTGGCGCAAGCGCAGCAGGTCACGTTTGATCGCATCGAGCATCCGGAGAAGGAGCCGCAGAACTGGCTCAGCTACTCCGAGAATCTCTTCAACCAGCGCTTCAGCCCCCTGACGCAGATCACGCCGGTCAACGCGAAGAACCTCGAGCTTGCGTGGGTGTGGCAGAGCAAATCGCTCGAGAAGTTCGAAGCGACGGCCCTCGTCGTCGATGGCGTTCTTTACACGCTGCAAGGGCCGCCCGTGCAAGGCGTCTATGAGATCGTCGCGCTCGACGCCGCGACCGGCCGCCCGTTCTGGACACTCGAGTACAAGCCCCTGCTCGGAGCACGCCCGTGCTGCGGACGCGTGAGCCGTGGCCTCGCGATTCTGGGTGACACGCTCTACATGGGCACGATCGACGCACACCTCGTGGCCATCGACGCGAAGACGGGCACCATGCTCTGGGATCACGTCGTCGAGCCGATCGGCGAGCAGGTGACCGAGAAGTACGCGATTACGCACGCGCCCGTCGTCGTCAAGAACAAGATCATCGTCGGCGTGGCGGGCGGCGATCTGGGCGTGCGCGCGTTCATCGCGGCCTTCGACGCGAAGAGCGGGAAGGAGCTCTGGCGCTTCTACACGGTTCCCGGTAAAGGCGAGCCCGGCAACGAGACGTGGTCCGGCGATTCGTGGAAGACCGGCGGCGCCGGCGTGTGGAACAGCGGCGCGTACGACGCCGAAACGAATCTCGTGTACTTCGGCACGGGCAATCCCGCGCCGGACTGGGACGGCCGCACGCGGCTCGGCGACAACCTTTACAGCGACAGCGTCGTCGCGCTCGATGCGGACACGGGAACGCTGAAGTGGCACTACCAGTTCACGCCGCACGACGAGGTGGACTACGACTCGACGCAGGTGCCTGTGCTCGCCGACATCACCTGGGAAGGCAAACCGCGCAAGGTGATGCTGTGGGCCAACCGCAACGGCCTTGCCTACGTGATCGATCGGACGACGGGACAGTTTCTGCTCGGCCGTCCGTTCGTCAAGGTGAACTGGATGGACGGCTTCGATTCGAAGGGCCGGCCGATTCGCGTGCCGGGGCAGGTGCCGACGCCGCAGGGATCGCTGATCATGCCGACGGTGCTCGGCGCGACCAACTGGGCGCCGCCCTCGTTCAGCCCGCGCACGGGCCTGTTCTACGTCTCGGGATGGGAGAACACCGGCACCGTCGCCATCGAAGGCGGACGGCCGCGCGCGGCCGGCATTCCCAACGGCACGCCGATGGGCCAGGCGACGCTGACGCCGAACTACAAGAAGGACGACGAGGGCTTCGGCGTCGTGCGCGCGCTCGACCCGCACGGCTTGACGAAGAAGTGGGAATTCAAGATGAACGACATCACGTGGGCCGGCGTGATGACGACGGCGTCCGACGTGCTGTTTGGGGGAGGCAAAGAAGGCTACTTCTTCGCCCTCGACGCGCGCACCGGCGATCTGCTGTGGAAGGTGTCGCTCGGCGGCCAGATCAACAGCGGGCCGATGACATACGCCGTGGACGGCAAACAGTACGTCACGGTCGCGGCCGGGAGCTCGCTGTTCGCGTTCACTCTCAAGTAGTGCAGGCCTTCAGGCCTGCCAACCCAGCGCGGGCCCTCAGGCCCGCCGTGGAGGCACCATGGAACGGAAGAAGGCGTCTGACTATCCGCAGGAGCTCCTCGATCTGTTCCACGAATATCAGCACGGCGAGATCACCCGCCGCGACTTCCTTGATCGCGCCCAGAAATTCGCCGTCGGCGGCCTCACGACGATCGCGCTCTTCGAGAGCCTCAAGCCGAACTACGCGTGGGCCGAACAGGTCAAGAAAGACGACCCGCGGATCACGGTCAGTTACGAGACCGTCGCGTCCCCTGAAGGCAACGGGTCGATCAAAGGCTACTTCGCGCGTCCCGCCCATCTGACCGGCAAGGTGCCGGCCGTGCTCGTCATCCACGAGAACCGCGGGCTCAATCCGTACATCGAAGATGTCGCGCGGCGTTTCGCCGCCGTCAACTTCATCGCGTACGCGCCCGATGGCCTCACGTCTGTCGGCGGCTATCCCGGCGACGACGAGCAGGGCGCGGTCAAGTTCAGGCAGGTGAACGGGCCGAAGATGACCGAAGATTTCGTCGCCTCGGCTCAGTGGTTGAAACATCGGCCCGAGTGCACGGGCAAACTGGGCGCGATCGGCTTCTGCTTCGGCGGCGGCATCGTGAACCAACTCGCCGTGCGGCTCGGCGCGGATCTCAACGCCGGCGCGCCGTTCTACGGCCGGCAGCCGAGCGCGGAGGACACCAAGAAGATTCAGGCGCCGCTGATGCTGCACTACGCGGATCCGGAAATCGACAAGGGCGTCGGCGCGGGCATCGCTGGTTTCGTGGCCGCGCTCAAGGCGAACAACAAGACGTTCGAAGAATTCGAGTACAAAGGCGCGCAGCACGGATTCCACAATGACACGACGCCGCGTTACGACGAGTCGGCGGCGACGCTCGCGTGGAATCGCACGCTGGCGTTCTTCAACGCGAATTTGCGGTAGCGCGATGCGACGCCTTCTCATCGCCGCCGCTGTTCTGCTTGCCGCCCGGAGCACGTCCGCGCAGACGCCTGGCGCGGACACGTGCGCCGCGATGAAGAGCTTCGCGCTACCCGGCGTGACGCTCGAGATCACAAAGGCGGCCTGGACGCCCGCCGGCAAGGCGCCCGCCGGCGGACGCGGACAGGCGACGGTCGCCGTGCCGGCGTTCTGCCGTGTTGACGGCGTCATCGATCGTCGCACGGGCGCCGACGGGAAGCCCTACGGCATCGGCTTCGCGATTGCGCTCCCCGACAACTGGAACGGACGCTTCCTGCAGCAGGGTGGAGGCGGACTGAACGGATCCGTCGCGTTTCCGCTCGGAGCCGCTGCAGCCGGCGGTACTCCCGCGCTTCAACGCGGCTTCGCCGTCGTCACAACCGACACCGGACACGAGGCCACCGGGTTCGACGCGAGCTTCATGCGCGAGCAGCAGGCTGCGCTCGACTTCGCGTACGAAGCCGTCGGACGCGTCGCCACGCTCGCCAAGCAGGTCGTCGCGCGGTACTACGGCAGGGCTGTCGATCATTCCTATTTCGCCGGGTGCTCGACCGGAGGACGCGAGGGCATGCTGATGGCCGAGCGCTATCCCTCGTACTTCGACGGCATCGTCGTCGGCTCGCCAGCGATGCGCACGAACTTCTCGGGCATCGGCGACGAGTGGGTGGCGGTCGCGCTGAACCAGATCGCGCCGAAGGATCCGAACGGCAATCCGATCACCCGCCAGGCGCTTTCGGAGAGCGACAAGAAAACGGTCATCGACGGCATCCTCAACCAATGCGACGCCGCCGACGGCGTGAAGGACGGGATGATTTTCAGCCCGAGGTGCCGCTTCGATCCGAGCCGCGTCGTCTGCACCGGCGAGAAGAAGGACGGTTGCCTCTCGCCCGCGCAGGCGGCTGCGCTCCAGAAGGGGTTCGCCGGGCCGAAGGACTCGAAAGGCCGGCAGGTGTATCCGGCGTTTCCGTTCGACACGGGAATCGCCGCCACGCAGGGCATTCCGGGCCACCTCAACGGCGGCCTGAATCCGGTCGGCCCGCCGTTCACCGCCACGACGATGGACGTCGATCGCCGCGCCGAGGCCGCGCTCAACGCGAACGCAATGCTGACGATGACGTCGGAGTGGACGAACCTGAATTCGTTCTCGAGCCACGGCGGGAAGCTGCTCTTCTACCACGGCATGAGCGATCCGTGGTTCTCGGCGCTCGACACGCTGGGCTACTACTTCAGAATGGCCGGCGACAACGGCGGCGCGGGGCAGGTGATGACGTGGAGCCGCTTGTATCTCGTGCCCGGCATGGGGCACTGCGGCGGCGGTCCGGCGTCGCTCGACAGCTTCGATCTGCTTGGTGCGGTGGTTGACTGGGTGGAGAGGGGAACGGCGCCCGACGCCGTCACGGCGACGGGGCGCGCGTTCCCGGGACGAAGCCGTCCGCTGTGCGCGTACCCGAACTTCGCCCACTACAAGGGATCGGGCGATATCGAGGACGCGAAGAACTTCGAGTGCCGGCCGTAGCTAGCGAGGAACGGCTTTCGCGTACACCTCGATCGCGGCGACGTCGGACCATCCGCCCGGGCCGTGCCCGCTGCCGGGGATCAGGTCCGCGTAGCCGATCTCGTCAACCTTGGTGAGGTCGGGGTTCGAGACGAAGTTGCCCTTCGTGACGACCTTGTCGATGTCGAGCCGCAGCCAGCGCAACTGCGAGAAGTTGATCTCGCTCGTCTGCCAGTCGGCGACGCTGCCGTCGCCCTTGTCGCCCACCAGCCACGTGCCGTCCGCCAGCTTCACGATCGGATGCACCTGGTGCAGCCCCGACATCTTCGTCGTCCACCTGATGCGCGCGAGGCCGGTGAGGTCGGCCATGCTGGTCTTGTCTCGCAGGGCCACCGCGCACGGCGTCGAGCACATGCCCGTCCACAGGTGAATCGGGTTGTTGTCGTCGCCCTTGACGCCGGTGAGCAGCACTTCCTTGCCGGTTGTGCCGTAAAGCTTCAGCTCGAGATTCGGATTCGTGACCGACTCTGGTCCGGTCGGATGTTCGCCGCCCTTCTCCGTCTGTCCCCATTCCTCGCGGAAGAGCAGCCCAGGGCGGCGTGCCCCACCCTCCCCACGTCCGCGTCCGCGGCCCTCCTGCGCGAGCGCGAGACCGGCCGCCGAGAGCACGACGATCGAAGTGGCGATGACGAGAGCGCGACGCATGGGAGGCCTCCTTAGAAACTCCACCCGAACATGATCGAAGCCTCTGGATAATACCTGAACGGGTTGAGGTCGTTCTGAATTTTCGCCCGCTGCGATTCAATGTCCGCCGCGGCCAGGGTGTTGATTGGCTGGCACACGCCGCGCGCGCAGCCCGTGCCGGCGAGCGCGAGCGCGAACTGCGGTGCGCCTGAGAACGCGATGCCCAGGTCCGTCGAGACGCTGAAATGGCGTCCGCTGCGCGGCAGCAGGTTGCCGAAGCCGATGCCGATCGTCGGTGCAAACTTGTTGAACGTCACGCCCGCAGTGCCGTGGATCGGATCGCTTGCCAGGCTGCTGTACGTGACGCCGTTCAGCGTGAACGTCTTGCTGTCGGGCACCGCCGCCGTGGCCGAGACGCTGTTGTCGTTGTAGAGGAGGAGACCGGGTGTAATCCGGAATCCGCCGATGACGAAGAGATCGAGCTTCGCTTCGACCGACCGCAGCTGCAGCGTGCCGTGGTAGTCGATGCCGTCGTCGTTCAGCGTGTCGTTGTAGTTGAAAAAGTTTGCGCCGCCGCGGAGGTTCACACGCGAGGCGAGCGCCGTGCCCACCTGAAGGCCGATGCCGAGCGTGCCGGCCTTGACGCCGATGCCGAATCTCGGGAGACCGTTGTTAACAGGACGCGGTCGGAACTGGCCGACGCCTTCGTCCGGCGTCGCCGCCGTCGCTGGAGCGGGCGTGCCCGTCGGCGCGAATGACGGCAGCTGCAGCGTCTGCGCCGCTGCGACTCGCGAAGAAAGGACGCCCACGATCAGGGCGCACAGGACGACCGTAAACCGACGCATGTCGAAACCTCCGTCGCTGGGGAGTGCTCCGACATGTATCGGACGGTCGCCACCTCGGCTGTATGTCGGCCTACTTTCCGACCATGTGCGCCGTCGATCGCTCGTTCTCGGCGCAGATGAACTCGATCAGTTCTTCGTCGGGGACGACCTTCTGGTTGAGCCGTACCGTGAACGGCCTGGTATACGCCTTCGGGTCGTCGATCGTGACGTCAACGCGCAGCGTGCCGTAGCTCAGACGCTGATACCGCTCCGTGAGCGTCGCCTGATCGGTCAGCGGGCTGCCGTTGATGTCGAGCCATCCGTCGTCCCTGAAGTTGTTCGTCTGGACGACGAGCGTATCGCCCTCCCAGTGGCCGACCGAGTAGCCGTACCACCACGGCTGGACGTCGCCGATCTTCGGGAGTGCGCGGCCGTCCGTGAAGATCTGCCGGATGCCGGCGTTGCCTTCGTACAGAATGATGATGAGATCCGGCGTCTGGACGATCTTGCGCGGCTGCGGATGGATGTGGAACTGCATCAGCCCCATGGGCAGGCAGTGCGCGTCGGGGTTGTCCTTGGCGTTCGACGCCTTGCGCTGGTCGTGCAGCGCCCGCGCCCACGGCTGGAATGGCAGCCCGTCCTTGAAGCCGGCACCGATCTCGGCGAACGTCGTTTGCGGCGGCTCACCGGGCGGCGATGCCGGCGGCTGCCCGATCTTCCCCTCGTAGAACCAGAGGTTTTCGTAGACGCCTGTGAGATCGACATGGCCGTCGGCCGCGCGTGGCGGCGGCGCGTCGAAGTTGACTTTGCCGTCCGCGGTGCGAGGCACTTTCGGACTTTGACGATCGGGCCACTGCGCGGCGGCCGGCGACGACAGCGCGATCGCGAGCGCGGCCAAAGAGACGAGGTGCGACGGCTTCATAGGGCGTATCCTATGCCGACTTGGAGGCGATGATGAAATCCGCCCTGGCTGCCGGACTGCTGATTGCCGCATCGGCCGCGGCGTTCTCGGCGCAGAAGACGACGACGGTGATGGCGCCGTCCTTCGAGGTCGATCCGTACTGGCCAAAGCCGTTGCCGCACCATTGGGTGACCGGCTCGACGATCGGCGTTTCGGTGGACGCGCAGGACGACGTCTGGACGATCCACAGGCCCAACACGGTCGAAGCGAATTTCAAGGCGGCCGACATCATGGTGGGCGACGCACGCGGCAGAGACGACGAGGCGCAGCCCGCCGCTCGATCGAGCGGATCGACGACGTCGGAGCCGATGCCGATCGGCGTGTGCTGCAAGGTGGCGCCGCCCGTGCTCGTCTACGACCAGGCTGGAAACCTGGTGAAGTCATGGGGCGGACCCGGCAACGGCTACGACTGGCCCGACAGCAACCACGGCATCACGGTCGATCACCGCGGCAACGTCTGGCTCGCCGGAAACGGCGACAAGGACACGCAGGTCCTCAAGTTCGACGGCGCCGGAAAGTTCCTGTTGCAGATCGGCCGGCACGGCATGCACAACGGCAGCAACGACACGGAGAACCTGTGGAAGCCGACGAAGATCTGGGAAGACGTCGCCGCGAACGAGGTCTACGTCGGCGACGGCTATGGCAACCGCCGCGTCATCGTCTTCGACGCTGACACCGGCCGATACAAGCGGCACTGGGGCGCGTACGGCAACCGCCCGAGCGACGAGAAGATGCCGGCGTACAACCCGAAGAACCCGCCGTCGAAGCAGTTCAACACGGTGCACTGCGCGATCGTGTCGAATGACCGGTTTGTCTACGTCTGCGATCGCGTGAACGATCGCGTGCAGGTGTTCCGCACCGACGGCACGTTCGTGAAGGAGGCGTTCTTCGACCGCGAGACGTTCCGATCGGGATCGGTGTGGGACATGACCTTCTCGCGCGATCCGCAGCAGACCTACATCTACATGGCGAACGGCGTGAACGAACAGATTCACGTCGTCCTGCGCAGCACGCTCGAAGTGCTCACGACGTTTGGCGACGGCGGGCGGCAGCCCGGCGAGTTCTATGGCGTGCACAATCTCGCCACGGATTCGAAGGGCAACCTCTACGCGACCGAGACCTACAGCGGCGCCCGGATTCAACGCTTCCTATATAAAGGCCTCAAGCCGGTGACGAAGAAGGAACAGGGGGTGGTATGGCCGCAAAAGCATTAGCCGCTGCAGTCGGCGCGGCAGCGGTGGTCGCGACGCTTGCTGCGCAGGCGCGGATCAACCCGACGGATCCGCAACCGACCTGCACGATGTGTCCCGGCTATTACATCCCGGCGGGCGAACTGCAGGCGTATACGAAGAAGGCGATCGACGAGAAACTCCTCGACCAGCAGGTGCGCGACGTCGAGATCGGCAAGGCGCACATCGGCATCGGCATGGTGCACCGCGGCCGCCTCGATGCGCCGGCGAAGAATTCCGTCGCGGAGCACGACCAGGTCAGCGAGGTCTACCACGTCGTGGACGGGACGGCGACGCTGGTGCTCGGCCCCGATATCACCAACAGACAGCGACGGCCGTCCACGCTGCTGACCGTTGTGCAGTTCAACGGCCCCGGCAACAATGGGTCGGAGATTCGGAACGGCAAGACCTACAACCTCAAACCGGGCGACGTCGTCGTGATCCCGGCCGGCACGGGGCATCTGTTCACGAAGATCGACGACCACATCGACTACCTGATGGTCCGCATCGATCCGGACAAAGTGACGCCTCTCAAGGACGAGGCGGCGTCCAAGACGTACCTGTCGAAGCCGGCGCTGCGCGAGCAATAGCAGGCGCGGCGCGCGGTTGTTGCCGCCCGAGGCGCTCGCATATACTGAGAGTTCTGCCCACGCGGAAGTGGCGGAACTGGCAGACGCACCAGCTTGAGGGGCTGGCGCTCGCAAGAGCGTGGGGGTTCGAATCCCCCCTTCCGCACCAATGACATCAGGCGCTAAGATTCCGGCTCGCCGGGATCGCCATGCCGCACACCAGGACAGCGCAGATCGACCTGAACGCTCAGGGGCTGGTCATCGTCCGCATCGATGACGGTGCGCGCCAGTCGCTGGGCGATGCGAAAGAGAACCTGGCGACAGCCGTGTCCGAGACAGCCGGCGCCCGCCGCCCACTTTTGATCGACATCCGCGAAGCCCAGCCGCTCGACGCCGACGCCAGGCATCACTATTCCGGGCAGACGCTGGTGGACTGTTTCTCCGCGCTCGCGCTCCTGGTCGAAGCCAGCCCGTTCGGCCGCATGATGGGCAACGTCTATCTGCGGGTCGCGCGGCCGGGCATCCCCACCCAGCTCTTCGCGGACGAGACGAAGGCGCTGAAGTGGCTGCGAGAGTACCTCTGATGTCCGCCTCGCCGGACGCGCGGATCGCCGACTTCCTCAAGACGCTCGAGATGATGGCAGCGGGCGATCTCGAGAAGCGCCTGCCAATTTCAGGGCGGCACGACGAGTTCGACGCGATCGCGTACGGCATCAACGTGCTCGTCGGCGAGCTGGCCTGGGCCACGGCGCGCATCGTCGAGGCGCAGGAAGAGCGCGCGGCCGCGGCCGAGCGCGCGAGCAACGCCAAGAACGTGTTCCTGCGCAACATGAGCCACGAGATCCGCACGCCCATTGCCGCGATGCTGTCGATCGCCGAGCTCCTGGCGTCGCGCACGCTGACGCAGAAAGACCACGCCGATCTGGTGCAGCGGCTGCAGGCCAACGGCCAGGCCGTGATGTCCCTGCTCGACGATTTGCTGGATCTCGCCAGGCTCGACGCCCACAAGATGGTGTTCAACCCGGAGCCCGTCTCCGTCATCGACGTCGTGCGCGACGTCCTCTCGAGCGTCGAGATCGAGAGCCGCGCGAAGAACCTCGAGATTCGTGTCGACGTGACCGAGGACGCGTTCGGCGTGATCCGGACGGACCGCTACAGACTCCGGCAGATTCTTGTGAATCTGGTCGCCAATGCGGTCAAGTTCACCGACGCCGGCGGCATCGTGGTCTCGATGCGCGCCAGCGAATCCGCGGCCGGCGGCGCGCAGTGGACGATCGACATCGCCGATACGGGCGTCGGCATCGCGCCGGAGGAGCAGGCGCACGTGTTCGAGCTTTTCGAGCAGGCGAACGCGTCGATCACCCGGGCCTACGGCGGCAACGGTCTCGGTCTTGCGATCTCGAGAAAACTCGCGGAGCAACTCGGTGGCTCCCTCGTGCTGCTGCGCAGCGCGCTCGGCGAGGGCACGACGTTCCGGCTCACGCTGAAGCCTTTGATCGCACCGCCGCGGCCGGAGCCGCTTGAACCCGAGCCTTTGAACGCCGGCTCGATCGCCGGCGTGCGGATTCTGCTGGCCGAGGATCACCGCGACATGCACCACTCGCTTCGGACGTCGCTCGAGGGCGCGGGCGCGACAGTCGAATCCGCGCTCGACGGACGCGAAGCGTTGGCGCGCGCCCTCTCAATGCCGTTCGACGTCGTACTCATGGACTTGCGCATGCCCAATATGGACGGGCTGCAGGCCACGCGCGCACTGCGCCGCCAGGGCTGTGCGGTGCCCGTGATCGCGCTGACGGCCGATCCCGCGACGCTCCGGCGCGCGGAGGCGATCGAGGCTGGCTGCGACGCCTGTCTGTCGAAGCCGTTCAAGGTGGACGATCTGATCGCGTCCATCCGGTTGTCCACCCGCGCGGGATGAGCGGCATGCGTCCGCGTGCGCTGGTCGCGCTCGGCTTCGCGGCGCTGGCGTTCCTTTACTACTATCGGATCGGCGACGCGCCCATCTATCTCGCGCACGACGAGGCCATGTTCGGCGTCGTCGCTCATGAGATCGCCTGGCACCTGCGCGACGTCGACGGCCGCATGCTGCCCCTGATGATGCCGATGTCCGGCGTGTACTGGAACATGCCGGCGCACGTGTATTTCACGGCGCTGTTCGTCCGCGTCTTGGGCACGACCGAAACGGCCATCCGGGCATCGAGCGCCACGGCATCGCTCGTCGCGGTCTTTCTGATCTATGCGTTCTGTCGCCGCGTGCTCAGGCATCGCGGATTCGCCGCGCTGGCCGCCGGCCTGCTCGCGCTCACTCCCGCGCTCTTCATCGACAGCCGGCTGTCAACCGATCACCATTACCCGCTCGTCGCGATCGGATGCTGGCTGATCTGTCTCGCGCGATTCTTCGAGAGTTCCACCGCGGATGACCGGTGGGCGGCGCTCGCCGGCATCAGCCTCGGCCTGGGGTTGTACACGTACGGCGCCAGCGTCCTGCTGATGCCGCTGTACCTCGCGCTTACTGCATGGCTGCTGGCGAGGGCCGGAGTGCGCCGCGTCCGCGCGTATGCAGTGCTCGCCGCGGCTTTCGCGATCTGCGTGCTGCCGTTCGTCCTGTTCGTCGTCACCCATCCCGGCTACGTCGGCGACGTCGCGAACATGTACAAGGTCTACGACGCGAAGCGCTTCTCGCCGCTGCAAGGAGCCCACGAGATCGTGAGCTGGACGAGTCTCGGCGCGCGCGCCGACGTGTACTTCAGCTACCTCAACCCGTCGATGCTGTTCTTTTCCGGGGCTGGAAGCCTCGTGCAATCGACTCGTGAGACGGGCTTCTTCCTCGTGCCGTTCGTGATTCTGCTCCCGGCCGCCATCGTCTACGTCTTGAGGCGCGATGTGGAGTGGTTCGCGTGGCTCGCGCTGACGGCCTTCTTCGTCTCTCCGCTCGCGGCGTCGATCGTCGACGAGCACGGGGCCGTGCAGCGCGTGATGTCGCTGGCGCCGTTTGCCGCGATTTTGGTCGCGTACTTCGTGATGCGTGTCTCCGCGGATCGACGGCCGTGGCTGCGCGCCGGAGTGTGGATGCTCGTAGTGCTGCTGCCGCTGTCATTCGCGCGCTTCTACTCCGATTACCTGGGGCCTTATCGCCAGCGCTCCTCGTCCTACTTCGAGCAGAACATCCGCGGCGCGCTGCAGACAGCCATCGACGAGGTGCGCGCGAACCCCGCGCGCGGAAGCGTGTGCATCAGCCGCGGCGTGAACCCGCTGGTCGATTGGTACTGGAAGTTCTACGTGCGAAAGAACGCGGTCGAGCCGCTCGAGCGGCGCGCGACGTACTTCGACACGCCGGCGCAGGCGCAGCAGGTGTGCCCACCGAACGGGGTTGTCGTCACCGAGATCGCCACCTGCGATCGAATCGCGGCCGACCGCGTCAGAGCTCCAGTCAAAATTCTGGAGCCCGGCGGGTCGCCGTCGTTCTGTGTGTTTTGAATGCGCGTCGCGGCCTGAACGGGCCGCGCTACTTGGGTGGCGCGGGCGGAGGTGTCGGCGGCGCAGGCGTTGACGGCGCTTGCGCGGGATTGGCCGGTCCCGGACTGCCAGGCACGCCAGGCAGCGGCTTCTGCGTCGTCGTGAGCGGCGGAGCGGGCGTGCCGCTGACCAGCGAGCGCGGACCGCGCTGGCCGAGAATCGCGAGGACGAGCGCGCCGAGCATGAAGAGCACGGCGAAGATGGTCGTCAGCTTCGTCAGCAGCGTTGCGCCCGTGCGCGCGCCGAACGCCGCCGACGTGCCGCCGCCGCCGAAAGCGGCGCCCATGTCGCCCTTGCCCTGCTGCATCAGCACGACAATCAGCAGCAGAAAACAGACGATGACGTAGATGGTCGTGACCGAGTAGTAGAGAATCATTTCTTGAGCTCTGAACCTTTAACTATATCAGCAAAGCTCCGGACCTCGAGGCTCGCCCCGCCGACGAGCGCCCCGTCCACATCAGGTTCTGCGATGAGCTCGCGGATGTTGTCGGGCTTGACGCTGCCGCCGTAGAGCACCCGGCAGCGATCCGCCGCGTCCGCCCCGAACCACTGGCGCAGCCGCGTGCGGATGTGCGCATGGGCTTCCTGCGCCTGCGCGGCGGTCGCCGTGCGGCCGGTGCCGATGGCCCACACGGGCTCGTACGCGATCACGAGCGCCGCCAGCTGGTCGGCCGTCACGCCGTCCAGCCCGCCTTTGATCTGCCGGTCGAGTACCGCCAGCGTCTCGTTGCGCTCGCGCTCGGCGAGCGTCTCGCCGACGCACATGATCGGCGTCAGACCCTGCGCGATCGCCGACTGCACTTTGCGGTTGACGATGGCGTCGGTTTCGCCGAAGAGCTGCCGGCGTTCGGAATGTCCGATGATGACGAACACCGCGCCGGCTTCCTTGATCATCGTCGCGGAGATCTCGCCGGTGAACGCGCCCTGCTTCTCCCAGTGCAGATCCTGCGCGGCGACCTCGATGTTGCTGCCGCGCGCCGCCTGCGCTGCGGCATGAAGCGCGGTGAACGGCGGGCCGACGACGATCTGCACGCCCCGGGCGTCCTGGACGGCCGAGCGCAGATCGGTCACGAAAGCCGACGCCTCGGCGCCGGTCTTGAACATCTTCCAGTTGCCGGCGATGAATGGTGTGCGCACGTTATTTGTCCGATAGTGCGGCGACGCCGGGCAGCGTGCGGCCGCCGAGAAACTCGAGCGACGCTCCGCCGCCGGTCGAGATGTGCGTGATGCGGTCGGCCATCCCGGCTTTCTTGACCGCCGCAATGGAATCGCCGCCGCCGATGATCGTCGTGCCCTTCACGTTGGCGACGGCTCTGGCCACAGCGTTCGTGCCGGCCGCGAACTTGTCGATCTCGAATACCCCCATGGGGCCGTTCCAGACGACCGTCTTTGCGTCGGCGAGCAGACGCTCGTAGTGCGCGATCGTCTCCGGGCCGATGTCGAGCCCCATGCGATCGCCGATCGCCGCGTCGCCCACCTTCAGCACGGCCGTCGCGGCGCTCGCATCGACCTTGTCGGCGACGACGTGATCGACAGGGAGGGCGAGCGTAATTTTTTTTGCCGCCGCGTCGGCGTCGATCTTCCGCGCGGCTTCGAGCTTGTCGTCTTCGACGAGCGACCTGCCCACGGGCAGTCCGCGCGCCTTGAAGAAGGTATACGCCATCGCGCCGCCGATGATCAGGCGATCGACCTTGCCGAGCATGTTCTCGATGACTTCGATCTTGTCCGACACCTTCGCGCCGCCGAGGATCGCGACGAACGGCCGCTCGGGCGACTCGAGCGCGTGCCCGAGATAGCGCAGCTCCTGCTCCATCAGCAGACCCGCCGCCGCCTTCGGCAGCACGTGCGTGATGGCCTCGACCGACGCATGCGCCCGATGCGCGGCGCCGAACGCATCGTCCACATACAGATCGGCGAGCGCGGCCAGCGCCTTGGCGAATCCCGAGTCGTTCTTCTCTTCTTCGGGATGAAAGCGCAGGTTCTCGAGCAGAACGACGCGGCTGCCGGCCTGCGCCGAACTGACCGCCTTCGCGGCCGCCTCGCCGACGCAGTCGTCCGCGAACACGACCGGCACGTCGAGCAACTGCGACAGCCGATCAGCGACCGGCCGCAGGCTGAAGTCCGGATTCGGCTTGCCCTTCGGACGTCCGAGATGGCTCGCGAGCACGACAGTTGCGCCGTGGTCGAGCGCATAGCGGATCGTCGGCAGCGACGCGCGGATGCGCGTGTCGTCGCCGATGACGCCGTTCTTCAGCGGCACGTTGAAATCGACGCGGATGAACACGCGTCTGCCTTCGAGCGGGAGATCTCTAATCGACAGCTTCGCCATGGAATGCCTGCCTCAGCTCCTTGATGAGAAGGTCGCAGCGCTTCCGCTCGATGCCGTGCTGGCGTGCCGCCATCTCGAGCGACTCGGCCGTCGAGTGCTGGCAGCCGAGGCAATAGAGCCCGTAGCGCCGCAGGATGCGATCGGCGCGATCGCCGTGTGTCTCGAGGAGCTCGGCGATTGTGGACGTCGCGTCAATGGCGGGCGGCGCCGACGCCTTCACGTCGATCGGCCGCTTGTAATACGGCGCCTGGAACAGCCGCCAGAAGCCCGAGTGGTACACGTTCGGGTTGCGATCGAACCGGCACCAGTAGCCGATGAACGCCTCGTCCCACGACAGTTCCTGACGGACGACGGCGGTGGCGACGGCGAGCGGCATCGTGATGCGTAGATTCGGCGTCTCGGCGGCGCTGTCGAGCATCGACAGGCTGCCTCCGGAGACCTCGAAGGAAATGTCGATCGAGCACGCCGGCTCGGCGCTCGACTCGGCCTGGATGCGGACGACGACGTCCTCGCAGAACGCGATCTCCGGCACGTCGTTCAGCCTGAGCAGATGCGCCGCCAGCTCGTCGCGTGACAGGCGCTCGTTGGACGGTTGTGCGGCAGCGAACGTCTCGGGTGCGATCTCATCGACGGAAGGCGCGGGTTCAGCCGCGCGTCGAATGACGCCCTTGCCGACGTCCCACGCGTCGCCGGGCAGCAGATCGACGACGTCAACGTCAGTGTCGGCAAGCGTCTGCTTCACGTCCGCGAGCGTGTTGCGCGCCATGAGCGACGCGTACGTGCGGTGCGACGGATGCCAGAGCGCGAAGTGCGACGCGAACGGCAGCACGGACGACGCGCCGTAGGTCGCCGTCGCCTCACGAATCAGCTGCAGCTTGCCCTGGCAGGCCTTTCGCGAGATCTCGACCTTTGCTTCGTCCGACAGATGCGCCCACGTCCACGGGTACCCGGACGCGCCGGCGGAGAACTGCACGGCGAGGACGTCCACCGGACCGGCCATCTTCGCGATGCGCGCGTTCACGCCAGCGTCGTTGATGTCGAAGACGCAGAAGCCGTCGATATCGATGAGGACGAACGCGTCGTTCCAGGCACTCGCCGGCTCAAAGGCGGTCAGCGTCCACTGCTTGCGCACGCGCGTCCGTTCGCCGAACCGCATGCGGCGCACGTCGACGAAGCCGAGTGCGGCGAGCCGCTTCGGCAGGCGCTCGTTGGGGAAGTCGGGGACGAAGATCGGCGTCCGTTTGTCGAAGAGCCGCAGCGTCGGTTCATGGAAATGATCCGAGTGCTCGTGCGTGATGACGATCGCGTCGGGCCGCAGGTCCGCCCCGCTTGCGTCGGGAGCGGGCGAGGGCGCCCACGCGCCCAGGAACGCCGGTCCGTCGAGCCAGGGATCGGTGAGCAGCGTGAAGCCTTCGTACGAGATCTCGAGGCACGCGTGCGAGTGCAGGTGAATCGTGAGCCCGGCTTTCGCGGAGCGTCCGCCGTGCGCGACGCGCTCGACGTGGCCTGGCGCGGGGAGTTCGGCGAACAGAACGCCGTCTTCCACCGCCACGGGAATTGCCGCGAGCGATCGGCTGGGCGCATTGAGGCAGCGTCCCGTCAGTCGATCGAACTGCCAGCCGTGCAGCGGGCACTCGAAGCAGGTGCCCTTGTCGTACACCGCGCCGCCCTGGTGCGGGCAGACGTTCGAGAGCAGCGCGAACCCGGACGCCTGCCGCACCAGAAAGTAGCTCCGGGAGCCCTCGCTGATGACGGCAGGAAACCGAGAGAAGGCATCGACGGGTCCGAGGCGGATCCGGTCGCTCACAGCCCTTTCTTCACGAGCAGCCGGAGCAGATCGACGCAGCGGTTCGAGTAGCCCCACTCGTTGTCGTACCACGACAGGACCTTCACGAAGTTGCCGTCCATGACCTTCGTGTACTCGGCGTCGATGATCGACGAGTGGGCGTTCCCCTTGAAGTCGATCGACACGAGGGGCGCCGTCGAATACGCGAGGATGTTCTTCATCGGGCCGTCGGCCGCCGCTTTCAGCGCCGCGTTCACTTCTTCGGCGCTCGTGTTCTTGTTCAGCATCGCAGCGAGATCGACGACCGACACGTTCGGTGTCGGCACGCGCATCGCGAAGCCGTCGAGCTTGCCCTTGAGCTCGGGCAGCACCTCCCCGACGGCGACCGCCGCGCCGGTCGTCGTCGGAATCATCGACAGCGCCGCCGCGCGCGCACGGCGCAAATCCTTGTGCGGCAGGTCGAGCAGCTGCTGGTCGTTCGTGTACGAATGGATCGTCGTCATCCACCCGTTCCTGATGCCGAAGGTCTGGTGGAGGACTTTCGCGAGCGGCGCGAGGCAGTTCGTCGTGCACGACGCGTTCGAGATGATCTGGTGTTTGGCGGGATCGTACTTCTCGTCGTTGACGCCAAGGACGACCGTGATGTCCGGACCCTTGGCCGGCGCCGTGATGACGACCTTCTTCGCGCCGGCGGCGATGTGCTTGGCGGCGGCGTCGCGATTGGTGAAGAGGCCGGTCGATTCGAAGACCACGTCCACGCCGAGGTCCTTCCACGGCAGTTCGGCGGGATCGCGCTTCGACAGCACCTTGAATTCGTCGCCGTCTACCGAGATCGCGTCGCCCTTGGCTTCGACGGTCGCGTGGATGTTGCCGAGCACCGAGTCGTACTTCAGCAGGTGCGCGAGCGTCGCGGCGTTCGTGAGATCGTTCACCGCGACGAAATCGATGTTGTTGTCGCCGAGCGCGGCGCGCATGATGTTGCGGCCGATGCGTCCAAATCCGTTGATCCCAACCCTCACAGGCATCGTCGAATCCTCCATGCCAAACAGGTCATTTTAGTGAACGCCTCCGCGGAGGGTCAATTGCCAACGGATGTACACTTACCGGAATACCGGCAGCCCGATGTACGTCCTCTACAGCGCGCTCTCGCTCGTTCTGTTCGTGTTCCTCTCGCCGTACTTCGTGTACCAGGCGATCCGCTACAAGAAGTACGTCGGCAACCTGCGCGAGCGGCTCGGCTATCTTCCCGTGTCGTTCAACGTGGACGCCGAGCCGTCGATCTGGATTCACGCCGTGTCGGTGGGCGAGGCGCTGACGGCGCGCGCCCTCGCCGCCGACCTGAAGGCGCGCTATCCGCGCCTCAGGCTCTATCTCTCGACGACGACGTTGGCGGGGCAGCAGGTCGCGAAGTCGAGCCTGCGTCACCTCGTGGACGGCGTCTTCTACTTCCCGTTCGACTGGACGGTCATCGTCCGGCGCACGCTCGATCTCGTCAAGCCGCGGCTCTTCATCATGATGGAGACCGAGATCTGGCCGAACCTGTTGCACGAGTGCAGGCGCCGCGGCGTCCGGACGGTGATGATCAACGGCAGGATTTCCACGCGGTCGTACCCGCGCTACAAGCTCGTGCGCCCGCTGTTCCGCCGCGTGCTCGCGGACGTCGATCGCTTCTGCATGCAGAGCGAGGAATCGGCGCATCGGCTGATCGATCTCGGCGCGGATCCCTCGCGCGTTACGGTCACGGGCAGCCTGAAGTTCGACTCGCTCCAGTTGCCGGCGCCAGGCGGTCACGGCAAGCCGCGCGAGCGCGTGCTCCGGTTCTTCCGCATCTCCTCACATCGCACGGTTGTCGTCGCTGGCAGCACGATGCGCGGTGAGGAGGCGGCGGTCCTCCGCGCGTTCGCGAAAATCAAGGCGACGCAGACGCATGCGGCGTGCATCCTCGCGCCGCGCGCGCCGGAGCGGTTCGGCGAGGTCGAGCGCATCGCGCGCGAGGCAGGGTTCGTGGTGGCGCGACGCTCGGAGCTGCCGATTGACGCCGAGCCGCGGGCCGACGTCATCGTGCTCGACTCGATCGGCGAGCTCGCGCAGCTGTACCAGCTCGCCACAGTCGTGTTCGTCGGCGGCAGCCTCGTCGATCACGGCGGCCACAACATCCTGGAGCCGGCAATCTTCGGCAAGCCGATCCTCTTCGGCCCGCACATGCAGAACTTCCGCGAGATCGCGGAGACGTTCGTCGCCAAGAGCGCGGCGATCCAGGTCGCCTCCGATCGTGATCTCGACGACGCGATGCTCGGGCTGGTGCGCGATCCGGTGCACCGCGCGAGCCTCGGCGCGGCGGCGCGCGCGCTGGTCGAGGCCAACCGCGGCGCCAAGGACAAGACGCTCGCCGTCATCGACGATCTGCTGCCGCCGGCGGGCGGCGCCGGAGGCAACATCCGACCGTTCCGGCTGGTGCAGTAGTTGGCGCACGCGCTCAGCACGCTGTATGGCGCGGCCGCCGGCTGGCGCCGGCGCTGGTACGCCGCGCACCCCGAGCGGCAGCGCAGGCTCGAGCGGCCGGTGATCAGCGTCGGCAATCTGCGCGTCGGCGGCAGCGGCAAAACGCCCGTCGTGGAACATCTCGCGCGCGTGCTCGCGGACGCGGGCTACGCGCCCGCAATCCTCTCGCGCGGCTACGGCAGGAAGTCGCCGCGCGCGGCGCCGACGATCGTGTCGGACGGGCGCCAGGTGCTCGTCGACGTGGACGCCGCGGGCGACGAGCCGCTCATGTTGGCCCGCGCTCTTGTCGATCGCGGTGTCCGTGTCGTCGTCGGCGCGGATCGATACGCGTCAGGCCGGCTCGCCGAACATCGTCTCGGCGCGACCGTCCACATCCTCGATGACGGTTTCCAGCATCTGCGTCTGGCGCGGGACGTCGATCTCGTCGTGACCGGCGAGCACGATCTCGCGGATGAGCCGCTGCCGTACGGGCGGCTGCGGGAGCCGTTGTCGAGCGCGGCGAGCGCGGATGCGCTGCTTGTGGACGCGGGCTATCAGGACGCGGCCGAGCGCATTGCGCGCGCGCTCCACGTCCGCAACGCGTATCACGTCACGCGATCGCTCCTGCCGCCGCGGATCGTCGGCACGGACGACACGGTGGTCGTGCCCAACGAGTCGCGGGTGTTCGCATTCGCCGGCATCGCGCGGCCGGAGCGGTTTTTTTCGGATCTCACCTCGGCCGGCTGGAACGTC
>CAZOIK010000463.1:0-3676 GCA_964579765.1 uncultured Bifidobacteriaceae bacterium
CTGCCGGTCGCCGATGAACGCGATGCGATCGACGCCGCTCATCGCCCGACGGTCACTTGACGCCCGAGGTCGCCACCGGCGCGCTCGCGTTCCGGCGCAGCTTCGGATACAGCGGCTGGTAGCCCGTCGCCGAGCCGTCAACATACAGGCCGATCAGCCGCGGCGGCTCGTCCGCCGACATCCGCTCGAACCGCAGCTGCGCCCGTCTCAGGTCGTGGCGGCGGACGGTCGGCGTCGTCGAGAACGTCGCGTATGTCTTCATGCGGTCTTCGCTCAACACCGTCATCGTCGTCGGGTTGAGCATCCGGAAGATGTACGTGCCGGCCGGCAACTCCTTCCTCGGCACCTGCACGGGCGCGCTGAACGTGAGCTTCGCTTCGAGCGCGCCGCTCACCGGCGCGAGGTGTCCCTGCACGTCCACGTAGTACTTCGTCGTCTGCGGCCGATCGGCGGCGGCCGCCGGCGACCACGCAGCGGAGGCTGCGCCGAGCATCATGAACATGACGATCGTCTTCATCCCCGCACCTGCTTTCCGCAACGCCTCGATCGCGACGCGCTGCTGATCTCGATCGCCATCAAAACGTGTTCCCCGCCGCACGCACACACCTCGCATCGACACACGCGCGCGCCGGCTGCCGCCGCTCACGGCGGCCCGGTGCGCGGTCACTGCAGCCGGTGATGCGGGCCCGGTCGTACGGAACTCGAGGCCCGACCGACGATCACGATGTTCGCGGAGCGATTTGCCGAGGCGGCGGCGCCGCCGCGGGCTGGCCGCGGACGATGCCGAGCTTCTGCATGCGGAACCGGAGCGTGTTGGGATGCAGGCCCAGGCGCTCGGCGGCGTTGCCGGCGCCGTTGATGCGCCACGCGCACTCGCGGAGCACTTTCTCGATGTGCGCCCGCTCGATCGACGACAGCGCCGTCTGGTCCTCCGACTCGGCCGCCGCGTCGTCGATGTCGTCGGAGGCGAGCACGAGCGTGTCGCCGGTCGAGTGAATCAGCGCGCGCTCGACGACGTTCTCGAGCTGCCGGATGTTGCCCGGCCACTCGTGGCGCTGCAGCGCCTCCATGACCGCCTGCGGCACGCGCGTCACCGAACGCCGCAGCGCGTGCTGCCGCCGGTCGATCGTCGCCCACACGAGCGCCGGAATGTCCTCGCGCCGCTCGCGCAGCGGCGGCAGCCGGATGGGAAACACGTTGAGCCGGTAGTAGAGATCCTCGCGGAAGTCGCCGGCGCCGACGGCGCGCTTCAAGTCGCGGTGGGTCGCCGCCACGACGCGCACGTCCACCTTCCGCGTGCGCGACGCGCCGAGGCGCTCGAACTCCCCTTCCTGCAGCACGCGCAGCAGCTTCGCCTGCAGCTCCAGCGGCAGGTCGCCGATCTCGTCGAGGAACAGCGTCCCCTGGTGCGCGAGCTCGAAGCGTCCCTGGCGCTGCGTGATCGCGTCGGTGAACGCGCCGCGCTCGTGGCCGAACAGCTCGCTCTCGATCAGCGTCGGCGGCAGCGCGGCGCAGTTGACCGACACGATCGAGAAGCGGCGCCGCGCGCTGCGCGCGTGCAGCGCTTTGGCGAACAGCTCCTTGCCGGTGCCCGTCTCGCCGAGCAACAGCACCGTGCTGTCGGTCGCCGCCACTTCCTGCAGCAGCATCAGCGCGCGCCGCAGCGCCGGGCTGTTGCCGACGATGTCGTCGAACCCCTCGATGGCCGATCGCGCCGGCGCGGCCGCCGTGGACGTCCCGTCCACGCGGGCGCGCAGCTGGGCGATCTCCACGCGGCTCTGCGCGAGCGCGCGCTGCTGGCGCCGGCGCGCCAGGGCCGCCGCCGCGCTCGCCGCCAGAATCCGCAGCCGCTCGACATACGCGTCGCTGAAGCACCGGTGATCGGCGACGACGCCCGCGACCAGCGCGCAGGTCAGCGTGCCGCCGCCTGCCGGCACGACGACGCGAATCACGACGGCGGACGTCATCGTCATCCGCCGCAGCGCGTCCTCGGGAATCGCGCCGAGCACGTGGACGGGCAGATCGCCCGGAATGCGCTCGAGCACGAGCGCGTCGCCCTCGACGCGCCAGTCGTCCACGAGCGCCGCGATCGCCGGGACGTCTTCCTCGGGGTCGGCAGCCGCGGCGCCCTCGCGCACCCAGTGAAACGCGGCGTCCACGGGCGCGCCGGCCACGGCGCACTCGAGGAGCGTGCAGCGATCGACGTCGAGCTGTTCGCCCGCGCGCCGCAGCGCCTCGTCGATTGCCGGCGCGGCCTCGTCGGCGTCCACGCGGAGCAGCGTCGCCGCGAGATCGGCGATCAGCCGATCCGTGTGGGACTGTGCGTCGTCTGAGAGTGCTGAGATCGTGTCCATGGCAGTTGACGGTCGATGACGGTGACGGCACGCTCGTGCTGCCGGAAACCCGTGATGCCGGCCGCCGCCGCGCGACATGAGATGACGCGCCGGGAAGCAACGCCAGGGAGAGGACAAATCGGCGTAGTGCGCGTGCGCGGCGGCGGCCGGAACATCGACCACCCGCGCGTGCATTGCGCGTGCCCGCACGGCGACGACGGCGTTCGTGCGCGCCGCCGCCGCCGCGTCACGAGCGCTCGACGACCGCCACGGCATATGGTCAGACGGCGAGGGGCACGCGTCGTGCGGTGCGATCCTCAAGGAGAACGCAAATGAAGCGCGACTCCGACAGCAATGGATCAGATGCCTATCGCGTCGTGCCGGGACGCGACGACGGGTGGGACGTCGTGATCGAGCACGACCATCGCGTCGTGTCGGCGACGCACTGCAGCGATTGGCACCGCGTCGAACGTCTCTGCGCGGCGCTCGAGCGGCAGCAGCATGCGGGCAGCGACGTGGCCGAACGCGAACGGCGCTAGCGCGGCGTCAGGCGCTCGAGGCGCGGCGCGGAATGCCGAGACCCTGCGGGTCTTCGGCGAGCGCCGCCGCACGCTGTTCGCGACCGACGAAGTGTTCGATCACGCTGCGGCGCAGGCGCGCGTGCCAGTGGTCGAGCGCGGCTCGCCGTTCCACCGGGACCGTGGACGTCAGATCGGACACGAGCGCGTGCATGCGGCGCATCACCTGCAGGCTCGTCGCGCCGTACGCGGCGATCTCGTCGAAGGCCAGCCGCAGCAGATCCTCCCACGCGGGACACGGCGTCAGCACGCGTAGGACGCCCGCGCCGTCGCAGAACCTGTCGATCTCGAAGCGCCGCCGGCCGAGCCGCAGCAGCAGATCGCCGATCTGATCGAGCGCCTGCACGGCCGTCGTCGGGTCGTTGACCGCCGGCGAGAGCGCGCGGATGGCGATGTCCACGAGCAGTCGAATCGCGTATTTCGGATCCTGCTCGAACGTGCGCTCGACGCCGAGCACAATCGTCCGCGTTAGCCGGGCCTCGTCGATCCGCCCGCGCGCGGCGTACACGCGCGCGAGCGGCGTGGACTCGGTGACGGTGTCGCCGACGGCGACGAGGACTTCGACGACCGCGTCGGCCGCGGCCGCGAGCTCGACCAGCCGCGGCACGCGCACCGCCTGGACGGTCACGGGCGGGCCGTGGCGGACGATCACCTGCGCCGGCTCGGCGGCCGGCACCCAGCGCCGGCGCGGATGCGCGGGGGCCCACGGAGGATAGAGCGCGTCGATGACGCGCCGCCCCTCGTCGCCGGTGAACGCCAGCGTCC